>CAYQZM010000059.1:0-10345 GCA_964421935.1 uncultured Rhizobium sp. | reverse complement strand
TCGACGATCTGGCGCAAGACATATGCGCGCGGCTACCTCGGGGCTTTTCCCGAAAGCGGCTTCGCCTGCCCCCTGCTGGCGCAGATCGCCGAGGAATTCCGCACGACATTCCCCTCGATTTTCGGCGCGCATCCGCTGGTCTATTTATGGGGGTTCAAATATGACAGCCGGCATCACGGCATCGAGATCCATGCAGATCAGGCGGCCGTAAACGTCAATTTCTGGATCACGCCGGATCAGGCCAATCTCGATCCCGACCATGGTGGGCTCATCGTGTGGGATAAGGCCGCTCCGATGGATTGGGACTTCACGAAGTTCAACACGGATATTCCCGGTGCGCGGCAATTTTTGAAAAGCTCGGGCGCGCGGCCGATTACCATCCCCTATCGTGCGAACCGGGCCGTGATTTTCGATTCCGATCTGTTTCACGAGACAGACACGATCACGTTCCGCGAAGGCTACGAGAACCGTCGAATCAATTGCACATTGCTCTACGGGTTCCGAGACCACAGGTAGGACCGGCGGATCCTGCGGTGCCGCCTAAGCCGTTGAATTTGCTGACAGGCCTATCCGGAAACCTGAACGGCAGATAAATGCCCCCCTCAGAACAGGTTCATGGACGCCCTGTCATGATCCTTCTCAACGATGCAGGCGAAAGGCCGGCATCGATGGAGAAAGGAAGAACACCATGAAACGCCTGCTTTCAGCTGCACTTGCCGGCACGATGGCGTTGTCGCTGCTGGGCGCCACTGCCGCCTCGGCCCGGGGTTATCACGGTGGCTTTGGTCACGGTTACAGCCGTGGCTGGCATGGCCACGATAATACCGGCACGTTGGTCGGTCTTGGCATCGGCCTGTTTGCCCTGGGCGCCATTGCGGCGGCCTCGAGCCGCGACCGCTATTATGACCGGTACGACTACGGCCCGCCGCCGCCACCCCCGCCTCCGCCGGCTTACGGTTACGGCTATCGGTACGGCTACTGAGCCAGAAGGGCCCCGGGGTGTCCCCGGGGCCCTTTCGCTAGTAGGGCCTGTAGCTTTTTTCCTCGATCAGAGCCGAGCCCAGAACCAGATTGATCTGCCGCTTGACCGCACCGCGCTGGTCATTGGTCTTGTAGACTGAGCGCGCCAGGGCGACGAAGCCATCACCAAAGTCACCCGCCCGTTCATGCTCGCGGATCCGGTCTTCGACGTCCCATAGTGTTTCATTCAAGGCTTTGAGCTGCCCCGCGAGAGGCGCGGCCCGGGCAAGAACCGGCGCTGCGATCTGTTGCAGCATCGCCAGTTCCTTTCCGGCATTGGCGCGCCCCTGGGCGGTGGGAAGCCGGGCGACCTTGATCTCCAGGATGGAGATCTTGTCCAGAAGCTCGCCCCAGGACGTAGGGACGTGCGGAATATCATCGTCCATCGCGCAGCCTTGATTCCATTGGCCCCTTATAGCCCGGCGGGGCGAATCGCCGCAAAATCGAGGAAAAACCGGCTCTTGCGCGAGACCCTGGGGAGGGCCTAAACGGGGCAAATCATGCATTCCGCCGGGGGCGGCAAGCCCCACTTCCGCACCATCGCCCTGATCGTCGGCGCCGCCATGTTCATGGAGCAGCTCGACGGTACCGTGCTGGCCACGGCCCTGCCCAGCATGGCGCGGGATCTGGGGGTCAGGGCCACAAGCCTCTCCATCGCGCTGACCTCTTATCTGATCAGCCTGGCCATTTTCATTCCCGTGTCGGGCCGCATCGCCGATCGTTTTGGCGCCCGCAATGTGTTCCGCAGCGCCATCGTCATTTTCCTTCTGGGCGCAATCACCTGCGCCAACGCGCCCAATGTCATCACCCTGGTCATCGCCCGGTTTTTCGAGGGGATCGGCGGCGCGTTGATGATGCCGGTGGGACGGCTGGTGCTGATGCGCAATGTGGAAAAGCGCGACCTGATCCAGGCAACAAGCTGGGTGCTGATCCCCGCCGTGGTGGGTCCGATCCTGGGCCCACCGGTCGGCGGCTTCATCGTCACCTATCTGCACTCCTGGCGCTGGATCTTTTACCTCAATGTGCCCACCGGGCTGATCGGCATCGTGCTGGTCAGCCTCTACATCTCCAACACCAAGGGCGAGGTGCCGGAAAAGGCCGATTACAAGGGCGTCTTTCTTTCCAGCCTGTCGCTCGGCCTGTTCCTGTTCGGTTTCGAGCTCATCAGCCATGAGGGCATGGCGTATGTCGCTCTGGGCTTTTTGGCGGTGGGCACCTTGCTGGGGGTGCTGTATGTCTACCATGCCCGCCGCACTCGCGATCCCATCATGGATATTTCGCTGATGAAGATCCCGACCTTCGGAACTTCGGTGATTGCCGGCGCCATCACCCGGGTGACCCAGGGCGCGCAGCCTTATCTTCTGCCGCTGATGATGCAGCTGGGTTTCGGTCTCACCGCGGCCCAGTCCGGTACGATGACCTTGGCCACGGCGCTCGGCTCCATTGCCGCCAAGCCCATCGCGCCGGCGCTGCTCCGACGTTGGGGTTTCCGCGACACGCTGGTGGTGAACGGCTTTTTCGCCAGCGCCGGTTACGCAGTATGTGGGCTGTTCCGGCCTGGTTGGCCGCTGCCCCTGATGTTCGCAGTGATGGTGATGAGCGGCTTTTTTATGTCGATCCAGTTCACCGGTTTCAACACCATTGCCTATGACGAGGTCAGCCAGCAGCGGATGGGTGCGGCGACCAGCTTCTACACGACCTTCCAGCAATTGATGCTGTCGGTGGGAATCTGCTCCGGCGCCGCCGCGCTGCAGGCCGCGATGGTGCTGCGTGGCCATGCGCGCGTTCAGTTCGGCGATTTCACCGCTGCTTTCTGGACGGTTGCGGCCGTATCGCTGCTGGCCACCATCTGGAACCGGCGCTTTGCCCATGATGCGGGCCATGAGATCAGCGGGCATACGCCGCGCACCTGGCCGACGCGCCAGGTGATCAAGGAGCCGCGCGGCCTGAATTCCTAGTCGGGCTCAAGGAGGACATATGCCCAAGACCTTCAAGATTGGCGGCAAGATCACCGTGAACCGCCTGGGCTTTGGCGCCATGCAGATCACCGGCCCCGGCGTGTGGGGCCCGCCACGCGACAAGAAGGAGGCGTTGCGGGTGCTGAAACGGCTGCCGGAGCTTGGCATCGATTTCATCGACACAGCTGATTCCTACGGTCCCGACGTGTCCGAGCAGCTGATCCGCGAGGCCTTGCATCCCTATAAGGGTCTGTTGATCGCCACCAAGGCGGGCTTCACCCGCAGCGGGCCGAATATGTGGCACATCAACTGCCGCCCCGAGCATCTGATCGCCAGCGCCCGGAAGAGTCGCGAAGAGCTGGGCGTGGAGCAGATCGCGCTCTGGCAGCTTCATCGCATCGATTCCCGGGTGCCGCGTGCCGAGCAGTTTGGCGCGGTGAAGCAGCTGTTGGATGAAGGCGTGATCGCCCGCGCCGGCCTATCGGAGGTCTCGGTCTCGGATATCAAACAGGCCTCGCAGATGTTCCCGGTGGCGACGGTGCAGAACAGCTACAACCTGGCCGATCGCGACAGCGACGATGTGGTGGATTACTGCGAAGAGAACGGCATCGGTTTTATCCCCTACTACCCGCTGGGCGATGGTGATCTGGCGCGGCCGGGCGGGGCCCTGGACAAGCTGGCCAAAGCCAAGGGCGCCACGGCGGGACAGGTGGCGCTAGCCTGGCTGCTCAAGCGCTCGCCGGTGATGCTGCCCATTCCCGGCACCTCCAAAGTGGCGCATCTGGAAGAGAATGCCAAAGCCGCGAGCCTGACCCTGACCGACGAAGAGTTCGCCTCTCTGGACCGCAAACGCCGCTGAGCTATGCTTCCCGAAAAAGGAGCGACCGGCAACCCGAAGCAAAGCGAAGGGCTGCCGGCCCGACCATCAAAAGGGAGGCGGGGATGAAAGTCAGAATCGCACTGCTGGTTTGCCTGTTGGCTGTGCCGGCCGAGGCCGCGGTGACGGGGCTGACGGTGGAAAAGGTCGGCCCCCTGCCAGGCGGCTATGAGCTGCTGGAAGGCCATTTCAGCGGCGCGCTGAACCCGAACGACCCCCACAATGCCATCATCAACGACATCAAGCTGGCGCCGAAAAACGCCGCTGGCCGGGTCGAATACACCGCGACCTTCGCCATCGCCCGGCCCGCGGGCGCAGCCTCCGGCGTGCTGGTTTATGATGTGTCCAATCGCGGCCGGGGCGCTGCCACCGCGCTTGGCGAGGGCCAGATCAATGTCCTGAGCGGCTGGCAGGGCGATCTGGATGACAAGCCCGGCGCCCAGCGCATCGATCTGCCCTCGCTGCCGGTTACCGGACCCGTCACGGTGCGCTTCATGGATATGCCCGCCGGCGCCAGCACCATGCTGGTCAAGGATGGGCCGCAAGGGACGTATGGCAGCCGCGGCTTCGAGGTGGCGACGGCCGATGGCGCGCGCCTTTATACCGGCGCTTCCGATGATCGGCCGACCGAACAAAAGGAAGTGCCCAAGAGCGACTGGGCCTTTGCCGATTGCAGCAGCACGCCATTCCCCGGCAAGCCGGACCTTACAAAGCTCTGCGTCAAGGGCGGTTTTGATCCGAAACTCGCTTACATACTCGCCTTCACTGCCAAAAGTCCAAAAGTGCTGGGCATTGGTTATGCCGCCACCCGCGACCTGGTCGCCTTCCTGCGTTATGACAACAGTGCCGCCAACCCCCTGGCCGGCCAGGTGCGCTGGGCGATCGGCCGCGGCGTCTCGCAGTCGGGCAATTATCTGCGCGGCCTGGTGGATCTGGGATTCAATACCACCGAGGACGGCCGCATCGTCTTTGACGGCCTCAATCCCATTGTCGGCCCGCGCATGCTTTCCATGAACCACCGCTTTGCTTTGCCTGGCGGGTTGGTGAGCCTTTACGAGCTGGGCAGTGATGGCACCAATTGGTGGAGCAGCTACAACGATGCAGGCCGCGGAGAGGGCAGGCACAGCCTGCTCGACCGCTGCCTGAAGGACAAGACGTGCCCCAAGATTGCCGAGATCATGGGCTCGACGGAATTCTGGGACCTGCATGCCAGCCCCGATTTTGTCGGCACGGACGCGCGTGCCGATATTCCGCTGCCAGCCAATGTGCGGCGCTATTATAATGCGGGCGCCCCGCACAATGGTGGACGTGGCGGCTTCGATTCTGTCACGCCGGCGACCCAGGCCTGCGTGCTGATCTCCAATCCCAACCCGGCGGCCGACACCAACCGCGCCGTTTTCGCCGCTTTGGAGGACTGGGTGACAAAAGGAACAGAGCCGCCGCCCAGCATCTATCCGACTTTGGCATCCGGCGGGCTGATCACGCCGGCGGCTTACGATCGGGCCTTTCCCAAGATCGCCGGGGTGCCGCGGCCGGCCTATTCGCCAGTCTATCAGTACGATCTGGGCAAGAGCTTTGACTATGCCGATATGACGGGCGCAATCACCATGGCCCCGCCACGTATCGTCAAGGCCGTGCCGCAGCTGATGCCGCGCATCGATGCCGACGGCAATGAGCTGGACGGCATCCGCTCGCCGCTGATGTCCGCGCCTTTGGGCACCTATGTCGGATGGAACGTCTTTGCCGCCGGGTTCGAAAAAGGGCGCTTCTGCAACAATATCGGCGGCTATATCCCCTTTGCCGCAACAAAGGCGGAACGCATGGCCAAGGGCGATCCGCGGCCCTCACTGGAGGAACGCTATCCCAGCCACGCAGCTTACGTCGCCAAGGTGAAGGCGCAGGCCGACAAGCTGGTGGCGCAGCGCTACATGCTGCCGGCCGATGCGGCGCGGATCGTGAAGGAAGCGGAAGCCAGCAAGGCCGTCCCTTAAGGGAAAAGCCAAGCTAGGGAAGTTGACCCATGTCAGCGCTGCGAACAGACGCCATCACGACCGTCTTTCGACAAGTCGAAAGTGCAGACGAGCTTCGGCTATTTTCCACTATACAAAGCGCCGGTGGATTCAGATTCGTCGAAGAGACACGCATCCATGAGCCACCAGGCCCTGGCTAGGAAGATTACTGGTATTGGAAGGTGACACACGAATCCGGGGTTTATGCGACCGAGCAAGAGGCCTTTGATTGCGGCGTGACGACTCTCTGTTGGCCACAAAATTCAAAATGAGCCGCTCTCGGCCTTTCGGGGTTTGCCAAAGGTAATGTCGCCAAACTAAAAGGCCCGCTGATTCAGCGGGCCTTTTTCTGGATTTTTCGATTGCGCCTCGCTCAAGCTCGGCGCGCTCGGCACTCAAATCGGTCCATTGGACCGATTTGACCGGCTAAAGCCGGTCGTGCCTCTCACTTCACGCCCACCCGCACATCTTCCAGGATGCGGCGGGCGCGCGTGGTGTTGAAGATACCGCAGGAGCAGAAGCGGGCCATGGTTTCTGCCGCTTCCTTGGGTGTGCGGCGGTTCTCCTTCACGAAGCTCATCATCTTCTGCGCCAGGTTAATGGACAGCATGCCGTGGCCGCACATGGTCGACAGCATCACCGCCTGCTTGGAGGGCACATTGTCGCCCACCTTTTCGAAGCCCAGCGAATAGGCGATCGAATGGCGCGGAATGCCGGCGAACTTGCAGGCATTCTTGGCATTCTCGATGGAGGAGGAGATGTTCACCGACAGGCCGAGCTGCTCTTCCTTGATGCGCTTGACGAAGGCTTCGGCATTTTCGCGCTTGTCGAACACCGCGGCCATGGTGCCGGCCTTGGTCATTCCCGCCAGCACCTTCTTGAAGTTCGGCTTGTTACGCTTGCCCCAGTGGCCGAAAATGCTCTTGCTCTTGGTAGGCCGCAGCGAGCCGCCATGCAGCGCGTCACCCAGGCTGCAGGGGCTGTATTCCGCCGCGATCTGCATGAAGCGCTTCTGGGCCGCCAGCGCATCGCCGGTCTGACCCGCCGCCTTGCTCTTGGCCGGCAGCGAAAAGACGATGTAGTCGTCGACAAAGCTCTCGGCCTTGCCGTAGCGGTGCAGAGTATTGGTCATGCGGTCACCATTTCTTTCGGCGCCGCGATGGGCGCGGCGTTGGTCAAATCACGGATCACCTTGCGGCCCAGGCCAATATTGGTCTTGGCGCGCTGCGGGTCGTAGCCCAGCTTCTGCAGGATCGGCAGGACGATGGTCTCCTCGCCATTCTCGTCGCAGCGCACGCCCACGCCGATCACGACCTGGGTGTTGATGCGCTTTTCCACGTCCCAGATGATGCGGATGATCTCTTCGGTGCGCGCCACATCCACCTTGATCTCGATGATGGCGCTCATCACTTTTTCGTTCAGGATGTCGGCGCGGATGTCGCCGGTGGTGACGTCGGTCATCAGGGTGGTGATGGGATTGTTCTTCTCGAAAGAGACGCCGGCCGCGGCCAAGGCGCGGCTCATCTCCTGGAAGTCGCGGAAGCGGGCGCCGATGCCGGGACGGCCCAGCTCGATGGTGAAGCCGACCTGGCCGATACCGACGCGATCGGTAACGTCGTTGGTCTTCACTTCCTCGGTGCCGCGGCCGGACACGCCGGTGGATTCATGGGGCACGCGCGGATCGGAGAAGGCGCGGCGCACCACGCGCGGCCATTCCAGCTGGTCCGGCTCGAAGGCGGTGGTGGGGCAGACGTCGGGCTCCGGCTCGAAGCGGACGCGGAAGTTGGCCAGGGTGCGGCGGACGAAGCGCACCGTGTTGGGCGGCAGCACTTCCTTGGAAAGGCCGTTGTAGCAGGCATAGCATTCCACGCATTCGTCACGGTTGATGGTGGCCCGCTTCAGCTCCGGATCGATATAGATGGCGCCCATCGGGCAGACATACGTGCAGTTGCCGCAGGCGACGCACTTCTTGGGATTGATCTTCATTGTATTTCCTTTCCGGAAAAAACACGCCCTTGGCAGGGGATTTCGCCGTTGGGCGGGATTAGAAGGACTCCCCTTCGCAAGTGCAAGCCTTTTCCGGGTTTCGGCTTTAAAGGTGGTCGCTGTTGCGAGCCTGTCGCAACAAGAGCCGCGGAAATAGCCTCTTTCATGTTTTTATATTGATAGAAGTACAAAAATTCCTGCTTCCAGGAATCGCCTGACATCCTGCTATCGTGGCGACAAAAAGGGGATTCCCGGTGACCATAATCAAGTCTTTCACGCCTATCTCGTTTTCGGCCCTGTTTGCGGCCCTGCTTCTGAGCGCGCCCTTGGCGACGCTGGCTCAGCCCGCCGACCAGCCCAAGGCGACACCCAATCCCACCACCGACCGTTACAAGGAAGTTCCCAATTTCTTCAAAATGCCGCCGGGGCGCCCGATGGGCTCGACCAGCGCGGTGGCGGGCGACAGCAAGGGCAATATCTGGGTCGTGGACCGCTGCGCCGCCAACAGCTGCGTGGGCAGCAAGCTCGATCCGGTGATGGAGTTCGACGCGAAAGGCAATTTCGTCAAGGCGTTCGGTGCGGGCCTGCTCCAGTTCGCGCACGGTGTCTTCATTGACAGCCGCGATCACATCTGGGTCACCGACAATGTCCCGACCAGCGGCAAGGGTGGCAAGGGCCAGGTGGTGCTGGAGTTCGATCCCAGCGGCAAGCTGCTGCGCACCATGGGCAAGATTGGCGTGGCCGGCAGCGGTCCAGACCTGTTCACCGAGCCCAATGCGGTCCTGGTGGCGCCCGACGGCAGCATCTTTGTCGCCGAAGGTCATGTCGCGGACTACAAAGGTCATCCGCGCATCATCAAGTTCGACAAGAACGGCAAGTTCATCAAGCAGTGGGGCTCATCGGGCACCGGGCCGGGCCAGTTCGGCATACCGCACTGCCTGGCGATGGATTCCAAAGGCAATCTGTATATTGGCGACCGCGACAACAACCGTATCCAGGTCTTCACCCAGGACGGCAAGTTCCTGGGCCAGTTCACCCAATTCAGCCGGCCCAGCGGCATCGCCATCGACCGCAACGACATCATGTACGTCACCGACTCCGAATCCAAGAACAAGATGGGCTATGGTCATCATCCGGGCTGGAAGCGTGGCGTGCGCATCGGCAGTGTGAAAGACGGCGTGGTGACAGACTTCATCCCCGACGACGTGGCGGATGTGGAAGCGAGCGCCACCAGCGGCGGCGAAGGCATCTGGGCCGACGGCAAGGGCGCGGTCTATGTCGCCGAGGTCGGGCAGAAGCGGGTGTTGAAGTATGTGAAGCGCTAGGCGCTAGCGGATCACTCGCGCGCCCTTGCCCTTCATCACCGCTTCGACTTCCGCGACATTGACCATGGATGTATCGCCCGGCGTGGTCATGGCCAGCGCGCCATGCGCGGCGCCATATTCCACGGCGGCCTGCGGCCCCTTGTTTTCCAGGAAGCCATAGGCCAGGCCGCTGGCAAAGCCGTCGCCGCCGCCGACGCGATCGTAGATCTCCAGATTCTCGCGCATCATCGACTGGTAGAATTGCCCGCCTGCATAAAGGATGGCGGACCAATCATTGATGCTGGCGGTCTTGGCGTTGCGCAACGTCGTGGCGGCGACCTTGAAGTTGGGGAACTGCTTGACCGCGGTGGCGATCATCTTCTTGAAGTTCGCCGGGTCTATGGCCGAGATATGCTCATCCAGCCCCTCGACTTCGAAGCCCAGGCAGGCGGTGAAGTCTTCCTCATTGCCGATCATGACATCGACATACTGCGCGATGTTGCGGTTGACCTTCTGCGCCCCTTCCTTGCCGCCCTGGCTCTTCCACAGGCTGGCGCGGTAGTTGAGGTCATAGGACACGATGGTCCCGTGCTTGCGCGCTGCTTCCACCGCCTCGATCACTGCTTCGGAGGTGTTGGGGGCCAGCGCCGCGAAGATGCCGCCGGTATGGAACCAGCGCACGCCTTCCTCGCCGAACAGCTTTTCCCAGTTCACTTCGCCGGGCCTGATCTGCGAGGCGGCGCTGTGGCCGCGGTCCGAGCAGCCCAGCGCGGCGCGGATGCCGAAGCCCTTTTCGGTGAAGTTGAGGCCGACACGGGTGTTGCGGCCCAGGCCGTCGAAATCGCGCCAGATGATGTGCGCGGTATCAACGCCGCCCTGGCAGATGAAATCCTCCACCAGCCAGCCGAGATCGTTCCTGGGCAGTGCGGTGACGACGCTGGCGCGCTTGCCCCAGCATTTGCGCATGGCGCGGGCGACATTGTACTCGCCGCCGCCTTCCCACACCTGGAACTGGCGGGCGGTGCGGACGCGGCCGAAACCGGGGTCCAGGCGCAGCATCACTTCGCCGAAGGACAGGCAGTCCCACTTCACGTCGGCGGCGGGACGGATCTTCAGGATATCGCTCATGGCTTACTTTCCCCGGATGCGCTTAATAAGTGCGATGGTCTCGGTGACCTTCTTCTCGATGCC
>CAYQZM010000058.1:0-4228 GCA_964421935.1 uncultured Rhizobium sp. | reverse complement strand
TTCGCCGAACAGATTGTCGAATGCCTGAAAGGGCTCGAGCAGATCGTGCTGGTGGGCGCGCCGGCGCCGGTCACCTTCTTCGCCTATCCCGACAAGCCGAGTTGGGTGACGCCGCAGGGCTGCGCGCTTTTCACCCTGGCGCAGCCGCAGGAAGACACGGTCGACGCCTTGCAGGCGCTGGCCGGCGCAGTGGGCGCGCGCTTTCCCGCCGCGGCAGTGCGGCGGGTGATCCCGGACGTGCCCCGCGATGGCGTGCTGACCCCCGACGGCCTGGGCGCGATCATCGCGCGATGCATGCCCGACAATGCCATCGTGTCGGACGATTCCCTTACCGCCGGTCAGGGACTGCAAGCACATCTGCCGCACGGCCCCCTGCATGACTGGCTGCTGCTGACGGGCGGCGCCATCGGCGATGCGATGCCCATGGCGGTCGGCGCCGCGCTGGCTGCGCCCGATCGCAAGGTGATCGCGGTTTCCGGCGATGGCGCGGCGATGTATTCGCTGCAGGCGCTCTGGACCATGGCGCGCGAGAGACTGGACGTGGTGACGGTCATCTGTGCCAATCGCACCTACAATATTCTCAATATCGAACTGGGCCGGGTGGGCGCGCTGAACCCCGGCCCCAAGACGCTTGCCATGCTCGACCTGCACAATCCGGAGCTGGATTTCGTCAAAATGGCGCAAGGCATGGGGGTGGAGGCGAGCCGCGCCGTGACCACGCGCGAGTTCGCGTCTCAATTCGCCGACGCCACGGAGCGCCGCGGACCGCGATTGATTGAAGCGGTACTGAATGCCTGACGGGCCGCCGCCGCTGCAGCCGGCCTATTACAGCGCCAATGTCAGAGAGTTTCTGAGCGCTGATCCGGATGCCATCTATGGCGCCTTGAGTCGCCATCATGCCCACACCCAAGAGATGGCGCAGAGGTCTGCTTGGCTCGAGCAGGTCGCGCTTCTGCAAAGCGGGCTTGCCCGGGTGCCCGATGCCTAGCTGGCCTTTGAATTTGCCATTCCGCGCATGGGCAAGCGGGCTGATGCGATAATTCTGTTAAGCGGCATCATCTTCGTAGTCGAATTCAAAATTCGCGCCGATATCTTCACGGGCGCCGCGATCGATCAGGTCACCGACTACGCTCTGGACCTCAAAAATTTCCATCTCGCAAGCCATTCCCGAACGATCATTCCCGTTGTGATCGCGACGGATGCTCCGGCCAAACCTGTGCAGCTGAGTTTATGGCCGGATGATGTTGCAGAGCCGATACTTTCCGATGGGGCGCACCTGGACGAACTCCTGTTGGCAACCGTTCGACGCTTTCCTGGCCAGCTGCCGTTATCGCCAACAGAATGGATGCTGAGCGGCTATAAGCCGACCCCGACCATTATTGAAGCCGCGCAGGCGCTTTACCGGTCTCATCGGGTCGATGAGATTACGCGCTCTGACGCTGGTGCCAAAAATCTCAGTGTCACAACGGCCCGCATTGTCGCCATCATCCAGGAGGCCAAGGCTCATAATCGGAAAGCAATTTGCTTCGTGACGGGCGTTCCGGGTGCTGGCAAGACCCTGGCAGGCCTCAATTTGGTAACGCAGCGCGCGAATACCTATGCGGAGGAGCACGCCGTTTTCCTGTCAGGTAACGGTCCCTTGGTGGATGTTCTCCGCGAGGCCCTGGCGCGGGACGAAAAGAAAAGAGGCGGCGAAGGGGGCGCATTCACGACAATGGGTGAGGCCCGCCGCAAAGTTCGGTCCTTTATTCAGAACATCCATCATTTCCGGGACGCGAATCTTCGCGCAAAAGAGGCGCCAGTTGAACGCTTGGTCGTGTTCGATGAGGCACAGCGGGCATGGAATTTGGATAAGATCAACAAGTCCATGCGCGAGAAACACGGGATCCCGGCTTTTGGCCGGTCCGAACCACAGTTTCTCATCGATGTGATGGATCGGCACGCAGACTGGTGCGTCGTCGTTTGCCTGGTCGGCGGCGGACAGGAAATCAATGACGGCGAAGCCGGCTTGAGCGAGTGGTTTATCGCCCTGTCGAAGCATCACCGGCACTGGAAAGTTTATACTTCGGATCAGTTGGCGACGCCCGAATATAATTGGGGCCACAATTTACAGGCCATGTCCGAAAACTTGGATTGCTCTCGCGAAAAGGATTTGCACCTGGCGGTGTCGGTTCGCTCTTTCCGGGCCGAAGCGCTCTCCCAGTTTATCAATGACGTTGTTGCCGGGAGGGCATCTAGCGCTTCGCGGACCTATGACTCAATCCGGGCTTCCTATCCGATTGTCCTGACACGTTGCCTGGCCACTGCGCGCTCATGGCTTCGTAGCAAGGCGCGGGGGTCGGAACGGTACGGATTGGTAGCTTCCTCAGGAGCTTTGCGGCTAAAGCCCGAAGGGATCCACGTCAAAGCCGATATCGATGCGCCCAATTGGTTTCTCAATCCGAGGCATGATGTACGTGCCTCATATTGCCTGGAAGACCCGGCAACCGAGTTCGACATTCAAGGGTTGGAGCTTGATTGGGTTGGCATTTGCTGGGATGCCGATTTTCGAAGGATTGGGGACCACTGGTCATTCCACGATTTTCTGGGGGCCAGCTGGCGAAACGTCCACGACATAAGGCGACAAACTTATCTGGCCAATGCTTATCGCGTGCTTCTGACGCGTGCCCGGCAGGGCATGGTAATTTATGTTCCGAAAGGCGATGAGGCGGACCATACCAGGCCGCCGCTCGTCTATGACGGGATCGCCGATTTTCTCAAGGCATGTGGAATTCCCGAGCTGGCTTCTTCAGCAGGGCTGCGCATCCCTCATAAGGAAAGCTAGGCATGGTCGCCCCAGCCTCGTCCGCCCACAGCGGCGAAACCGCGAAGACGGACAAACCAAAAAGGCAGAACCGGGATACAACGCGTGAAACGCGTGGTGGCCCCGGTCCGACTCGAACGGACACGTCCCTTTCGGAACAACGGATTTTAAGTTTCCGCCGGAGCCTAAGTCACCCGAAACATACTTCAACATTCTGAAGCACGCCATTTACCTTAGATATTGAAAAAGCTGGATTATTCGTCAGCCCGACTCATCATGCCTGAGCGCGGCGCAACTTCCCGAAGCTGCCTCAAAACGTGACCCCCGTGTGACCCCAGCCGCGTCAGGGATTTTTAGGGGCACCTAACTTGCACGGTCGAGGCAGATAGACCCGAAATAGGACACCCTTCTATGCGGAAGACCTTGACCGCAGCCCTCGTTGAGAAGACCGCGCCCCCGAAATCGGGGCGGCTGGAAATTAACGATGCAATCATTCCGACGCTGGCGCTCCGCATCACGGCGAATGGAAAGAAAAGCTATGTCTTAAGAACACGAATCAACGGGAAGCAGGTACGGGTTACTCTTGGCGATGCAGCGGTTGACCTGAAGGATATTCGGGAGGCGGCGAGCGAGGCGCTGAAGAAGTGCAAGGCTGGCGTCAATCCGCGTGAGGAGCGGCGACTCCGCCTCCTTGAAGACGAGAAGGCCACCCGGTTGGCGGTGCCCACCGTCATTGCAGAATTTCTCAAGCGTCACGCCTCGAAAAATCGCACGGCATTAGAGACAAAGCGGATTTTCGATAATGACGTTATCCCGCGTTGGAAAAACAAGTTGTTGCCGGAAGTAACCCGCTCAGACGTGGTGGCAGTCCTTGACGCGGTGGAGGATCGGGCGAGCCCCTATCGAGCCAATCGGGTGTTGGCCGCCATCCGCAAGATGTTCAATTGGTCGGTCTCACGCGGTCTAATAGCTGCCTCGCCCATCGTCCGCGACATGGCTAGAAAAGGGGAGGTGGCACGCGACCGCTTCTTGTCGCCCGTGGAAATGCGCGCTGTGTGGCAGGCAGCCGATAGCTTAAACAGTCCATTTGGCTCAGTGGTTAAAATGCTTCTGCTTACAGGCCAACGCCTAGGCGAAGTCCGCGAGATGAGGTGGGCCGCTCTCGACCTTAAAAATGACCGCGTCTGGACATTGACGCCGGAGGATACCAAGGCAAAGCGCCTGCATTTGGTGCCGCTTACCCAGCCAGCCATTGAGGTCATCACGAGTCAGCCCCCGCTTGGCGATTATGTTTTCACTTTTTCCGGGGATCAGCCGGTTAGTGGATTTAGCAAAGCCAAGTTGGACATAGACCAACTGAGTGGCGACCTACTCAAGGCCGCCGGTACGGCTAACGATACGCAGTTTACCCATTGGCGGCTGCAC
>CAYQZM010000057.1:0-12990 GCA_964421935.1 uncultured Rhizobium sp. | reverse complement strand
GCCCTTTCTGATTCAATGCCGGGCTGATCAGCCGCCCAGATCGATGACGGCGCGGCGATTCTTGGGCTCGCGCACGCCCGGCCCGGTCGGGACCAGCGGGTCGTGGAAGCTCTTGCCCTCGATCGCGATCGAGTCCGCGGTCAGCCCCTGACGGACCATTTCGTCCTTCACGGAGGTGGCGCGGCGGATCGAAAGCGCCTGGTTGTAGCGATCCGAGCCGACCGTGTCGGTGTGACCGGTGACCATGATGCGGACGGAGCCCAGCGTCTTGGCCGCGGACACCGCTTCGGTCACGGTCGCCTGCGCTTCAGCCGTCAGGTTCGACTTATCAAAGTCGACGAAGACGTTGTTGGTCTTCGCCGGCGGCGGAGGCGGGGGCGGTGGCGGAGGCGGAGGAGGCGGCGGGGGAGGCGGCGGCGGAGGCGGAGGAGGCGGCGGGGGCGGCGGCGGGGGCGGCGGCGTCAGGAACCAACGCAGGCCGAACATCGCCACATTCTCCGAGACCGTCGAGATGTGGATGGGGCTGAGGACGGTGTAGGACGAAGCCAGATTGGCGTCGGCCTCATTCTCGCGATAGCGATATTCGCCGAACAGATCCACGTCCGGCGCAACCGACACCGACAGACCCGCAATGCCCTGCCACTGGAAGGCGCTGTGGCCGCCGCGGAAGATGTCGAAGTTGGTGCCGGTGGTGCGCAGCGAGCCGCGATAGCCGCCGACGCCCAGACCGCCACCGATCGAGAACTTCACCGTGTCAGTGATGGGGAAATCGTACACCAGGTTGACCATGTCCGACGTGATCTGGTTGCCGCCGGTGGCAGCGTAGGCACCCGAACCGTTCAGGCTGATGTCGTGCTGTGTGAAGGCAAACTCGTTTTCGAGACGAAAGCCGCCTTCAAAGGCATAGCCCACCGCAACGGCGCCGATGGCATCATCGCTGGAGCTGACCTTGGAGTTCAGCAAGCCCGGCGTCGGGACCGAGGTGATGCGATAGCCTGTCTGGCTGTCCCAACCACCGCCAAGACCCAGATACCAGCCTTCTGCGGCCATCGCAGGCGTACTGAGAGCCGCGGCGGCGACAGTCGCCATGGCGATCAAACGAAGCTTCATTTTTCTAACCCTCGCTCAAAATACCGACGGGCAGGTAACCCCCCGCCAATTTCGTCAGGAACCAATGCAGCGGTTATAACGGCGATCAAGCTAAATGTCTCCATCGCTTATGCTGCTTTGCGGCAGATAAGCGACCGCATTCCAAGGTTTTACCGGCCCCCTGTGTCACGCGCGCAACAGCACAAAACGCTACTGATCCCAACATACGTTTAGGAGGGGCTGACAGATTCTCAAGTCTTAAGAAAAGTGCACCTTCGCTAGGAATTTTTCGGCAAGACCCCCAATATGTTATGGGTACTTCGCGCTCCGCGGAATCGGTATACATGTCAGACAGCGCGCTTCCTCGCCTCCTGGGCCTGCTCGACCTGGAGGCCATTGAAGAAAATCTCTTCCGCGGTCTCTCACCACCCGAGCCGGTCCAGCGCGTTTTCGGCGGCCAGGTCCTGGCACAAGCCCTGATGGCCGCGGCCCGCACCGTGGACCTGGCGCGGCTCTGTCATTCCTTTCACGCCTATTTTCTGCGGCCGGGCGATCCCAAGGTGCCCATCCTCTATCAGGTGGATCGTTCGCGCGACGGCGCCAGCTTCACCGCGCGCCGGGTTGTGGCGATCCAGCATGGCGCCCAGATCTTCACCCTGGCGGCGTCTTTTCAGAAGGACGAACCGGGCTTCGAGCATCAGGCCCAGATGCCGGTGGTGCCCGATCCGGAGACCCTGGAAGACGATCAGCAAGTGCTGTTGCGCGCCGAGCTGCCGCCCGCGATGCGGGCATGGGTGGCGCGGGAAAGGGCGTTCGAGACGCGGTCGGTGCTGGGGCGCGGCCCTGCCTGGCTTTCAGGTGACCGACCGGCGCGGGCCGCGCTTGATCATATCTGGTTGAAGACGCGCGGAAGCCTGCCCGACGATCCGGTGCTGCAGCGCGCCCTTCTGGCCTTTGTGTCGGACATGTCGCTGCTGGACACCGCGCTGCTGCCGCACGGCAAGAGCATTTTCTCCGATGTGAAGGTCGCCAGTCTCGATCACGCGATGTGGTTTCACCGGCCGTTCCGCGCCGACGACTGGCTGCTCTATGTCCAGGACAGTCCCTCGGCTTCGGGTGCGCGGGGGTTCAATCGCGGCGCGATCTATACAAGAGAAGGCGTGCTGGTTGCTTCTGTCGCCCAGGAAGGCCTGATCCGGCCGTAAGTTATGGGCAGCTTGGCGGCGCAGGAATTTGCGAGACACGCCGCGGCTTGGTGTAGAAATTGTTGCTCATGTTGATCGAGCCCACGATCGTCTGGGTGGTGGGCGAAGCATAGTTGTAGGCCACCTCAGCCATGATCACGCTGCCGGTCGCGGTGGTGATCAGGGGCTTGGGCAAGGTGACCGTGTCATTCTTGCTGCGCGCCGGCGGGGCTAGCGTGCCGGTACCCGTCTGGGTGCATGTCCATTGCACCGTGCCTGTACTGGCGGGCAGCGGGCTTGTGCCGTCATAGACGATGCTGGTGATGCGAATGGTGGGCTTGCCCGTCGTGCCGCCGGAATAATAGGGATAGAGGATGACACCCGCGGCTGCATAGACATTGCTGATGTCTGCGGTGCTGGCCGTATCGACCTGCGAGATCAGATCGGCGGTTGTGGAGGCCATCTGCGAAACATCTGCCCGGCAGATCAACGCCAGGGTCGTCTCCACCATGCCAAAGAACAGCGTGATCATCACCGGCAGAATGAGGGCGAATTCCACCGCTGCAACGCCGCCCTGCTCTTTGCGGAAACTACCGATCATGAGCAACCATTCTGCTGGGCGTTATAAGGCTCGTTGCGGAAGGCGGCAGCGGTGCTGATCAGGTGAAAGCCGCCAGCAATATTCTCCAGGAAGAAGCCGAGGATCGGCGTGAAGACGGGCCATTTGTAGTAAGCGCGCACCAGCACCACGTCACAGGCATTGCCGACGTCGAATTTGGTGAGAACCGGAAGGTTGCCGCTGCCGTCCAGGGGCGATGAATTGCTGGCGCTGGAAAAGCCGCTGGGATAGGCCTGTACATCGAATTCCAGACTCGTGCCGTCGCAATCCTGCAGCAGGGCGGAAGCCTCATTGCAAATCTGGGTGCGAAACTGCGCCTGTGTCATGGGCTGGCAGTTGCCGCCGGAATCGGTTGTGAAACAGCTAGTCTGGCCGGTGCGCACCATGCGCGCGGCATCATTGATGGCATTCTGCAAGGTCGATTGGGCAAAGAAGATGACGCCCGTTTCGATGGTGCCCATCAACAGGATGAAGAAGACGGGCGCCACCATGGCGAATTCGATCGCCGCCGAACCCTTGACGGCATCGGCCTTGAGGCGGCTGCAAAGGCGGTTGAAGCGCGCGGCCAGAGTCACATTAAGCCTCTTCGTTCACCGCTATTAGGACCCAAGCTTCTTAAGACGAAGCAAATCAGCAGGCCGTGTTCAACGAAGGGTTAATGATGCGCGGCAACCGAAGCGCATATTTAATTCATTTGCGGTCCAAGCTTAATGAAACCGCATTTTTGTTAAACATGATCTTATTGTGCGTGCGGACGGCAACGCCATTTTCATTTCTTGGCTCCAGGATCGAGGCCGCGAAAAGAGCCGAGCATGCACAGTCGAATCCAACAAATCGCCGGGATGGTGCGCCGTTTTTCGCGTTCCAGCCGCGGCAACGTGGCGATGATGTTCGCCATCGCCCTTGTGCCTCTGGTGCTCGGCGCGGCGGGCGGCCTCGACTTCGCCCGCGCCATGCTGGTGCGTCAGCAGATGAGCGAGGCGCTGGATGCGGCGGCCCTGGCCGTCGGCTCCTCGACCGGGCTCGATCAGGCCAGTGCACTGGCTCTGGCGCAGAAATATTTCGATGCCAATTTCACCGTGGACACAACCGCCTATGGCTCGCCGACGGTCACCATCCCATCCTACAACAGCAGCGGTTCAGTTCAGCTTCAAGTGACCGACACCATGCCCACGGTGCTGATGAAGCTGGCGGGCATTCCGTCCCTAGCCCTCAGCACCACATCGACCGTGGTGTGGGGCCAGACGAAATTGTGGGTGGCGCTGGTGTTGGACAATTCCGGTTCCATGAGTCAGGGCGATTCCGGCGGCAGCAAGATGAGCGCCTTGCAGGATGCCATAACCAACAGCAGCTACGGCCTTCTGCAGACATTGCAGCACGCCGCTGCCAACAACGGCGACGTCAAGGTCGCGCTTGTGCCTTTCACCAACGACGTCAATCCGGGAACGGGACTTTGCTCCGGATGCATAGACTGGACGAACTGGAGCGCGCAGGGCTCCGCCGAAGTCCCGCCTTCCACGACCGGGCCGGGCGACGACTGTCCTTATAGTAATCCTTATCTCAGTAACGGTTGCCGCAAGCCGGGTACCAGTGGCACGACGGTGAGTACCATTCCCTCCAGCGGCACCACGAAGGGTTATATCTGCCCCTGGTCGTACAGCTCCACCAGCAAGGTGAATGGCACGAATGGCCATTACTTCATGGGCTGCTTTACCAGCACCGCGACCGGTGGCACCGCCCAGATCTCGTCGGGCTCGAACGCCAGCTGCAACGGCTATTCCAGCAGCAATTGCAGTTGCAGCGGCAAAAAGAGCAACAAGGTCTGTGTAACAAGCACATGGACCCACACGTGGGTGGCCGAGACCGACCATAGTCTTTGGAAGGGCTGCATCACGGACCGCACCCAGGATTATGACATTCAAAACACGCAGCCGTCGGGCGGCGCAGGCTTTGAAGCCGACAACAACGATAATTGCCCGGCGGCGCAGGTCTATAATCTCAGCTATGACTGGACGACCCTGAGCAGCAAGGTCAACGGCATGAAGCCTGCGGGGTCGACCAACCAGGCGATCGGCGTCGCCCATGGCTGGCAGATGCTGACCACCGGCGATCCTTATTCAACCCCCAGCCTGCCGTCCAATACCTCCAAGGTCATTATCTTGTTCAGCGATGGCCTGAATACCCAGGATCGCTGGTATGGCAACGGCAGCACGGAAGGCACGACCCAGGACGGCCAAATCGATACCCGCATGAGCAAGGTCTGTTCCGCGGCGAAAAAGGATAACGTCGTCATCTATTCCATTTTCGTCCATATCGGTACGAATGGTAATTCTTCAGCCCTGGAGGATTGTGCCACCGACAGCACCAAATATTACAATCTCACCTCCTCAAGTCAGATCAAGACGGCGTTCCAGGATATCGCGCAGAAGATCACCGCGGTGCGGGTGAGCCACTAGCGCGACGATCTCTTCGAATGTTGAAGCCGGCGGGTTGCGCGTCGGCACGCGGCTCAGACCGCCCGGGCGGTTGCTGCAGGTGATGAAGCCGGTATGGAGGTGAGGCCGACAGCCTGGCTGCCGCAGCTCAGATCAGGGCTTGGACTCCGCTGTGGCCATGCCGCGCGCCGTGCTTTGGTGCGTGCTGGTCTGGCTATTGGCCGCGTCGAACGCCTTCTGGTCGTCACCCAGTGTGGGCGTGGGCTCGCAGCGGCCGCCGGCGCAAGTCAGCGTGACACGCTGGGCGCCGCGGTTGAGCGTGACGGTGCCGGCATCAGGCGCGCCCACCACTGTGACATGGGCGTTGAACACCTGCACATTGTCGCGATTGAGCGCGACGATATTGGTGCGGCCATAGCCCTTGCCCTGCACGAAGGCGTGGCGGGCATCCAGCATGGTGACGTCGGCAATGGTCGGATTGCCGACATAGACCGTCGCCACCGGCGTCTTGAAGGTGATGGTGTGGACCTCGTCCAACGCCAGCGCCACGGAATTGCCGGCGGCAGCGGCGGGCGTGGCGGCAGCGAGGATGGCAGCGGCAAGGAAGGTGCGACGCATGGTGGAACCATCGAAGAATGTCGGACGAGCCTAGGTCCGGCGCCGTAAAAGAAGCCTTAAGACTGGGCTGCTATCCAAACCGACGGCCAACCTTGCCGGTTTCATGATCGCAAATTTGCAGCGCATTTTATTGATTGTTGCGACCGGCCTGATCGGAATCGATCTGGCTTGGGGATTTTGCGGTCATTTCGATGTTGACGTGCTGGCCTATGGGCGGCTGGGCTTGATCTCGCTGGGGATGGCGGCGGGCGGCCTTTACTACCAGAACCGCCGCGCCGAACCCGCCCTTGCTGCGGCCATGTTGGGAACGGCATTTCTCTGCGCTTTTTCCGCGGCCGCCAGCCTGCTGAACTATTTCCTTCTCACCGTGGCGGGCCGGCGCATCGACGACGCTCTGGTCGCTGCCGATCGCGCTTTGGGTTTCGACTGGTACAACACCATGGTGGCCATGTCCCACCATGTGATGCTCAACGAGATCTTCTTTCGCGTCTACAATCTGGTGCTGCCGCAGATCGCGCTGGTGCTGATAGCATTGGCCTGGAGCGGCCATGCCGAGAAGGTCTATCGTTATTGCCTTGCACTGGCCGTCGGCGCGCTTATCGCCATTGCCATTTGGACGTTGATCCCGTCGCTGGGCGCCAAATCCCTTTACACCCTGCCGCCGGATGTTGCGGCCAGGCTTACCTTGTCGATCACCACCGATTACGGCAGGGAGTTGGTGGCGCTGCTGCACAAGGGCCCGGGCTATATCACGCCTTCCGATATGCGCGGACTGATCGCGTTTCCCTCTTATCATGGCGTGCTGGCGCTGCTCGTGACCTTTTATGCCTGGCCGGTGCGCTGGCTGCGCTGGCCGGTTCTGCTGACCAACGCAGTGGTGTTGATCTCGACGCCGATCCAGGGCGGTCACCATCTGGTGGATGTGCTCGCGGCGTTTCCGGTCGCGGCGCTGTCGATATTCATCGCCTCGATAGGCCAGAAGGCGCAACGCGGCGCAATACTTTCCGACGTGGTAAACAAAACGCCAACGCTTTCGACCGGACCGGTTCCGCAAGGCCTTTTTTGTATCGACGCGGACCAGGATGCGGCGGCGGAGCCTGCCGCGCTTAAGCCAAAATTAAGCGCCGCGTCTTAGTCTGCCGATCGTCCGCATCGTGCGAAATCATTCGTCCGGGGGTGGGCATCCTAGGGTGTCATTTACTTGGAGACAAATATGAACCTCATCTCGCGTTTCGTTCGCGATGAATCGGGCGCCACCGCCATCGAGTATGGTCTGATCGCCGCGCTCATCGCCGTCGTCGTCATCACCGCAGTGACTGCTGTCGGCACCAAGCTGTCAGCGACCTTCAATGCGATTTCGGGCCATCTGGGCGCGACTCCGAACTAACATGCGTAAAGGGCGGCCGTCTCGGCGAGACGGCCGCCTTTATCTTTGAGGAGGCGTTTTTGTTCGCCGAGCTGCTTGTTCTCGTCGCTCTGCCTCTTCTTCTGGTGACTGCCGCGATTTTCGACCTCGCCAGTTTCACCATCCCCAATTTCCTCAATCTGGCGCTTTTCGCTGCCTTCGCCGTGTTTGCGGGGGTAATCGGGCTTTCGCTCGGCGCGGCCGGCTGGCACGTGCTGGCGGGATTGCTGGGATTGGTGGTCGGCTTCACGCTCTTTGCGCTGGGCTGGATCGGCGGCGGTGACGCCAAGCTGTTTGCCG
This sequence comes from uncultured Rhizobium sp., assembly GCA_964421935.1. Lineage (GTDB taxonomy): Bacteria > Pseudomonadota > Alphaproteobacteria > Micropepsales > Micropepsaceae > Rhizomicrobium. The sequence goes on along the minus strand of CAYQZM010000057.1, from coordinate 5,340 downwards.
CCGTGGCGCTGTGGCTGGGTTTCACGGACATGATGGTTTATGCGCTCGTTGCCAGCATCTGCGGCGGCGCCTTGACCCTCGCGATACTGCTGCTCCGCCAATGCCCACTGCCGGCATTGCTGGCGCGGCAGTCCTGGCTGCTGCGCCTGCATGACGAACATTCCGGCATTCCCTATGGCGTGGCGCTGGCCGCCGGTGCGTTTCTGATATTGCCTTCCACCGAGATCTTCCGGGCGGCTGTCGCCGCTTAAGGAACCGGTAAGGCGCCGCTCCGCGCGATTTCTTTTTAGCCAAATTGAACGCGAAATTTACGCGAAAACGCCATGGCGCAACGAAAATTTGCGCGCGCGCCATTAAGCAATTTCTAAAGGGTTGCATGGTGAATTGTCGTCAAAGGGAGCTTCTGCGCGATGAACACCCAACGCCTTGTTGTGCTTGGCCTTGCCGTGGTGGCGGCGGGCGGCGCGGCTCTTCTGGTACGCGGCATGTTCGGAGGCGGCACGCCGCAAGTCGCCGCCAAGGTGGCCCCGCCTGTTCCCATGAGTGAAGTTCTGGTCGCCAGCAGCAATCTGGAGCCGGGCCAGGCGCTCAAGCCCGACCTGGTGCGCTGGCAGAAATGGCCGACCGCTTCGGTGGATTCTTCTTTCATCACGCATGAAGCGGCCGGCAACGAAGAGAATGCTGTGAAAGGCACGGTCGTGCGTGCGCCCATCCTCGTCGGCCAGCCTATCGCGACCACCGCGATCGTGCATGGCGAACAGTCTGGCTTCATGGCCGCGACCTTGAGCGGTGGCATGCGCGCCATTTCCATTCCCATCTCCACCGATTCCGGCGCGGGCGGCTTCATTCTGCCCAATGACCGGGTGGATGTTCTTCTTACGCGCAAGCCGGAAGGCAGCGCTACGCGCGGTTTTGCCAAGACCATTGTCACCGACCTGCGTGTTCTGGCTGTGGATCAGACCTATCGCCAGGAAAAAGATACGCGCACCGTGGTCGGCAAGACGGCGACGGTGGAGGTCACGCCCGAACAGGCCGAGTTGATTGCCGGCGCAGGCATGGGGGGCGTGCTCTCGCTCTCCCTGCGTCCTCTCAGCGACAACATCGCGAATGCTGATGATCCGGCGCGCCGTCATCGCAGCGCCAGCGCCGAAGGCCCGGTTTCCGTGATCCGTTACGGCATGTCCGCCGGTGGCCGCTCTGGGGAGACTCCGCAGTGAAATTATCCCGCTCCGTCCTCGCCGGCCTGGTGTTGATGCTCACGGCATCTTTCACCGTTTCCGATGCCCTGGCGGCCCGTCCCGTGCTGGATGAAGCCAGCGCCAAGGTGATGACGATCTCCACCAAAAGCGGCGTCACCCATCAGCGCCTGACCCTGCCGCTGGACAAGGCGGCGGTGGTGCAGCTCGATACCGATGCCCGCGACGTGCTGGTCTCCAATCCTGATCTGGTGGATGCGGTGGTGCGCACACCGCGCCGCATCTTCCTGCTGGCCACCAAGGTCGGCCAGACCAATGCCTTTTTCTTCGACTCCCAGGGAAAGCAGATTCTGGCCCTCGATATTCGCGTGGAAAAGGACGTGGTGGACTTGGGCAGCCTGATGAAGGCGGCCATGCCCAACTCTTCCATTCAAGTGCAGGCCATGAATGACAATGTGGTGCTGACCGGGTCGGTCTCCAGCGCCCTTGAATCGACGCGCGCGGCGGATCTGGCTGCCAAGTTCGCGGGCGACCCCAAGAAGGTCGTCAACATGCTTTCCATCGCCGCCGGCCAGCAGGTGATGCTGAAAGTACGCATCGCGGAGATGGACCGTAATATTGCCAAGCAATTCGGCGTCAACCTGGCCGGCGCCAAGATCGTGGGGGGCTCGACCCCGCTCGCGGTTTCCACGTCAAACCAGTTCAACCTAGTGGGACAGGCACTCAGCGATTTGTCCGGCGGCCAGGTCGGCCAGGTCTGCAACTCCAGCTCTACAGCCTCCAATCCTTTTGGGGCGCTGGCGACGACCGGCGGCATCTGCAATCTTCAGAACAATGTCCAGGGCCAACTGCAGGCCCTGGAACGCGTCGGTCTGGTCCATATGCTGGCCGAGCCGAACCTCACCGCGGTCAGTGGCGAAACCGCCAAGTTCCTGGCTGGCGGCGAATTTCCGGTACCGGTCAGCCGTGACCGCGACGGCAATATCACGGTCGAATTCAAGCAATTCGGCGTGGGCCTGTCCTTCACCCCTGTCGTGGTGGCACCGGGCCGCATTTCCCTGCAGCTTTCCAGCGAGGTCAGCGAACTGACCAACACCGGTGCCTTTACCCTCACCGGCGCCAGCAGCACCAATGGTCTCACCATCCCGGCCTTGAGCGTGCGCCGTGCCCAAACCACCGTCGAATTGCCCTCCGGCGGAAGTTTCGCCGTCGCCGGCCTGATGCAACACAATACCAAACAGGTGATAGACGGCTTTCCGGGCGTGAAGGACCTGCCAGTCCTGGGCGCACTGTTCCGCAGCCGCGATTTTGCCGATGACCAGACCGAACTGGTGGTGCTGGTCAGCGCCTATCTGGTCGATCCGACCGCAGAGTCCGCATTGAGCGCTCCCACGGATGGCTTTGTCGCGCCGTCCGATCCTGAAACCCTGCTGCTGGGCCGTCTCAACGCGACCTACAAGCGGAAAGACGAAAAGCCGCTGTCTCCGCAGGCCACGGCCCCTGTCGGCTTCATTGTGCGCTAGGAGGATCTCATGACTCCACAACAGCTATTCCGCGCCGCCGCTCTCGCCACTGCCCTGATCAATGGCAGCTGTACCGGCGCCATCAACGGGGCCGACAGCATCGCCGAAGACGGCGCGGTCAACCATCCGATCGCGGTAGAGCCCAGCTATCGCGACTTGAAGGTCTATTTCGCCGGCGGCGCCGACGGCATGACGCCGGACGACGCGGTCAAGTTCGATGCCTTCCTGACGGACTACCGTGCCCACGGCAATGGCAGCCTCGGCATCAGCGTGCCGGATGGCCCGGCCAGCCGCACTGCGATCACCTTCTTCGCCGAGCGCGCCGCGGCCACCGGCATCAGCCGCGACAAGATCCTGGTTTCCACCCACGAGGTGGCGAACGGCGACCGGCGGGTGGATGTCAGCTATATCGGTTATACCGCCCATGCCGAGACGTGCGGCAATGACTGGTCGGAAAACCTGGCCTTTACCGCCGACAATCTGACGCCGCGGAATTTTGGCTGCTCGGTGCAGCACAATATCGCTGCCATGGTCTCCGATCCGCGTGATCTTTTGGGCCCGGGGGGCATGGGCCCGGTTGATTCGGCACGCCGCGCGACTGTCATGGATCATTACGAGAAGGGCGAAATCACCCAGGCCGACAAACGTACGGTTGACAAGGCGACGGAGCAGTCAGCCGGCGCTTCGCAAATCGGCCAGTAACACTGACCAGGGATGAAAGTGGCCGAACGATGAGCAAGCCTCCCCAAGTGCAGAGTTTCGGAGCTGCCCCGCATGAGCGCCCCGTTCCGCGCATCTCGATTCACGCCTTTTGCGAGTTTCCGGATACGGGCGCGGCGTTGCAGCGGGCCGGCGGCGACCGCCGCCTCAGCAAGGCGCATCTGCAGGTGCAGCTTGGCGGCGTCAATGCCGCCGTGGAACATTATAACGGCCAGATCACGCCGAACCTGCTGATCGTGGAAACCAAGCTTAGCGGCCCGGCCGCGCTGGCCGAGCTCGATCGGTTGGCGGAAGTCTGCGATCCCGCCACCAAGGTGGTGGTGATCGGCCGCACCAACGACGTGGAGCTTTATCGCGAGCTGATGCGCCGCGGCGCCTCCGAATATCTGATCGCCCCGGTCGAGCCGCTGCAGCTGATCGAGGTGGTTTCCGGCCTTTATCTGGACCCCGGCGCCTCGCCCATCGGGCGCGTGGTGGCGGTGGTGGGTGCGCGCGGCGGCGCGGGCTCTTCCACCGTGGCGCATAATCTGGGCTGGTGCATCGCCGAAGAACTGCACATCAACACCACCATCGTGGATTTGGACTTGCCTTTCGGCACCGTGGGCCTGGATTTCAACGATGAAGCCAGCCAGGGCGTCGCCGATGCGCTCTCCGCCCCGGAACGGTTGGACGATGTGCTGCTGGACCGGTTGCTGCTCAAGCGCGGCGACCATCTTTCGCTTTTCACCGCACCTGCGGCCCTGGAGCGGGAATATGACGCCACCCCGGAAGCCTATGAGGCGGTGGTGGACGCCGTACGCCAGACCACCCCTTGCGTGGTGCTGGATATGCCGCATGGCTGGCAGCCCTGGATCAAATCCGCGCTGCTTGCGGCCGATGACATCGTGATCGTGGCGAGCCCCGATCTGACCTCCTTGCGCAACGCCAAGAATATCATCGAGTTGGTCAAGAGCGCGCGGCCCAATGATGTGCCTCCGCGTCTGGTCATCAATCAGGTCGGCACTCCCAAACGGCCGGAAATCCCCGCAAAGGATTTCGCCGAGACCATGGGCATCGACCCGGCCGCCATCATCGGCTTCGACGCGGCCCTGTTCGGCCAGGCTGCCAACAATGGCCAGATGGTGATCGAGCTCGCGCCCAAGTCGCCGGTATCCGAAGCGCTGCGCCGGCTTTGCCGCAATCTGACGGGCCGCACCATGGACGGGCCGGCCAACAAGAATTCGATTTCGATCTTCTCATTCCTGAAGGGCAAGAAGGCCGGTTAAGCCATGTTCGGCAAGCGCACTGCCTCTGAGCCTTCCTTTGGCAAGCCGCCATCCGCGCGCGAGCCCGCCGCGCCGCCGCCAAGGCTCGCGCCGGAAGCCCCGGCGGCCGCTGCGCCGGTGCCCAAGCCTGCCATGCAGGCCGCTCCCCAGCCTTCGCCCAAGGCCGCGCCGCGGGTGATCACCGACAACCGGTCGGAGGATTATTACCAGATCAAGTCCACCATCTTTAACGCCCTGATCGACACGATCGATTTGGCGCAGCTCGCCCAGCTCGATCCGGACTCCGCGCGCGAGGAAATCCGCGACATCGTCAACGAGATCATCTCGATCAAGGCGGTGGTGATGTCCATCGCCGAGCAGGAACATCTGCTCCAGGACATCTGCAACGACGTGCTGGGCTATGGCCCGCTGGAACCGCTGCTGGCCCGCGACGATATCGCCGACATCATGGTCAATGGCGCCAACCGGGTCTTCATCGAAGTCCAGGGCAAGGTGCAGCTCACCAATATCCGCTTCCGCGACAATGCCCAGCTGATGAACATCTGCCAGCGCATCGTCAGCCAGGTCGGCCGCCGGGTCGACGAAGCCTCCCCCATTTGCGACGCCCGCCTGCTGGACGGTTCCCGCGTCAACGTG
>CAYQZM010000056.1:0-4236 GCA_964421935.1 uncultured Rhizobium sp. | reverse complement strand
TCGGTGGCCTGGGCTGACAGCACCACCGCGACCAGCAAGGTATAAGGATTGACGTAGCGAAGCTCGGTCTCGGGCTCGGGCGTGTGCTTTTTCAGCCGCGCGAAGAACTCTTCCACTTCGGCGCGGCTGAAAGGCTTGGCCATCAGAGGCCCAGCACGTCCGTCATGCTATAGAGGCCAGGCTTTTTCCCATGGCCCCACCTGGCTGCGGTCAGTGCCCCATGGGCGAAGATCGAACGATCCTCGGCGGAATGGGCCAGGGTAATGCGCTCGCCGGTGCCGGCGAAGATCACCGAATGCTCGCCCACCACACTGCCGCCGCGCAAAGTGGCAAAGCCGATATCGCCATCCTTGCGTGCGCCGGTATGGCCGTCGCGCGAGCGCACGGCATGCTTGTTCAGCGCGATATCGCGGCCGCGTGCCGCGGCCTGACCGAGCAGCAGGGCGGTGCCCGACGGCGCATCCACTTTGTTGCGGTGGTGCATTTCCAACACCTCGATGTCGTAGTCCGGCAAAGACTTGGCGGCCCGTTCTACCAAAGCGGCCAACAGGTTCACCCCCATGCTCATATTGCCGGACTTGACGATGACGGCGTGACGGGCGGCGGCCTTGATGCGGGCCTCGCCCTTTTCGTCAAAGCCAGTGGTGCCGACGACGTGGACGATACGCGCCTGCGCCGCCAAGTCCGCCAGCATGGTCGAGACCATGGGCGTGGTGAAATCCACCACCGCCTGGGCGGTCGCCAGCAGGGGCAGGGGATCGGCGGTCAGCTTGATGCCGTTGGGCTGCATGCCGGCCAGGGTGCCGGAGTCCATCCCCAGATTGGGGTGGCCTTCCATTTCCAGCGCTCCGCACAGAGTGATGCCGGACCCCTGCGCGATCTCGCGGATCAGGGTGCGGCCCATGCGGCCGGACGCGCCGGTGACGACGATCTTCAGCTCAGACATGAAGGCCCCTCTTCAGACCTTACTATCCACGCCCGCGGCGGCCGCCGGCACTTCATTTTTTGCAACCGTGACCATCGCGGGGCGAAGCAGCCGGTCACCGATGGTGTAGCCGGACTGCACCACATCCACGATACTGCCGGGCGCCTTGCCCTGGCCCGGCACCTCGGCAATGGCCTGGTGCAGGTTGGGATCGAACTTGCCGCTGACATCCACCGCCTTCACGCCATAGCGCTCCAAGGTCTGCATCAGCTGGCGGTCGGTGGCTTCCACACCATCCAGCACGGCCTTGAGTTGGGGATCGGCGGCATCGCGGATCGGGGCGGGTACGGCGGCCAGGGCGCGCGCGAAATTGTCGGCAATGCCGACCATGTCGCGGGCGAACCTGGTCACCGCATACTGGCTGGCATCGGCCTTTTCCTTCTCGGCGCGGCGGCGGATGTTTTCGGCCTCCGCCAGCGCGCGCAGGCGCTGGTCCTTGAGGGATTCATTCTCCGCCTTCAGGGCCTCCAGCACCGCGAATTCCGCGGCGTGGGGGTTTTCGGAGTCGGGCAATTGGGTCTGTTCTTCACTCATGACGGGGGTCCTTAAACCTTAAGCGAGCAATCGTCCAATGACTTTGGCGGTGTGATCGACCATGGGGATGATGCGGCCGTAATTGAGGCGCGTCGGCCCCAGAACCCCGATCACACCCACGATCTTGCCCTGCGCATTGGCATAGGGCGCCGCGACAATGGAGGAACCGGAAAGCGAGAACAGCCGGTTCTCCGACCCGATGAAGATCCGTACACCGTCACCATCCTTGGCCAGTTCCAACAGCCGGATCAGGTCGGCCTTGCGCTCGATATCGTCGAACAGGCTGCGGATGCGTTCGATATCGGCCTGGGCGGCGACACTGTCCAGAAGATGGGCCGCGCCGCGTACGATCAGGACCTTTTCGGGGCCGGCCAGGGTGGCAAGGCCTTCCGCCACCAGCTTGGCGGTCAGGGTGTCCAGTTCCAGCTTTTCGCCGTCCAGTTCCGTCAGGATCTCGGCACGTGCCGTATCCAGGGTGCGGCCGCGCAGCCGCGCGCCCAGATAATTGCTGGCTTCCGACAGGGCGGAAACAGGAAGGCCGGGCGGGGTTTCGATCACCCGATTCTCCACCTGGCCGTCCTCGCTGACCATGATGACCAGCGCCTTGCCCGGGGCCACCGCCACGAACTCCACATGCTTGAGCGGCGAATCCTGTTTGGCCGTCACCATCAGCCCGGCGCAGCGCGACAGGCCGGCCAACGACTGGGTGGCCTGGGTCAGCACATCCTCGATCTGGCGGCCGCTGCCCGACATGCGGGCCTCGATCGCGACACGTTCGTCGGGGGCCAGCTCGCCAATTTCCAGCAAGCCATCCACGAACAGACGCAGGCCCTTTTCCGTCGGCACCCGGCCGGCGCTGGTATGGGGCGCGTAAAGCAGCCCCATGGCCTCCAGATCCGCCCTCACATTGCGGATCGAGGCCGGCGACAGGGTCAGAGGTAGCCGCTGGCTGAGGGTGCGCGAGCCCACAGGCTCGCCGCTGGCCAGAAAAGCTTCCACCAGATGGCGGAAGACTTCCCTTGGCCGGTCGGTGAAGCCCTGCGGCATCACGAAAGGGGAACGCGGCTCAACGCTCAAGCTCTTGAAATTCCTTTTATTTTCCAGTTGTCCTTGCGCCGTCCCTGGTCCCGACGCTAGGTAACGCCGAGAAGTTAGCAGACCGATATATGAGGCTCCATGCGCCGTTCCAACCGCGCCCCCGACCAGATGCGCGCCGTTTCCCTGACCCCCGGTTTCTCCCGCCATGCCGAGGGTTCCTGCCTGGTTAAATTCGGCGACACCCATGTGCTGGTAACCGCCAGCCTGGAAGAAAAGGCACCGCCTTTCCTGAAAGGCACCGGCAAGGGCTGGGTCACGGCCGAATACGGCATGCTGCCGCGTTCCACCCATGACCGCATGCGCCGCGAGGCGGCGGCGGGCAAACAGTCCGGCCGGACCCAGGAGATCCAGCGCCTGGTGGGCCGGTCCCTGCGGGCGGTATGCGATCTGTCGGCGCTGGGCGAGCGGCAGATCACCATCGACTGCGACGTGTTGCAGGCTGATGGCGGCACCCGAACCGCGGCGATCACCGGCGGCTTTGTCGCTCTCAGCCAGTGCGTGGGCTTCATGAAGAAGACCGGACTGCTGACGGCGCCGATCATCAAGGATCATGTCGCGGCGATCAGCTGCGGCATCGTCCAGGGTCAGCCGGTGCTGGATCTGGACTATGACGAAGACTCCACGGCGGAGACCGACGCCAATTTTGTGCTGACCGGTTCGGGCGGCTTGGTGGAGATTCAGGGCACCGCGGAAGGCGCGCCCTTCACCGAAGAGCAACTGGTGGCGCTGCTCAAGCTCGCGCGCAAGGGCATCGGCGAACTGGTGACATTGCAGAAAGAAGTACTTGTCCCATGAGGAGATGGGCATGAGGCTGCCGCGCGGCAGCCAGCTGGTGGTCGCCTCCCACAACGAAGGCAAGGTTCGGGAGATCAAAGCTCTGCTGGGCCCGCACGGCATTCTGCCGGTCAGCGCCGGATCGCTGGGCCTGCCCGAGCCGGTCGAGGACGGCGCGACCTTCGCGGCCAATGCAAAGATCAAAGCACTGGCATCGGCTACCGGAAGCCATCATGCCGCCTTGGCAGACGATTCCGGCCTGTGCGTGCAGGCGCTGGACGGCGCGCCGGGCATTTATTCAGCGCGCTGGGCGGGGCCGACCAAGGATTTCCGCATCGCCATGAACCGCATCCATGATGAGCTGCGGCACAAGGGGCTGAAAACCAGCCGCGCAAAATTCGTCTGTGCTCTTTGCGTGGCCTTGCCGTCAGGGGAGACGCAGGTATTTGAAGGTGAGGTCCACGGCGACCTCGCTTTCCCGCCGCGCGGCGACAAGGGCTTCGGCTATGATCCGATCTTCATTGCCGACGGCATGGATCAGACCTTTGCCGAGATCGATCCGGTGCGGAAGCACGCGATCAGCCATCGCGCCAAGGCGTTCGAGAAGCTGCTGCATTCCGGCATCTTTACGGAAAGCCTTTAGTTATGATGGTCGCGCAGCCTAACGCTACGGTCGCGCAAATATTTTGCGCGACCTGCTGGGCTGACGCTCCATGAGCTTCGGCGTTTACGTTCACTGGCCTTTCTGCGCCGCCAAATGTCCCTATTGCGATTTCAATTCCCACGTCCGCGAAAGCGTGGACGAAAGCGGCTGGGTGGACGGCATTCTCGCCGAACTGGACTGG
>CAYQZM010000055.1:0-4985 GCA_964421935.1 uncultured Rhizobium sp. | reverse complement strand
TTTTTTTTTGTTTTTGTTGGTATGCTGGATTTTTGGGATTATTTGTAATATTTGGGGAGCTCCCAACCCACGACACTTGCGGCAAGATAGGGTCGGGCAAGGAATAAGCAACCCAGATGTCTGACCCTCATAACGCCTTTTCCCACATCGCGATCCTTGGTGCCGGGGCCTGGGGCACGGCGCTGGCCCTGGCCGCCCATGCCGGCGGCCGGCAGACCATGGTGTGGGTGCGCGAAGAAGACGTGCTGGCCGATATCAAGGCCGGCCGCGGCAACCGGTTCTTGCCGGGCATGGCCTTGCCCGGCGAGATGGCAATCACCGGCGATCTTGGTGAAGCCTGCCGGGCCGATGCGCTGTTGCTGGTGGTTCCGGCGCAGGTGTTACACGGCTTCGCCGATCGCCTGCGGCCCCTGTTGAAACCCGATCAGCCTGTGGTGATCTGCGCCAAGGGTATCGAGCAGGGCTCGGGCAAGCTGGTAACGGAAGTCGCGGCCGAAGCGCTGCCCCAGACGCCGCTGGCCATCCTGTCCGGGCCTTCTTTCGCGCGCGATGTGGCGTTAGGTCTTCCCACCGCCGTCACTATCGCCGCCGAAAATGATCTCGCCGCCAGGTTGCAGGCAGCATTGGGTGGACCGAGCTTTCGCCCCTATGTCAGCGACGATCTGACCGGCGTGGCGCTGGGCGGGGCGGCCAAGAATGTCTATGCCATCGCCTGCGGTGTGGTGGAGGGCATGGGACTGGGCGAAAACGCCCGCGCCGCCCTCCTGGCGCGCAGCTTCGCCGAACTGGCGCGGCTGGGCGAAGCGCTGGGAGCGAAGCGGGAGACCTTGATGGGCCTTTCCGGCCTGGGCGATCTGGTGCTGACCGCCACCAGCCGGTCCTCGCGCAATTTCTCCTTCGGTGTCGAGCTGGGCCGGGGCAGCAGCGTCACCGATCTCAGCCGACCGGGTCGGCCGCTGGCGGAAGGCGTCAGCACCGCGCCGGCGCTGGTGGCGCGCGCCAGAGCCGTGGGCGTGGAGCTACCCATCGCCGAGGCGATGGCCGATCTTTTGAGCGGCGCCTTGCCCCTGGGTGAAGCCTTGATGCGGCTGATGAGCCGGCCGCTCACGTCTGAATGAACACATCGGAATAACCGGAGAGAGCAATGGCCCACTGGCTGTTCAAGACCGAAGCCGAGACTTTTTCCTGGGCAATGCAGAAGAAGAAGGGCGCCAAGGGCGAGCCCTGGAGCGGGGTTCGCAACTGGACCGCCGCGCGCAACATGAAGACGATGAAAAAAGGTGATCTGGGTTTCTTCTATCATACGGGGGAGGAGAAACAGATTGTCGGCATCGTCGAGGTGATCGAGGAATATCAGCCCGATCCCACCGACGAGGCCGGCAAGTTCGGCCTGGTGGTGGTCAAGGCCGTGAAGGACATGCCCAAGCCGGTCACTCTGGCAGCCTGCAAGGCCAATCCCAAATTGAAAGACATGAGCCTGGTGACCAGTTTCCGCCTATCGGTGCAGCCGGTGACGGATGCGGAGTGGAAAGAGGTCTGTAAGATGGGTGGCCTGAAGTAGTCAGAACTTCTCTTCGCCTTCGCGCCGCACGGAATCGGGACAATCGCGATAGAGCCCAAAGAGCAGATTTTCCACCTTGGAATTGACGTCGAAATGGGCGCCTTCGACAGGCTCGCCGCGGCTGGCGACATGGTTGAAGGCCTCATCCAGCTGGGCAAGGTTTCTGGTCTCGATCACCAGATGGAAGTCGCCGAACTGTTTGGGTGCGAGGCCCAGCTTGCGGCGGCTGAGCTTCCAGCCCTCGATCAGACCGCGCTCTTTCAAGTGAGCCATGTAAGTGGTGAGGCTGCGCGCGAAATCGGTATCCTTGATGCCAGCCTTGAGGTCGAACCAGCCCTGGTAATAGTCCATGCGGGCTAACGGCCTTTCGCGAATTTGGACGCGAAGAAATCGCCCCTGTTCCAGCTGGGACGGGGCCCGTCGGCCAGTTCACGCGTGATCGCGGCGTTCAGGCGCGCGAATTTCGCGCCCACATCATAGCGGATCGGCTGGGAGAGATCGTCGCTTGGCTTGTGATAGTTGGTGCGCATGAAGAATTCGGTGGCCGCCTTGCCGCCATTGGCGTAGCCGGTGGCCAGGAAAACGGCCGGAACGCCCTGTTCGACAAAGCGGTAATGGTCGGAACGGGTGAAGATGCCTTCGTCCGGTGCCGGATCGGGCGACAGCTTCACATTCCTGCGCGCCGCCGCCCGGCGCACCGACGGCCCGATGCTGGAGCGATCGGCGCCAAAGGCGACCACATCGGTGAAATCATAGGTGAGGATCGGCATGTCCAGATCCACATCGGCGGTGATGGACGACAAAGGCACGGTGGGATTGCGGGCGAAAAATTCGGCCCCGATCAACCCCTTTTCCTCGGCGGTATCGATCAGGAACAGCACCGAACGGCGCGGCGGGTGCGATTTCAGCAGCCGCGCCACTTCCAGGGTCGTGGCGACGCCCGAAGCATTGTCCAGCGCGCCATTGTTGATGGAATCGCCCTTCACCGGCGGGGTGATGCCGATGTGATCCAGATGACCTGACAGCACGACATATTCGTTTTTCAGCTTGGGATCGCTGCCGGGCAGAAAACCGACAATATTCTCGCTTTCAAAGTTTTTGACTTCGCTGTGCGATTCCACCTTCAAGGTCAGCGGCAGGGCAAAGCCCTTGATGGCGCCCTCTTTCGTCTCGGCGGCGGCGAGGATTTTCGCGGCATCCGCGCCCAGCAGTTTGGGCGCGCCTGCCACGCTGATGGCGGCAACCATGGGCAGGGTCACCGCCACGAACGGTTTGCCATCGGGCTTGCGCCACGTCATGCCCCAGCTTTTGTACTGGCGCACATAGTTGGCGAAGGGATAGAGCCTCTCGCCGGTCAGGGTGCCGATGGAAACATAACCAACCGCGCCGTGATCCAGCGCCGCCTTCAGCTTGACCCGTCCGCTGCGGTAGTAGGCCCGCTCCTCGGTCTGCAGGAATTTCGGCGCGCCCGATAGCGCCACCACGATCTTGCCCTTCACATCCAGGCCCGCATAGTCGTCGTGGCCATGCTCCGGCGCGACCAGCCCGTAGCCGACAAACACCAGTGGCGCCTCGATCCTAAGATCGGGGCGCAGGACATCGCCGCCCACCAGATAATCCTTGCCGAACACCAGCGGAATCGTCTTGCCCGCCTTGTCCGTCAGGGTCAGCTTGCCTTCATCCCTGGGACGATCGGCAACCAGCGGCACATGCTGGAAATAGCCGCCCTTATCACCCGCGGGCTGAAGGCCGATCTGCTTCATCTGGTCCATGACATAGCGCGCGGCCATGTCATATTCCGGCGTGCCCGCTTCGCGGCCTTTCAGCCTGTCGCTTGCCAGGTAGGCCATATCCGCCTTGATACGGGCAGCCGATGGGTCGTCGGCACTCTGCGCCAAGGTGGGCATCGCCAGCAGCGCAATCGCCAAAATTTCCAGCCTGGCCTTCATAGATAGCGCCTCATCGTGATGCCATAAGCCCCATAGCCGGCCCCTTCATAGGAGCGGATGGCCCGGGCATTTCTGGCCAGCACACCCACCTGGAGGAGCTTGTGCCCGCGGCCCCGCGCCCAGGTCTCGCAGCCTTCGATCAGCGCACGGCCCAGGCCCTTGCCCCGCGCTTCGGGCGCCACATAAAGCTCGGCCAGAAAGCCGTGACGGCGTTCCGGCTCGACCACGAACAGTTCGGCATTCTGGTCATGGGCAAAGGCCCAGCCTACCGGTTTGCCGCCATCTTCGGCGATCAGCATGATTCCATGCTTTTCAGCGCAGCGATGCTGCAACTCGCGCCAATGTTCCACGGCGAAGTCGGGATCGCGGCGGCGGTCGGGCTCGAATGAGGCTTCGTGATCCTGCAGGCCGTTTATGAAGGCCAGGATCGCATTTTCGTCCTGCGGCAGGCGGGCGTCGCGAACAGAGGAGGAGTTCTGGGTCATACAGCGCTCAAGCGGCCTCATGCTTCGACAAGCTCAGCATGAGGAGCGAGCGTAAATCCTCACCCTGAGCTTGTCGAAGGGTGAGGAGCGGTTTGCCATCGGCAAACGACGACGCCCCGAGCCTTAAGCGAGGGGCGGGGCCGGCCCCATTCTCAATGATCAAGCGCCTTGACGATTTCTTCGGTCATTTTCTTGGCGTCGGCGAAGAGCATCATGGTGTTGTCACGGAAGAACAGCTCGTTCTCGACGCCGGCATAACCCGAGCCCATGCCGCGCTTGATGAACAGCACGGTCTTGGCTTTTTCCACATCCAGGATCGGCATGCCGAAGATGGGCGACTTGGGATCGGTCTTGGCGGCCGGATTGGTCACGTCATTGGCGCCGATCACATAGGCGACATCGGCCTGGGCGAACTGGCTGTTGATATCCTCCAACTCGAACACCTCGTCATAGGGCACGTTGGCTTCGGCCAGGAGCACATTCATGTGGCCGGGCATGCGGCCCGCGACCGGATGAATGGCGTAAGAGACCTTCACGCCCTCGGCCTTCAGCTTGTCGGCCATCTCGCGCACCGCATGCTGTGCCTGGGCCACCGCCATGCCATAGCCCGGCACGATGATCACGCTGGCGGCATTCTTCATGATGAAGGCCGCGTCGTCCGCCGAGCCCTGCTTGACGGGACGGGTTTCCTTGGCGCCGCCCGCCGCCGCCCCGGTGTCGCCGCCGAAGCCGCCGGCGATGACGCTGACGAAGCTGCGGTTCATCCCCTTGCACATGATGTAGGAGAGGATGGCGCCCGAGGAGCCGACCAGCGCGCCGGTGATGATCAGGGCGGTGTTCTCCAGGGTGAAGCCGAGCGCCGCCGCCGCCCAGCCGGAATAGCTGTTCAGCATCGACACCACGACCGGCATGTCGGCGCCGCCGATGGCCATGACCATGTGGATCCCGAACAACAGCGCCACGACCGACATCACGATGAGCGGCGTCATG
>CAYQZM010000054.1:0-9010 GCA_964421935.1 uncultured Rhizobium sp. | reverse complement strand
CGTAGCCGCGAAAAATCGCGTCCCCCATGCCGATAGGTTCGGACTGGACGCTGATGGAGACGTTGGCTGGCAATGCAGGAAAAGCAGCCGCCCCCTCCGGCGACAACACCAGATGGATATGATCCACCAGCGGCGCCAGCCTGGCGTGGAGGATGGACCAGATCGTATCCCGTGCTGTCAACGCCGTGAGGATCTTGGGCTCATCGCCGCCCAGGCGGGTGCCGCGGCCAGCGGCGGGAATGATGGCGCAGATGCTCATAACAGGCCGACCAGATTGGCCAGGCCCCGCCGGACCCGCCAGTCCGGGTCGGTGAAGCCGGAAAAGGTGCGATAGAGCACCGGCAGTTCCGCCAACTCCACGCCTTCCCGAATAAGTTGAGCCACCATGGCCAGCGGGGCGCGGCCCTTCAATGCGGGCAGATCCGCGACCGCGCTGCGGCGAAAGACGCGCAGGCCCGTCAGGGGATCGGAAAAGATCACGCCGCTGCGCAGGTAAAAGGCAGAGCTGAGAAAGAAAGCGGCGGCCTTGCCCAGCCAATAAAGCAGCTTGTTCTCGCCATAGGCGGCGCGCACGGAGGTGATGAATTGCCGCCGGCTCTGGGTACGCGAGCCGAACACCCCGCCAAGCGAAGGCTGCTGTTCCAACAGATGCAGGATCGCGCGCACATCGGCGAAGCGATAGGCGCCGTCGCCGGTCATCAGCACCAGATAGTCGGACGTGCCATGCGCCAGCCAGTCGCGCAGGAAATCCAGTTCCGGAAACAGTCCGCCTAGCCGCACCATGCCGACGGACGGATCGGCGGGCGTGGCGCGGTTCAGGGTCAGATGGGCGGCAAAGCCGCTCCAGTTCGTTTCCAGATACTCCTCCACCAACTCATCGCTGGCCACCGAGCGGCCCAGTATGTCGGCGAAAATCTCGACCGAAGGCGCGGTACGGCCGGCGTTGAGGTCCAACAGGGCCTCGGCAACGGCAGTGCCGTTATGGACCTGTGGCCGCGCCGGCGTCGCGAAGGCGCCGCGCACCATGACAGCACGAAGATCGGCCGGTGGGCGCAAACGGGCATCATTGCTGACCAGGACATGGCTGATCACCGCGCCATAGCGGCGGGCTGCAGCAAGAAGGTCGTCGCTGGTCAGACCCTGAATGTCATTGTCGCTGTCCAGGTTCAGCACCAGCGCTTTGATCGGTGCGGGCGAGGCTGCCAGAGATGGGCCGGCGATGCGATAGGACGGCAGCAGCGAGGAATGCTGGGTGCCTGGGCCATAGAGGATGATGTCGGCGCTGGCCAAAGCGGCTGCCGCGGCGGGCGACAGAAGCGGTACGCTGTCATGCGCGCTCAGCCATTGCCGCTTGCCGTCAAGGTCCAGGGCGGCGAGCGCTTCTGCTTCTTCCCCGGTCGGCGGTCTTTCCAGCAGATAAAGGTTGGTGATTGGGTTCGCGGACTGCGGCCCCACGATGGCCGCCTCGCTGGACAGGAAAGTGCCGTCCTGTTTCAGGCCGACCAGCACACGGTTCTGCTGTTCGGCCACGTTGAGCAGGCGGGCGCGGCTGCCCACCAGATCCGCCACCTCCGCGGCGGCGGCGTTGAAATCGGCGCCGTGTTTCAGATAGGCGCCCGCGAACACCAGATTGCCGAGCGAACAGTCGCGGAAATCGAAGCCGGCGCCGGCGGCGCGGGCAAAGAACCGATTGAGCAGATCGCGGACGCGCATCGTCGGCGCTGGCGGCAACTGGCCGAACCAGGCCTTGAGCGGTTCAACCAGCATGGCCAGATTGCCGGTCTGGGTGAAGCGGGCGAGTTCTTCGATCTCCGCCGCGCCCGCCAGGCGATATTCCATCAGGCTTTTAAGGGCGTATTGGGCCTGGGAATAATTGCCGAAGAGATAGGACAGGTTCTTGCGGAAATCCGACGGGCCGAGCATGCCGGGAATGAAATTGCGCAAGGCTCCGGTAGACAGGCCATCGTCATAGCCATTGACCAGCAAGGTGAGCTCGACATCGGTGCGGCGGAGCAGGGCGCGGATGATGGTGGCGCTGCCGCGGCCGCCGCAGAAGAGGGCGATGCGTACTGTCATGGCTGCGGTCGCATGAGGATGCCGAGCTTCAGAAGAAGCTGCCGCAGGGCGATATAGGTCACGAACAGGAACCGGTGCAGCGCACCGCGCACCAGCTTCATGCTGCTGGTGCCGGTGAGGCGGGGACGGTGCTCGATCGCCACTTCCACCGGCATGATGCCGCGCTCGAGCAGGCGCGAGGTCACTTCGGTCGAATAGTTCATGCCTTTGGCTTCCAGGCCGAGGTTGCGCAGGCTCGGGCCCCAGACCAGCTTGAACGCCGAATTGAAATCGGCAAGCCGGCTGCCATGTACAAGATTGCAGATACAGCCGCTGGCCCAGCTGCCGAAGCGGGCGAAGGGGACATCCTTCTTTTGCCGGATGCCGATGGCGGCGCGGCTCTTCGAGCGGCGCAGGGCGGCCAGCATGTCGGGCAAAGCCGCAATCGGAAACTGCCCGTCGCTATCCATCAGGAGGACCCAATCGCCCTTGGTGGCGGCGATGGCGGCAGTGAGGGCGGCGGCCGCCCCCTGGTTCTTCTGGAAGTGGACCGGCACGAGCTGGGGATAGTTCAAGGTCAGTCGGTCGAGAATATCGCCGGTCCGGTCTTTGCTGCCGTCGTTGCAGATCACGATCTCGAACTCCGCCACCTCGGGCGCCGCGGACAGGAAGCCGTGCCATTCGGCGATCACCGCCTCGATTCCCTCGGCTTCATTATAAGCGGGCGCCGCCACCGACAGGCGCAGAGGCACAGAAAGCGTATCCGCCGGGCTGTTCATGCCGGCTTTTCCTGCATTTGGCGCAACATCGCGAGATAGGCCGCTTCCAGATTGCGGGTGAAGCGGGCCGTGTCGAAGAGCGGCATGCGGCTTTTGTCGGTCAATTTTTCGCGGATCGACTTCAGAACCGCCGGATCGCGCGCCAGCTTCAGGGCCAGGTTTTCATACGCTGCAAGGTCCGGCACGATCAGCTCCGGCAGGTTGGCGGCCTTAAGGATACTGGCGGCGACACGGGCGGGGAATGACCGTCCGGGCAAGGTGATCAAGGGCAGGCCGGCCCACAGCGCGTCACTGGCGGTGGTATGGGCATTATAGGGCAGGGTATCAAGGAACAGATCGGCCACCTGCTGGCGCGCCAGATGCTGGTCTGGCGTGGTGCGGCCGGCGAAGATCAGACGCTCGGGTGCGATCCCCCGCGCGGCTGCTTCCTTGCGCAGGTTGGCGCCGATGGCGGCATTGCCTTCCAGCAGCCACAGGACGCTGCCATCCACCTGGTGCAGCAGCCGCATCCAGACATCGAAGATGGGGGCGGTGATCTTCCAGTTGTGGTTGAAGCAGCAGAAGACAAAGCCGGTCTCCGGCAGCCCGGTTTCGGCGCGAGTGGGCGCGGTGGGGACGATGCGCGCCGTGTCCGTGACCCACAGCGTGTCAGGCAGGGCGGCGACCTTCTCGCTGAAGAACTTCTCCTGATCGGGCGGTACCACCGTCCTGTCCGCGATCAGGTAATCTATGAAGTCCGTCCCGGAAGTCCCTGGATAACCCATATATTTTGCCTGTACGGGACAGGGCCGATGGGCCAGCACCCAGGGGCGGGCACCGCTGGTGTGGCCGCCCAGGTCCACCGCGATATCGATCTCCATGGCCTTGAGCAGTTTGGCGACATCGCGGTCGCTCTGCTGGCGGGCGTCATGGAAATGGTCGAAGGCTTTCATCAGCCTTGCGCGCATGGCGCTGCCGTCATCCGGACCGAAGGACATGGCGGTGATCTGGAAGCGCTCGCGGTCGTGGCGCTCGAACATTTCCGCGGTGAGGGCTGCGGTGACGTGACTGTGGAAGTCGGCGGAAAGATAGGCGACGCGTATCTTGTCGTGGTCGTACCGCCCGCCCCGCCACAGTGCGGGCAGGGGACCGGGGCCCGAACGTTGGACATAATGCTGCGCGGCCTTGAGCTGCAATTCGTTATCGTCCCAATAGCCCATGACTACGAAAGGCTGGATCATCGAGCGGTCTGCCAGCACATGGTCCTTGAGGCGTTCTTTCAGTGTGGCGGTGCGCTGCCAGTCGCCGATCAGCAGCGCCGCATTGGCAAGACCGCTGAACGCGCTGGGATGGTTCGGGTCGATCTCAAGCGCTCGCTCATAATCCGCCAGCGCTTCCTGCGGCCGGCTGAGCTCGGAAAGAGCATTGCCGCGATTGTAAAGTGCATCGGCGAAATCGGGCTTGAGCGCCAGGGCCTGGTCACAATCGGCCAGCGAATCGGCAAAACGTTTCAGCCCTGCCTTGGCCACGGCGCGATTGTTGAGAGCTTCGGCATAGCCGGGTTGCAGCGCCAAGGCGCGATCGTAACTGGCGATCGCCTCGCCCATGCGCTTCAGATCGAACAGGATGATGCCGCGATTGTTCCAGGCTTCCACCATGGCGCCATGCACCGTCAGCGCCCGCTCCACACTGGCCAGCGCTTCTTCGAGCCTGCGCAGGTTTTTCAGCAGCAGGGCACGGTTGTTGAGCGTATCGGGGAAATCGGGCGCCAGGCGCAAGGCCTGGTCGTAGGCCGCCAGCGCTTCCTTGGGACGGCCCAGTTCAGACAAAAGCGCGCCGCGGACATTGAGCGCTTCGATGTTTTGGGGATTGAGGGAGAGCGCCCGCTCGACGCTTTCCAGCGCATCGGCCAATCGGCCCAGATCGCGCAGCGTTTGGGCGCGGCGGCTCCAGGCCGCGGCATAATCGGGCTTCAGGGCAATGGCGCGATCGAAGCTGACCAGGGCTTCCGCCGGCCGGCCTTCGGTCTTCAGCACATTGGCATAGTTGGAGAGAATCTCCGGCGCATCGGGCTTGAGCTTCAGCGCCGCCGTCATCAGCTCCAGCGCCTCCCGATTGCGGCCCTGCTGGGCGCGCACCACACCCAGAAGGTGCGGCGCGGCGGCATCCTGTGGCGCGGCCGTCATCGCCGCCAGGTAAAGCTGCTCGGCATCGGCAAGCCGACCCTGGCGGTGAAATGCCAGCGCCCGGTTCAGGAGTTCCCCCTCACTCATGGCTGTTCTAGATCATAGGCCTTGGCGCGCCCGCAAGACCTCTTTCTTTCAAAAAATCAAGGAACCATCGGGATTTGCAGCGGGACGCGACTGCCCCTAGCATGGCGATGGAGGAACAGCATGGCTTTTGACAGGCGCGACCTGCTGATAGGCGCCGCGGCGCTTCTTGGCACGGAGATGGCCATGCCGTTGGCCAGGGCACTGGCGGCAGAGGCCGCACCCGTATCCCTGCCGGGCTTTGCGGCTTCGCACACCATTTTCACTGCCGATCAACGCAGCCTGCTTGCCGCCATCAGTGAGCGGATCATCCCCACCACAGACACCCCGGGCGCCATCGCCGCGGGCGTGCCTCAGTTCATCGAAATGATGATAGCGGATTGGTACGAGACCATGGACCGCAACGATTTTCTCAATGGGCTGGGCGTGATCGAAGGCTATGCCCGGGTCCATTTCGAGACCGGCTTCACGCAATTGGCGCCGGACGAGCAGGACGAAGTGCTGACCCTGGCCATGCAGGGGCACATCACCGGCGCGGGTGGTTTTTTCGGGCATTGCCGCCAGCTGGTCGTACTCGGCTATTACACCTCCGAAATCGGCTGCAAGCAGGAACGGGTCTATGTGCCCGTGCCCGGCCACTATGACGGCCAGTATCCTTACGCCCAGGTGCGTCGGGTTTTTTCGGCATAAGTCATGGCCAACTACGATTTCGACGCCATTGTGATCGGTTCGGGCATCAGCGGCGGCTGGGCGGCCAAGGAACTGACCGAAAAGGGCATGAAAGTCCTGATGCTGGACCGCGGCCGCATGGTCGAGCATCGCAAGGACTACATCACCGAAGGCAAGGGGCCCTGGCAACTTGCCTATCGCGGCAACCTGCCGCCGGCGGAGGTGGACCGCGACTACATCATGGCCAAATGGGGCGGCGCCAATCTGACGGCGCAGACTCATTACTACAACAATGACCGGCTGAACCCGATCGACTTCGAGAACTCAAAACCTTTTCGCTGGGTGCGCCCGGCGCAAGTTGGCGGCAAGTCTCTGATCTGGGGCCGGGTGGCGCTGCGCTGGAGCCACATCGATTTCGAGGCCAACAAGCGCGACGGCCATGGCAGCCCTTGGCCGATCACATACGACGAGATCGCGCCCTGGTACTCCTATGTCGAGAAATATGCCGGCATCGCCGGTTCGAAGGAGGGGCTGGACCAGCTTCCCGACGGCGAATTCCAGAAACCGCATCCCCTGAACGTGGCCGAACTGTGGGTCAAGGAGCGGCTGGAGAAAGCGGTTCCCGGCCGCAAGCTGATTTCCACCCGCACCGCCAACATGACCGAAGACAAGCCGGAGCAGGGGCGCTCCCGCTGCCAGGATCGCGCCATGTGTGCGCGCGGCTGTTCCTTTGGCGCCTATTTCTCCACCCAGGCCGTGACCCTGCCGGCGGCACGCAAGACCGGCAACCTGACCCTCTTGTCCGATCAGGTCGTGACCAATCTGGAATATGACCCCAGGACCAGGCGCGTGACAGGCGTGCGGGTGGTGGATGCCAATACCCATGAAGCGAAAGTCTGGCGCTCCCGCATCGTCTTTCTCTGTGCCTCGGCCATGGCATCGACCCAGATCTTGCTGAACTCGCGGCTGCCCGGCAGCGACCGCAGCTTTGCCGATTCCAGCGGGCTTCTGGGCCACTACATCATGGACCATGTCTTCCGCACCGGCTTCTGGGGCACGGTGCCTGATCCGGCGCTGGAGCAGTACATCGCCTATGGTCGGCGGCCCAATGGCGTCTATATCCCCCGCTTCCGCAATCTGAACGGCCAGGATGCCGATGCCGACTTCGTGCGCGGCTATGGCATGCAGGGATCCGCCGGCCGCAGTCCGGCGGCCGCCGGCGGATTCGGCAAGGAAATGAAGGAGGCAATGCGGGCCTATGGCCCCTGGACCATCCGGTTCACCGCTTTCGCCGAGTGCCTGCCCTACAAGGACAATACGCTCACCCTCAATCCCGCCAAGCTGGACCGTTACGGGGTGCCGCTGGCGGTGTTCAACGTCACCTTCCGCGACAACGAGATGAAGATGATGCGGGATGCGGCCCTGCAGGGCGAGGCGATGATGCGGGCGGCGGGCCTCGCCGATGTCGGCTCGACCAATGAGGAACATGTGCCCGGCGATGCCATCCATGAAATGGGCGGCGCCTGCATGGGCGAGGACCCGAGGAGTTCGGTGGTCAATCGCTGGAGCCAGCTGCACGACGCGGCCAATGTCTTCGTTACGGACGGATCGCAGATGGCATCCACGGCTTGCGTCAATCCTTCCATGACCTTCATGGCCTTGACGGCGCGCGCCGCCGATCATGCCGTGAAGCTGGTCAAGGCCGGCACCATCTAGTGTCGTGGTTTCGAAGTTCGCAATGTCATCGATATCGATCTCATAGCGAACTGCGAAACCAAAATGACACCAGAATCAATATTTTGCTAGTGTGCTTCAATTTCGAAATTCGCCTGAAGCCCGATATCGGAGGCGTACGAATTTCGGAATCGGGACACTAGCCTCTATACGGCTTTTATATTTCCGGTCCGGCCGGTCCGCCTCGAACCTATACGCCGCTCGTCCCATCTTCCGCGCCTGACTTTGGAGGCGCGCATGTCGGACGCGATGTTCCTGTTTGCCGGACTGGCCTTTTTCGCCATCGCCATCGGCTACACCCTGGCCTGCGAGAGGCTGTGATGAGCGGCGACTATATCCTGGCCGCCTGCGTCACCTTGGGCGTGCTGTTCTATCTGGTTTATGCCTTGATCCGTCCGGAGCGGTTTTGACATGACCGCCAATGGCTGGATCCAGATCGCTCTTTTCTGCCTGGCGATCGTCATGTGTGTGAAGCCGCTTGGGCTTTACATGGCCCGCGTGTTCGAGGGCGAGATCACCTTCCTCAGGCCCATCGAGCGCGTGCTCTATCGTCTTTGCGGCGTCAGGAGTGAAGAGCAGCACTGGACCACCTATACCATCGCCATGCTGGCCTTCAGCATCGCCGGCTTTGTCTCGCTTTATTTGATGGAGCGGCTGCAGGCGACACTGCCCTTCAATCCGCAGGGGCTTGGCGCAATATCGCCGGATCTGTCCTTCAACACCGCTGTCAGCTTCGTCACCAACACCAACTGGCAGTCCTATTCTGGCGAAAGCACCATGTCCTATCTGGTGCAGATGATGGGGCTGACGGTGCATAACTTCGTCAGTGGCGCCACCGGCATGGCATTGGCGATCGCCCTGGTCCGCGGCTTTGCCCGCCGCTCGGCCAAAACCCTCGGGAATTTCTGGGTCGATCTGACCCGCGCCACGCTCTATGTGCTACTGCCGCTCTCCCTTGCTGTGGCCTTGGTGCTGGTGTGGCAGGGTGTCCCGCAAAATCTGCACGCCTATACCTCCGCCATCGGCCTGGACGGCATCAGGCAGACCATCGCCCAGGGGCCAGTCGCCTCCCAGGAAGCGATCAAGATGCTGGGCACCAATGGCGGTGGCTTCTTCAACGCCAATTCCGCGCATCCTTTCGAAAATCCCACCTGGCTGACCAATTTCCTGGAGATGTGGTCGCTGGTGGTGATCGCGGCCGCGCTCCCTTACAGCTTCGGTTACATGGTGAAGGACACGCGCCAGGGCTGGGCGATTTTCGTCGTGATGGCCGTCCTGATGCTGGCGGGCGTCGGCCTTCTCTATGGCGCTGAAGGCCAGGGCAATGCGGCGGTCGCCGCCAGCCATGTCGGCCAACCTATCGGCAACATGGAAGGCAAGGAAGTGCGCTTCGGCGTGGCCATGTCTTCGCTGTTCGCCACCGTCACCACCGATGTCTCGTGCGGTGCCGTCAATGCCATGCATGACAGCCTGACACCGCTGGGCGGCTTGATCCCCATCATCAATATGGAACTGGGCGAGATC
>CAYQZM010000053.1:0-6261 GCA_964421935.1 uncultured Rhizobium sp. | reverse complement strand
GTCGCTCCTGCTCAGTCCGCAAAATCGTCGCGTTAGCAGCTCTTACTTAAGCGTTGCGTCAAACAGCTCGACTTCTTTTTCAAAAGCCCGTTCGGCCTGCAACTCGTTGTAGACGGACCGGCCCGGCACGGTCCAACCATGCTTCGCACCCTCGTAAACCTCGCTCTGGAAGGCGCCATGCCAGGCGCGCAGCGACTCGTCCAGGGTCGCGATCTGCTCCGGCGTCGCCGTGGAATCCTCCACGGCATGGCCGAAATAAAGCCGCGCCTTCACCCGCGGCAACTGCTTGTGCGGACTGTCGGGCTTGTCGGTCACCAGGAAGCCGCCATGGAAAGAGGCTGCGGCCGCAACCTTCTCCGGCACCGCCGCCGCCATGCGCAGCGCCATCTGGCCGGTGAAGCAATAGCCAACCACGCCGACCTTGCCGGCCTTCACGCCCTTCTGGGCTAGGAGAAAATCGATATAGGCCTTGCCGTCGCTTTCCATCTGCTCCGCCGTCAGGCAGCCGAACAGGGTATGCAGCGCCTTCTGCTTTTTGCCCTCGTCTTCCGGCTCGAAACCGTCAGCCGTGATACGCGAATAGCGGTGAAAGACATTGGGCATCAGCACGGCAAAACCCTTCTCGGCCAGCCGCCTGGCCATGCCGATATTGGCGGGCCGGATGCCCCAGATATCCGTCAGGAACACCACGCCGGGAAAATCGGCGACGCCATCAGGCCGCAGCAACAGGGTCTCGGTGTCGATAGTGGGTATTACAAATTTCGTCTCGATCATCGTCTCGTATCCTGATGCTCATAGATTACAGTGTTCCAGTAACGCGCCTGGTGGCTTCCGGTGCGCGAAAAGCCGCGCCGCTTCAATTCGCGCCCGATCATCCAGTTGAAATAGCCATGCGCAACCAGGGCAGCGGTGCCACGATGCCGCGCTGCTGTCACCAGCATCTCCGCGGCACGGACGGCACGCTGCCGCGCCTGGCGCGGATTTTCGATCCCCGGATGAAAACCAAGATGCCACAGCACACGCGAAACCACCGCCCATTTCGGAACCCGCATCCGCAACAGGGGAATGCGCGGGCTGGCCAGGGGCGCTTCCACGAAGATCTCCTCGGCGATCAGCTCCGCATGGGGCGCCAGGGCGGCGGCGCTCTCGCGTGCCCGTGGCCGGCCACTGGTGAAGACATGGGTGAGTTCGGCGGCCAGATCCGCCAATTCCCGCGGCGGCAGGCTGGAAGGCGCCAGACCCGCCGCCTCGTAATCGCCGATATAGCCGGTAAAGCCGGCATGGCCCGTGCGCGGGCTCAGCGCGATCTGCGGCTGGCCATGGCGAATCAGGACAATGCGCATGGCGGACACATACTCGGGCACGCGCAAACAGGATCCTTCCAGCGCTCGGGTGAAATCTAAACGGCGAATCGCCCCGATGGAAAACTGTTAACCCGGGATCTTGTGCCTAGCGAATTGGCCCCAAGCCCAATAATTAGGCAACACCCTGTTGCATCGCAACAACGCCGCCCCAAATCCGGCTTTTGAGGCGAGTCAAATGGCCTCAAAAGGTCGGGCGCCATATTGAGAATGGCGGCGTGAAACAGAACTGTAATTTCGATGGGAGCGCAAAACAGTCCGCGCTCGGCATGAAAACTGAAGGGACCGACGATGAAGAATTTGACCAAACTGCTTTTGGGCGCTGCGAGCCTGGCGGGCCTTGTTGCCGTGGCCGCTCCCGCTTTCGCCCAGGATGCGCCGCCATGGGCCCTGTCGGCCGCAATCGACGTCCAGAGCGATTATAAATTCCGTGGCATCAGCCAGAACAAGCGCGATCCTTCTCCGCAGGGAACGGTGAATTTGGTTGGGCCTGACGGCTTCTATGTCGGCAGCTGGGCCTCGACCATCGATTGGAATCTGGCCGGCCTGAACAACAATCCGGGCGTGGAGTGGGACATCTATGGCGGCAAGCATACCGATCTGTGGGGCGTGGATTGGAATATCGAGCCCTACTATTACGCTTATCCCGACGCCAACACGGTCGGCGGCCCCAAGGCCAGCTATTTCGAGCTGATCAACCAATTCACCAAGGCTTTCGGTCCGGCATCCTTCACCGCAACCTGGGCCTGGTCGCCGACCTTCAGCCTGGGCGGTGGCACCGGCAATTATCTCGCGGGCCTGGCCTCCTACACCATCAATGACTGGCTCAGCGTCAGCGGCAATGTCGGCCATCAGTGGGTCCAGACCGCGAAGTACAACGGCTCCAGCGACTACACCTATGCCGATATCGGCGTAACCGGCACCTACAAGGGCTTCGCACTGGACCTGCGCTATTCAGGCACCGATCTGAGCGCAGCCAAGTGCGGCTTCTACATGGGCACCAACCATGCCTGCGCCGGCGACTTCATTGCCACCCTGACCTACTCCATCAACCTGTTCCCCTGATATGGGCGATTGAAGGCCAGACGCGAAACCCGCGAGGCGCACGCCTTGCGGGTTTTTCTTTGGAGGACAGATGAGCCTGGTGATCGAAAAGGCGGAAAAACCAACGGACGAAGTTCGCGCCCTGATCCTTCTGTTGGAAGATGAACTGTCGCCACACTATGAACCGCACCAGCGCCACGGTCTGAAGCTCGAAGCGATCTTCCAGCCGGGTATCCACTTCTTTCTTGCACGGCGATCGGACGAGGTTCTGGGCTGCGGCGGGATCGCGCTTTATCCCGGCTTTGCCGAGGTCAAGCGCATGTTCGTGCGCCGCCAGGCGCGTGGCCAGGGCATCGCCGACGCCATCATGGACCGGTTGGCCGAAGTCGCGCGGCAATCCGGGCGGCCGATGCTGCGGCTGGAGACCGGAGACTGCCAGCAGGCGGCCGTGCGCTTCTACCGGCGCTATGGCTTCGGCTTTTGCCCGCCCTTCGAACCCTATTCCACCATGCCGCCGGAAAATATCGCTACCAGCATTTTCATGGAGAAAGCCCTGCGCTAGCTCTCCAGCACCTTGCGCAGCTGCTGCATGTCGAAAGGCTTGATCAGATTCATCACCCCGGCCGGGAGGTCGGCGGGATTGGAATAACCGGAGGCGACGATCACTTTCAGGCCGGGCTTCAGCTTCAGCGCCTCCGCCATCAGGTCGCGCCCGCTCATGCCGGGAAGGCCGAGGTCGGTGAGAAGGATGTTGATGTCTTCATCCTGCCGCAGCAACGCAAGTGCCTCGCGCCCATCGCCGGCCTGGGCAGTCTCGAACCCGATCTGCTCCACCATGTCGGCGGTCGTCATGCGAATGAGGGCCACGTCTTCGACCACCAGGACCTTGCCCTTCGGGGCGACGACCGCGCCACGCGCCGGGGCGGCCAGAACCTCACGCAGCTTCCGCGCCAGCTGATCCTTGCTGTAGGGTTTGGACAGCAGCAGCGCATCGTCGTCCAGCTTGCCGTTATGGACGATGGCATTGTGGGTGTAGCCGGAGGTGTAAAGTACGCGGATCCCCGGATGCAGCGCCTGGGCCCGCCGCGCGAATTCCCGGGTCGGAATGGAGCCGGGCATCACCACATCAGTGAAGATCAGGTTGGGCACCTCCTTCTGGAGCAGTTCGAGAGCCGCTTCGGGTCCGGCAGCGCGGCTCACCCGATAGCCAAGCTCACCGAGCATGTCCGCCACGGCAGCCCGCACACCCTCGTCATCCTCCACCACCAGGATATGCTCGTTTCCACCCTGCGCATCGGGGCTGTCGGAGGCGGCCAGCACATCCGCCTCGCGGCGGGTGCGTGGCAAATAGATTTTCACCGTCGTGCCGTGGCCAGGTTCGCTGTAGATCTTGATATGGCCGCCGGTCTGTTTGGTGAAGCCATAGGCCTGGGCCAGCCCCAGGCCGGTGCCCTTGCCTTCCGGCTTGGTGGTGAAGAACGGCTCGAACACCCGCGCCACCACGTCGGGGGCCATGCCGAATCCGGTGTCGCTCACCGCCAGCATGACATACTGGCCCGCCGTCACCTCGGCATGCGCCGCGGCATAGGCATCGTCGAGATAGGCGTTCGCCACTTCCAGAGTCAGCCGGCCGCCATCGGGCATGGCATCGCGCGCATTGATGGCGAGATTGAGCAGCATGTGCTCGACCTGGCCGGGATCGGCCAGCGTGTTCCAGAGACCGCCCGCGATCACCGTTTCGACCTCGATATTCTCTCCCAGGGTCCGGCGCAGCATCTCGCTCATGTCCCGGATCACCCGACCCAGATCGACCGACTTGGGCTCCAGCGCCTGGCGTCTGGCAAAGGCTAGCAACTGGCCCGTCAGGCGCGAGCCCCGCGTCACCGCGCTGATGGCGTTTTGCAGCCGCTCGGCGAGCCGCGGCTCACTGGTTGCTCCTGCCGCCAGTTCGAGATTGGCGCTGATGATTTGCAGCAGGTTGTTGAAGTCATGCGCCACCCCGCCCGTCAGATGGCCGATGGCGTCCATCTTCTGGACCTGGCGGATGACGGCCTCGGCTTCCATGCGCTCGGTCTGGTCGACCACCCCGATCAGGAAACCGCCGGTGGTGACCGGAGCCTTGTAAACATCGAGTTGCCGTCCGGCGCGCACCAGATGGATCACATCATCGCCGGCTGCCGGTGGCGCGAAGACAGCCTCACCGTCGCTTCCGGCCGCTGCCCGCAAGCTGGAAAGCGTCGGGCGGTCGGACCGGGCCAACGCCTCGGGCAGGTCCAGGAGTGAAACGAAGCTGGCATTGGCGGCGCCGAGCCGCTGCTCCGCCGCGAAATAGCCGATGCCTTCGCGCACCGTCTCCAGGGTTGCGCGCAGTACGGCCGCCTCATTGGCCCGCGCCCGCTCCGACCGCGCCAGGCTGATATTGTTGCGCACCAGCAGCGCCGCCGCGATGAGCAGGATGCCCAATGTGAGGACGCCCGCGCCCACGGCGAAGGCGACTTCCAGGTTTTCGGTCTGGATGCGCTGGCGGTCGCGTTGGGCCAGCAGATATTGCTCCTCTGCCAGGCCCGCCGACACTTCCTGGCGGATGGCCGCCATCTGTTGGCGGCCACGTTCCAGCCCCGCCATCGCCTCGGGCGACCGGATCACCGGCTCGGCATTGCCGCGCACCGCGGCTTCGAAGCCGGTGGCGCGCTCTCCCAACAGTCTTTGCAGCCGGTCCGCGCGGGCCAGTTGTGATGGATTGTCAGCTGTCAGCTCACGAAAGGTCCGCAGGTCGCCGGGAATGCGCGCCAGGAAGCTGCGAAAGCCGCGCTCGAAGACGGGGTCGCGGCTGAGGATATAGCCGCGCATGCCGGTCTCCGCGGTCTGGATGTCATCCTGCAGCCGGCGCTGGGATTCCATGACCTGATAGGTATGACGCACCAGGCGCTGGGCCTGGCGCTCATTGGCAGCGAATTCGAACGTCAGAAAAGCGGCAAGCGCCAATGCCAGGAAGAGCGGCACCGCAGCCAACAACACCAGGCGGCGGCCTGAGGCCAGCCTGTCGTTTCCCCAACCTCTCATGCCCCGGGCCAGCCTTTTGCGCCACTTTGAGGCAATCTAAATATTGCCGCTGGCCGCGCAAGATGACAGCCGCAGGTTCCAGTCGCAAAGGACACGGATCTTCAGCAAGGCGTGGGGATCCTGTCCACTATGGCACAATGTGATCGCCTGCCTCGCCCCTGGCGCGGCTTTGCCATCGGCCTGACATAAAGGCGCCGCGATCGGGCGCCGGGACACCGGAACGGGAGACATTTGCATACTCAACCGTTCTAGCTCCCGAAGAGGCAAGTCCGGAACCTCATGGGAGACCCCGATGAAAAGCGTGAACACGATTTGCATGTCCATCCTGATGCTGGGCGCTGCCGCCATCGCGGCCCCCACCATGGCGCAATCCGCCGGCGCCAATGCCGGCGCATCCGAGAGCGCCCAGGCCGCAGGGCCGGCCAACGACAATGCGCAAGCTTCGGAAAGTGCCGGGGCGAGCCAGTCCAGCAATGCCGCCGCCGACGCCAGCACCTCGCCCAGTGCACAGCCGTCGAGCAACACCAAGACCGCCATGAACAATGACGCCGCCGCGAATGCGGATGTGTCGTCGGTCGGCGACACGTCCAAGAAGTACAACCGCAAAAACCGGGCCAAGGACTTCGCCGCCGAGCAGAAGATCACCCAGGAGCTGAACCAGCAGGCCAGCGCCGCGGCCAAGCCGACCCAGACGGCGTCCAACCAGTAATCGATCAAAGAGCCAAACGGCCGGGCGCCGCCCAGCGCCCGGCCGTTTTTGTTTTTGAGGATCGGGACTGTGCGGGCAAGCCCT
>CAYQZM010000052.1:0-15002 GCA_964421935.1 uncultured Rhizobium sp. | reverse complement strand
TGACCCCCGCATTGAGACGATATTCCTGGGCCAGACGTGGATGCGCCAGGCGCAAGCGGCCATCGTCGGTCTTGCGCAGCCGCGCATAGCGATCATAGGCGCGCAGGGCGTAGCCGCCGGTCGCCACGAAATCCACCACCGCATCGAAATCCTCGCGGGTGATGTGATGATAGGGCGAGGCGCTGCGTATCTCGGCAAACAGCGTACCTGCATCGAATGGCCCCGCACAGGCGGTGCCCAGTACATGCTGGGCCAGCACATCGAGCGAGCCTGCCTTCAACCGCTCGCCGTCGAGTTCGCCTGCCAGCACGGCATCGCGCGCGGCATTGCACTCCAGCACTTCGAACCGGTTGGCCGGGACCAGCAGCGCGGCGCTGGGTTCATCCAGCCGGTGATTGGCGCGGCCGATGCGCTGCACCAGGCGGGCGGCGCCCTTGGGCGCGCCGATGCAGATCACCTTGTCGACGGCGCCCCAGTCGATGCCAAGATCCAGGGTGGAGGTGCAGACCACCGCCCGCAGGTCGCCCCGCGTCATGGCGGCCTCGACTTTGCGCCGCTGCTCCACCGCCAGCGAGCCGTGATGCAGCGCGATGGGCAGATTGTTGTCGTTGATCGCCCATAATTCCTGAAAGGTGCGCTCGGCCTGGCTGCGGGTGTTGACGAAGACCAGCGCCGTTTTCGAAGTCTGGATCGCCGCCATCACATCCAGCATGGCGTGACGCGCCAGATGGCCCGCCCAAGGCACGTAGGAATCGCTGGCGCTGATCTCGATATGGGGTTTCGCGCCCCCCGCGGCGATAACGATTTCTGACAGCACTTCGCCCTGCGCCGGCTGCGGCATCAGAAAACGCTGCAAAGGCACAGGGTCCTTCACCGTGGCGGAAAGACCGACCCGGCGATGGCTGGGCGCCAGGGTGGAAAGCCGCGCCAGCGCCAGCGCCAGAAGATCGCCGCGCTTGGAATTGTAGAGGGCATGCAGTTCGTCCAGCACCACGGTGTGCAAATTTTCGAACATGGTGCGCGCGCGCGGATGCGCCAGCAGCAAGGACAATTGTTCCGGCGTGGTCAGCAGGATATCCGGCGGGGCATAGCGCTGGCGCTGGCGCCGCGCCGCCGACGTGTCGCCGGTGCGCGTTTCCACCGCGACGGGCAAATCCATCTCGGCGATGGGCGCTTCCAGGTTGCGCGCCACGTCCACCGCCAAGGCCTTGAGCGGAGAGATATAGAGCGTGTTGAGGCCGCGCCGGCGGGCCCTCTTGGGCTTGTCGGCGAGTTCAATCAGGGTGGGCAGGAAACCCGCCAGGGTCTTGCCGCCACCGGTCGGAGCCACCAGCAGCACACTCTCCCCCCGGCCCGCATGCTCCACCAGCGCCAGCTGGTGCGCCCGGGGCTGCCAGCCGCGGGCCGCAAACCAAGCGTCAAACTTTTGTGGAAGTCGCGGGGCGTGCGTCTTCGCTTCGCTCGGCTGGCCGTCGCTCTTCAGGGGTCGCGCGGCCGACGCCTTCGCTTCGCTCGGCTGGCCGTCGCTTGTGGGGGGCAACATGGCCGGAACAAAACATGTACCCGCCGAAAAAGGCGAGTCTTATTTGCCGGCTATTTCTCGGTCTTGTCGCCCAACAGACGGCGCAGTTCCGTTTCGGGGGTCCCGTAGAAGCTGCCGGCGATCTGCTCGATGCCCGAGCGGTTGACCACCGTCAGCTGGCCGCGCCGGGTGGTCACCAGCCCGCGCCGCTCAAAGCCATGGATCGCCACCGTGACGCCGGCCCGGCGCACGCCCAGCATCACCGCCAGGAATTCATGGGTCAACGGCACGGCGTCACCGATCATGCGGTCATGGGCCATCAACAGCCATCGCGCCAGGCGTTGCTCCAGCTTGGCGCGGCCGTTGGCCAGCGCGGTGTGTGCCGTCTGAATCATGAAGCCCTGCGCCCATTTCAACATCAAGGCGCGAAGGCCTTCGCTGTCCGCAATGGCGCCGCGCAGGACATCCTGGGAAATCCGATGTCCGGTGCCGCCGATCTGCATATAGGTGGAATGTTGTGCCCGGTCGTCGCCCATGATCAGCGGCACACCGGTCATGCCTTCATAGCCGATCACGCCGACCTCGATGCGATGATCCTCCGCATCCACGGCCACGACCGAAGCGATGCCGGTCTCCAGGAAATAGGCATGGGTGATGGGCTTGGTGGGGACCTCGATCACCTGACGGTCCTTCAAGGTTACCGCTTCCAGGTGCGGGCCAATCAGGTCCCAATCCTCGAGACCGATCTTGTGCAAAAGCCGGTTACGAATTCCGGCGCGGGCATGCGCTTCTAACATTTCGACAGCTCAACCTGGATGCGCGGCATTCCCCCACCGCGGCCGCAAAGCACGCAGGAGTCTCGCCGCGCGGCGTTGTCGAAAATAACGTTAAGTGCCGGAAAACCTACGCTTTTTTCAGTACCAAAGCGTACGTGACAATGGCTCTTTTCAAATTTATCCAGCATTGGTCCTCCCAACCAATGCCCTTCGACAGACAATAATCAGTACACAGACAAAAGAAACCTGCCGCGTCGAAATTGCGGCAGAAGGGGTGATCTTCCCTTTGGGAACGAATGTACGGCGGGCCCGGTTTCGCCCCGTCAGAGGAAAAATTCGATCACGGCACGCCGGGTATTTTTATCGCCCACCGCGGACATGTGATCACGGCCCGCAATCACCACGGCAGTCCCATTAGCAAATGTTGTAGCGAGCGGTTCGGGTCGGCCGGCGGTATCATCCTTCTCGCCGGTCACCACCAGTACGGGCCGTTGCAGGTGCGCCAGGATTTCCAGCGGAAGATGCTGCGACATCGCCCGCATGCAGGCGGCCAGCGCCAGACGGTCCTTGCCTCCCTGATCGGCAAAAGCGCGAAACATCTTCGCCCGCGGATCGGTGATGGAGGCCGGATCAGAGGTAAGCAACGCATCAGCCAGCGCGGCGCGCGCCGCAGGCGAGGTGATGCTGTCTTTGAGATAGCTCTCGCCCATTCCGGCCACGGCAAGCTTGATCACCCGTTCCGGATGGGCCGCCAGAAGCCTCAGGCCAATGAAGCCGCCCATGGAATAGCCCAAGACGAGCGCGCTGGAGAGAGAGCAGCCGTTCATGACCGCGATCACGTCGTCGGCCATGCGATCATGGCCATAGGCAGCGGGATCATGCGGCTTGCCGCTGTCGCCATGGCCCCGGCAATCCATCGCCACGATGGGAAAGCCTGCTGCCGTCAGCCCGCCATACCAGCCGGTGGCTTTCCAGTTCTGCGCGCGGCTGGAGCCGAACCCATGCACCAGCACGATGGCGGGAGAGCCGCTCTTTTCGCCCGGTGACAACCGCTCAAAAGCCAGGGCCACGCCATCAGAGGCGGTCACGAATTCGGGCATGACATTGTTTCCATCATGGCTTGGCAACTGACGTATCGGGGGCTTCGCGGGTGGCCAAACTCGCAAAGCCGGCCGCCCCTGTCTATAAAAGCGGCCATGAAAAAATTTCTGTTCCTGGCCGCAATCAACGGCGCCATCGCGGTGATCGCGGGCGCCCCTTGCATCCCATTCCCCCGATATGGGCTCCGGCTCCGCGGCGACCATCCGGCTGGGCAGCAGCTATCACCTCGCCCATGCCCTGGCGATGGGCCTGGCCGCTTTCGCCGCCCGCGGCGCCGCCCGGCCGCGTGCCGCGATTGCCGCGTGGCTGTTTCTGGCGGGGATGATCCTGTTCAGCGGCGGCCTCTATCTTCTGGGCCTCACCAACAGGCATATTTTCGCCTATCTGGTCCCGTTCGGGGGCCTTTCCTTCATCGGTGGCTGGATCATGCTGGCGGTGGCGGCGCTGAAGCTGGAGGACAGATCGTGAAAAAACTCGCCTTGCTGATTCTGCTGGTGGCGACGCCGGCTTTTGCGCACGCCAAGCTCACCGGCTCCGATCCCGCCGCGGACGCCAAGGTCAAGACACCCAAGATGATCCGCCTCACCTTCTCCGAAAAACTGGAGCCCGCCTTCAGCGGCGCCAGCCTCATCGATGCCGCCGGCAAGACCGTGCCGCTGGCAAGTTCGGTGGCGGGGACCGGCATCACGCTGTTGCCACTGGCGCTCAAGCCCGGCCGCTACAAGGTCGACTGGCACAGCGTCGGTCAGGACACCCATCGGATGAAGGGCAGCTTCAGCTTCGAAGTGATTCCCTGATGCTGGCGCTGGCGCGAGGTCTCTACTTCGCCGCCAGCATGCTGCTGTTCGGGCTTTGCGCCTTCGGCTGGCTGTTGCGTGCGCGCCTGCCCATGATCCTGCCGTTGCGCGATCAGCCGTTGCGGTGGATCTTGTTGCTGCTGGCGCTGGTGACGGGTTGCGCCTGGCTGGGCCTGGCGGCGGCTGCGATGGCCGATGCCATGGACCGCCATGTGGTGGCGGCCGCCGCCGCCGACACGGTATTCGGGCAATTCTTCCTGGTCCGTATGGCGGCTCTTGCCGGCCTGGGCCTGCTGATGGCGATCCGGCGGGGGCGCGCCGCGATGGTGGTCCTGTCGGCGCTGGCGCTGGTGTTGCCCGCCGCCACCAGCCATGCCGCCGCTGCCAGCCCGGCCGGGTTCGCCGCCATTGGCGCCATGACCGACGGGACACATCTGCTCACCGGGGGCTTCTGGATCGGTGGGCTTGCGGCCCTGCTTTTGCTGTGGCGCCGGCAAGAGCCCAATATGCTGCTGGCCCTGTCGCTCTTTTCCGACTGGGCGATGGTGGCGGTGCTGCTTTTGCTGATGACGGGGCTGATCAACGCCGCCTCTATTCTGCTGGGACAGAAGGGAACGGCGTACTTGCTCTATCTGTCGGTGCTGGGCGCCAAGCTGGCGCTAGTGGCCGGCATGCTGGGCCTTGCCCTGGTCAACCGGTTCCGGCTGATGCCACGTGGGCGTGAGGTGCTGATCGCCCGTCACGCGGCGATCGAACTGGGCTTGGGCTTGGGGGCGGTGTTGCTTGCCGGACTGTTGGGACAGTTGCAGCCGGTGCTTTAGCCGCGCCAGTACCGGTCTTCCCAGCTCTGGCTGAGGCGCATGGCGCTGAGGATCACGCCCGCCATGGAATAGGTCTGGGGAAAATTGCCCCATAGCGCGCCGGTCTGCGGATGGATGTCCTCCGCCAAGAGCCCGTAACCGTTGCGCAAGGCCAGCGCATCCTGATAGCGCTCGCGCGCCTCCTCGCGCCGGCCCAGCGCCGCCAGCGCATCTATCAGCCAGAAGCGGCAGACCAGAAATTCGGTTTCGGGCATTCCGAAATCGTCCTCCGCGGCATAGCGCATGACATGGCGCCCCCGCACCAGGTCCTGCTCGATCGCCGCCACGGTCGAAGCAAAGCGTGGATCGCCGGCCTCGATCAGTCCCAGCTCGGGCAGCAGCAAGACGCTGGCATCCATATCGTCGATGCCCTCGGCGGCGGCGAAGGCCCGGCGCTTTTCATTCCACACCCGTTTGAGCAGCGCCTCGCCGGTATCATCGGCCAGGCGCTGCCAGTATTGCGCCCGGTCGCAAAGTCCCAGCCGCGCGGCAATGGCGGCGGTGCGCGAAAGACCGGCCCAGCACATGGCGCCGGAATGGGTGTGGATGCGCTTCCTGCCGCGAAATTCCCAGATGCCCGCATCGGGCTCCAGCGCGAGGTCTGCGCATTGCCGCGCCATCTTTTCCAGGAGATGGAACAGGCTCTGATCGCCCGGCTCGGGCAGCCTTTTGTCGAAGAACATGGGGGTTGCGGCCAGAATGACGCTGCCATAGGCGTCATGCTGCACCTGTTCGACCGCGGCATTGCCGATGCGCACCGGACCGTGGCCTTCAAAGCCTTTGAGGTCCGGCGCGATCCATTCCGTCAGATCGTCGCTGGGCACGATGCCGTAACAGGGCGCCAAGGTATCCACATTGCCCGCGATGGAGAGGATATAGGCGATGTACTGCTCCATGGTGCGGGTGGCGCCGATGGCGTTCAGCGCCTTGACCACAAAATAGGCGTCCCGGAGCCAGCAATAGCGATAGTCCCAGTTGCGCCCCGAATGCGGCGCCTCCGGCAGCGAGGTGGTCAGCGCCGCCACGATGCCGCCCGTCTCCTCGAAATTGCTGAGCTTCAGCGTTATGGCGGCGCGTATGCTGGCTTCCTGCCATTCGTAGGCGATGGAGAGCCGGCGCGCCCATTCGCGCCAGTAGGCCCGTGTGCGCTCGCAGAAATCGCGCACGGTAGAGGAGATGTCACCCATGAAGGGCTCGTCCGGCCCGAACACCAGATGCAGCGGCCGGGTCAGGGCAAAAGGCGTTTCCTTTTGAATGTAAGACAGAGGCGCATCTGTCGTGAGGCGCACCAGGGCCGGTTCGCCATAAGTGATGTGGCTGGAGCCGGCCACCTGGCGCTTTACCGGATTGCCATAGAATTGGGTGGGCCGGACCCGGATGGCAACGCGCGGCAGGCCCGCCACCGGCTCGATGATGCGCATCAGCTGTGGCGGACGCAGTAGTCTTTCGAAGTTGCGCAGGCGCGGCGCGAAATCGGTGATCCGCACCTGCGAGCCGTCTTCGGCCGTGAGCAAGGTGATCACCGTGGCGGTGTTGCGCTCGTAGCTGGAGACGGCCTCGACCTGGCGATCGAGCAGAACGTCGCAGAAGCCCTTTTCCTCATCGCCGGCGATCAGGCGGCAGAAGACGGGATCGGAGTCGAAGCGCGGAAAGCACCACCAGACCAGCTGGCCTTGATCGTTGACCAGCGCGGCAATGCGGCCGTTACCGACCACGGCAAGATCGGGCGGCCGGCTCATCCGGCTTTCGCTTCCGCGATAAGCCAGTCACGCACCGCGCGCGGTGTTTCAAACTGATATTCCGCGCCGGAAAATTTCCGTCCCACGGAAAAGCCATGGCCACCGAGCTGCGGCAGGATGCGAAACACATCTTCGTCGGTGGCATCATCCCCGCCGAACAG
This sequence comes from uncultured Rhizobium sp., assembly GCA_964421935.1. Classification (GTDB taxonomy): domain Bacteria; phylum Pseudomonadota; class Alphaproteobacteria; order Micropepsales; family Micropepsaceae; genus Rhizomicrobium. The sequence goes on along the minus strand of CAYQZM010000052.1, from coordinate 8,046 downwards.
CACAGTGCGCCCGGCAAACGGCTTCTGCCGCAGCAGCGCCGTCACCGCCGAGCCCTTGTCCACGCCATGGCCCCGCGCCTCGATCACCGACTTGCCGTGCAGGATATGAACCTGTTCGGCCTCAAACAGCCTGGCCTGCTTTTCCATGGCCGATTGCAACACCGGCAGGGCTTCCGGCGCCAGGCGATAATGCAGGGCCAGCGCCGACTTTTTGTCCTCCAGCAACAGGCCGGGAATGTTGCCGGCCAGCCCCTCGAACACCTGCCGCACCGAGTCGGGCAAGGGCTGGCGACTGCTGACGCTGCCATCCACCGCGCGCATTTCCCCGCCATGGGCCCCGATCGCGGCCGGGCGGAAAGGCGCAAACAGCCGGTCGATACTCTCCAACGAACGGCCACTGACAAAGGCCAGCGCGCCGGAGAGGCGGAGCGCGAGATTTTCCAGCGCCCCCACCAGATCCCGCGGCACCTTTACCTGGTCGGGCGTGCGCGCCATGTCCAGCAGGGTGCCGTCAATGTCCAGCAACAGGGCCGTGTTTTCGCTGACCGGCGGCATCATCAGGATATCCACAACAGCTTCCCCGCCCCAAAAATCACTGAAAACTATCGGTCTTCGATCCAATGGGATCGAAACGCAAGCAGAGCCAACGGGTTCCAGAACTCACCCAGACATATTCGCACAGTTGCGAGCCGATCAGCGCTTGGACTGGCGCCAAGCAAAGGCGCCCCCTTCCATGCCGGCATCGTTGGAGACGATCGTGACATTGCGGGGCAACCCGAACTTGACGCACCGCGAATTGCCGCCTCCCAAATAGAGATGGTCATAATTGAACACCGTCTCCAGAACGGCGATCAGTTTCTTGACGCGTCGGTTCCAGTCACCATTGCCGATCTTGCGGCGGGTCTGGTCCCCGACATAGACGTCCAGATCGTATTTCCTGTGCACGGCCAGGTGGGCGAGATCCATATGCGGCATCAGCTCGCCGTCGCGGAACCAGGCCGTCCCGAAGCCAGTGCCCAGGGTACAGACCAGCTCCAGGCCCTTGCCCTTGATCACCGCCAGGCCCTGGACATCGGCATCGTTGAGCAGCTTGACCGGCCTCTTCCATTGCTTGCGCATGGCGGACGCCAGGTCAAAACCTGTCCAATCCTCTGTCCCGAAATGGGGCGCGCTGATGACGCGGCCGTTCTTGACCATGCCCGGAAAGCCGATGGTGACGTGATCAAAAGCTCCCAGCGGCTCGGCGAGCTCCGCCAGTGCCTTGACAATGTCGCGCGGCTTGCGGTGCTTGGGTGTCTTGATGCGGACACGCTTGGCCAGGAATTTGCCCTGGGTGGAGATCACCGCCGCCTTCAGGCCCGTTCCGCCCACATCCACACAGAGAATGCGACTGGGCTTTTTCTCAGCGGTGGGCACGGGGGCGGGTCCTTTTCTTCTTGCCGGTATTGGTCATCAGGTTGACGGCGCTGTTGATCAAGGCGACGTGGCTGAAGGCCTGGGGGAAGTTGCCGAGCATACGCTTGTCGTCGGGATCATATTCTTCGGCATAAAGGCCCACATCATTGGCAAGGCGCGACAATCTGTTGAACAGCCGCATCGCCTCCTTGCGCCGTCCCATCAACGCATAATTGTCGGCTAGCCAGAAGCTGCAGGCAAGAAAAGCACCCTCACCCGGCGGCAAACCGTCCACGCCAGTTTCGGTCTCATAGCGCTGCACCAGGCCCTTGTGTATCAGGCGCTTTTCGATCTGTCTCACCGTCGCCTTGATGCGCGGATCGGATGGCGGCAGAAAGCCCACCAACGGCAACAGAAGCAGGCTCGCATCCATGTGGCGCGAGCCATAGGCCTGGACAAAGCAGCCCAGCTTCCTGTCCACGCCGTTCTTGCAGATGTCGCGATGAATCTCGCGCGCAATCTTTTTCCAGTGGGCGCGCAGCTGCGCCGGCGAGCCGGGCGCGCGCGATGCCCGGTCGAAGGCGACCCAGGTCATCACCTTGGAGTGGACGAAATGTTGCGACTGCCCCCGGATTTCCCAGATGCCTTCATCGGGCTTGCGCCAGATCTTTTCGAGATGACCCATGAAGACGTGCCGGATTTCCTTGGCGCGCGAGGAGGTCGGCAGGCCGCCGGCGCGCGCCTGGGCGCCCACATCGGCAAGCTCGCCATAGATGTCGAGTTGAAGCTGGCTGTGCGCGGCATTGCCAATGCGCACGGGCCGGGAATTTTCATAGCCGGGAAGATTGGGCAGCTCCAGTTCGTCCAGGCGCTTGTCGCCCAGTACCGTGTACATGGTCTGGATCTGCTCGGGGGCGCCGGCAATTACCCGCATCAGCCATTCCTGCCAGGCGCTTGCTTCCCCGGTATAGCCGGCATTGAGAAAGGCCAGCAGCGTGAAGGTGGCATCCCGCAGCCAGCAAAAACGATAATCCCAGTTGCGGGTGCTGCCGATCTTTTCCGGCAGCGAGGTGGTGACGGCCGCGACAATGCCGCCGGTCGGCTCATAGGCCAGGCCCTTCAAGGTCAGCAGCGAGCGCATGATGGCTTTGCGCCAGCGACCCTTGATCTTGCAGATCGCGGACCAGCGCTGCCAATAGCGTTCAGTTTCATCCAGGGCGATGAAGGCATCGATGGAAAGCGGCACCGGCTGGAAGGATTGTCCATAGGCCAGCACGAACGGCATCGCTTCGCCCTTGCGCAGCGAGAATTCGCCCACCGTGTGCATATTCTCGCCATGCAGCTGGACGGGCGTGCGGATGGTGAGCAGATGCGGCCCCGCCACCGCGGTGAGGGTGCGGGTGTCGCGCCGGGTTACCCAGGGAATGGTGACGCCATAATCGAACCGGATGGCCAGTTCGGTCCGCATATCGACATGACCGCGAACGCAATCGACGATCCGCACGATGGCGCAATCGGGCGTGCCCGGCGGCATGAAGTCGATGATCCGCACCGCACCGGTGTGGGTCTCGAACATGGTCTCCAGGATCAGGCTGTCGCCCAGATAACGCCGGCTGCTCTTGAACTTTTTGGCCGCGGGCTCGATCAGCCAGCGGCCATTGTCCTTGGTGCCCAGAAGCGCGGCGAAACAGGCGTCGGAATCAAAGCGTGGAACGCAAAGCCAGTCTATCGCGCCATTGCGGCAGATCAGGGCCGCGGTGCGGCAATCCCCGATCATGGCATAGTCTTCGATTCTCGCTGTCATGCCGCCTAAAAGCCGTAACCCTGATCGCTTTCGCCAGCTGCCGCTTCATCGGCCAGCCAGACAATTTCTCCACGCGGCCTGAGGCCACCCGCCGGCAACGCGCCTGCCCGCGCCTGGGCCAGCGCATCGCGCTTGGCGCTGCCGGAAACCAGGAACAGGATCAACGCGCTGGAATTCAACGCCGGATAGGTCAGCGTGATGCGCGGCTCGGCGCGGCCATGGGCGACCGGCGCCGCCCAGCGCTCGCGCTCCTCCAGCACCGGCTGGCCCGGCAGCAGCGACGCGGTATGGCCGTCTTCGCCAAGGCCCAGCAAGGTCAGGTGGAACAAGGGCACGTCCGCCTCCAGGGTGCCGGCGCCATATTGCTGGCGCAGGGCCTCGTCATAGCGGTCGGCACAGCTTTGCAAGCTGCCGTCGGTTGGAATGGCGAAGATCTTGCGCGGCTTGACATTGTAGCCGGCCATCAAGGTTTCGCGCGCCATGCGGTAGTTGGAATCGGGATGTTCCGGCGGCACGAACCGTTCGTCACTGAAGAATATCTCGCAGCAATCCCAGTCCAGATCCTTGCAGGCCAGGAGCTGATAAGTGGCGCGGGGCGTGGAGCCGCCCGACAGAACCAGCCGGAAAGGATAGCGCGCCACTGCAAGCCGTCCGGCAATGATTTCGGCGGCGCGCGCCGCCAGGGCACCGGCGTCCCGCACCACTTCCAGGGTCCCTGCAACCTTGTCTTCGGTCGTGGCGCTCAATTGCTCCTCCGCCAGGAGCGGCCATCACGCGCCAGCAGATCATTGGCGGCGCTGGGCCCTTCGCTGCCCGCGGCATAGTTGGGAAAATGCCGCGGCGTCGTATTGGCCCAGCCATCCAGCACCGGCTCGACCAGCGCCCAGGCGGCCTCCACCTGGTCGGCGCGCTGGAAGAGGGTGGCATCGCCGATCAGGCAGTCATAGATCAGGGTCTCATAGCCGACGGCCGGCGCCTGCTTGAAATAATCCTTGTATTGGAAGTTCATCGCCACGCTTTCCAGCGCCATCGCGGGGCCCGGCCGCTTGGCGTTGAAGCGCAGGCGGATGCCCTCTTCGGGCTGGATCTTGAGAATCAGCCAGTCCGCATCCAGTTCATCCACCGGCGTCTCGCGAAACAGGGCATAGGGCGCGCGCTTGAAGCGGATGGCGATCTCGGTGGAGCGCTTGGCCAACCGCTTGCCGGTGCGCAGATAGAAGGGCACGCCGGCCCAGCGCCAATTGTCGATCTGGATGCGCATGGCGACATAGGTTTCGACCGCGGATTCCGGCGAGACATTGTCTTCGGCGCGATAGGCCTTGGCCTTCTGGTCACCCACGATGCCGCTGTCATACTGGCCGCGCACCACATCGCCCAGGCCAAGCGGATGGATGGCCCGGAACATCTCCGCCTTCTTGGCACGGATGTCTTCGGCATCGAAGGAAACCGGCGGCTCCATCGCCGTCATGGCCACAAGCTGGAACAGGTGATTGGGCACCATGTCGCGCAGGGCGCCCGTGGCCTCATAGAACTTGCCGCGGGTCTCAACCCCGATGCTTTCGGCGACGGTGATCTGCACATGATCGATGCGGTCACGGTTCCAGATCGGCTCGAACAGGCCGTTGGCGAAACGCAGGGCCATGATGTTCTGCACCGTCTCCTTCCCCAGAAAGTGATCGATGCGGTAGATCTGCTCTTCCTTCAGGTATTTGAGCAGGCAGGCATTCAGCGCCTTGGCCGAGGCCAGATCATGGCCGAAAGGCTTTTCCACGATCAGGCGGCGGAAGCCGTTCTGCTTGTTGTCGGGGCCACCCACCTTGACCAGGCCCGCCTCGCCCAGCTTGCCGGCGATGGTGCCGAAGAAACGGTCTGCCACCGCCATGTAGAACAGGACATTGCCGCCCAGCGACTGCTTTTCGTCCAATTCCGCCAGAAGGTCCTTGAGCCTGGAATAGGTGTCATTCTTCTCGAAATCGCCGCTGAGAAAGGTCATGCAGCGCGCCACCTGGCCCCACAGCGTCTCGTCGACCTCCTCGTTGTTCTTGGCCAGGGTCTGGGCGAGGAAATCCTTCAGCGCCGCGCTCCATTCCTCGCTGGTCTTCTTGTTGTGGTCCACACCAACCAGCGACAACCGTTCCGGCAACAGATGCGTGCGCGCCAGATTGTAAAGCGCGGGGATGATCAGTCTTTTGGTCAGATCGCCATTGGCGCCGAAGATCACGATGGCGCAAGGCGGGGGCGGCGCCTTGTGGGAGAGCATGCTCATTGGTCCTCGTCCTTCGCCTTGTGGACGGGAATAGTGCTCTCAATATGGCCGCCGAATTCGTTGCGCATGGCCGACAGCAGCTTTTCGCCGAAGCTGTGCTCGATGCGGGAGCGGAAGCGGGCGTAAAGCGATGCGGTGATCACGGGCGCGGCCACCGCTTCGTCGACCGCGGCCTGCACCGTCCAGCGGCCCTCGCCACTGTCATCCACCGTGCCGGTGAACTCCTCCAGCTTGGGCGACTTGGCCAGGGCGATCGAGGTCAGATCCAGCAGCCATGAAGCCACGACGCTGCCGCGCCGCCAGACTTCGGCCACATCGGCGATGTTGATGTCGAAGCGCTCTTCTTCGGGCAGGTCCTTGTTCATGCGCCCGCGCATGATGTCGAACCCTTCGGCATAGGCCTGCATCAGGCCATATTCGATGCCGTTATGGACCATCTTGACGAAGTGACCCGAGCCCGCCGGTCCCACATGCATGTAGCCCTGGATTACGCGCGGATCGGCTTTCTCGCGTTTTGGCGTCTTGGGAATCGTCCCTTCACCGGGCGCCAACGCCTTGAAGATGGGATCCAGCCGGTCCACCTGCTTCTTGTCGCCGCCGATCATCATGCAATAGCCGCGTTCCAGGCCCCAGACGCCGCCGGAGGTGCCGACGTCCAGATAGTCGATGCCCTTTTCCCGCAAGCCATGCGCCCGGCGCACATCATCCTTGAAATAGGTGTTCCCGCCGTCGATGACGACATCGCCCTTGGCGAGCAGCCCGCCCAGATCTGCGATTGTCTCTTCTGTAATCTTGCCCGCCGGCAGCATCACCCAGACCGTCCGCGGCGGGGACAGCGCCTTGACCGCATCCGCCAGGGACGCGGCGGGCGTTGCCCCCTCCAAAGCCTTTACCGCCGCCTGATTGGCGTCGAAACCCACAATCTGGTGGCCGTGTTTCATCAGCCGCCGGCCGATATTGGCTCCCATTCGGCCCAGTCCAACAATCGCTATCTGCATGAAATCTCCTGCTCGCCCGGAATCGGCGTTCAATGGGCGGCAATATCAGGCAATTCTAACGTCCTGAAAACGCCTTCAATCCCGCCCCCCGCGGGCACTTTCGTCAACGCCTTTTCCACCGGCCCGGTTCCGGCCCAAAGGGCGGAAAAGCCGGGCAAAAACAGGGGGAAAGGATTGATTTTCACCCCCCGGACTGCCAATTAGCCCCGCCAGTGTCCCGATTCCGAAATTCGCACGATCTCTATATCGGGCTCAGGCGAATTTCGGAGTCGAAGGACACTGGCAATTCATTGATTCCAGTGTCGCTTAGATTTTGAAGTTCGCAGACAGCCTCATATAGGGATCGTGCGAACTTCAAAATCACGACACTGGATCATAACGGGCTGGTCATGGACGAGGATTTCCGCAAGAGCGCGCTGGCCTATCACCGCTTGCCGCGCCCCGGCAAATTGTCGGTCGAACCCACCAAGCGCATGGCCAACCAGCGCGATCTGGCGCTCGCCTATTCGCCCGGCGTGGCCGCCCCGTGCGAGGCCATCGCCGCCGATCCTTCGCTGGCGCGCGAATATACCGCGCGCGGCAATCTGGTGGCGGTAATCTCCAACGGCACCGCCGTGCTGGGCTTGGGCGATATCGGGCCCTTGGCTTCCAAGCCGGTGATGGAGGGCAAGGCGGTCCTTTTCAAGAAATTCGCCGGCATCGACGTTTTCGACCTGGAAGTGGATGCGCACGACATAGACCGTTTTGTCGAAGTGGTGGCGGCGTTGGAGCCCACTTTCGGCGGCATCAATCTGGAAGACATCAAGGCGCCCGAATGCTTCATCATCGAGAAGAAGCTGCGCGAGCGCATGAAGATTCCGGTCTTCCATGACGACCAGCACGGCACCGCCATCGTCTGCGCCGCCGCCATCCGCAACGGTCTGGTGCTGCAGGGCAAGGAATTGTCCGAGGTCAGGCTGGTGACCTCCGGCGCCGGCGCCGCGGCGCTGGCCTGCGTGGACCTTCTGGTGGCAATGGGCCTTCGCATCGAGAACATCACCCTGACCGACATCAAGGGCGTGGTGCACAAGGACCGCGGCGATGACATGCCGCCCAACATGGCGCGCTATGCGAGGCTGACCGATGCGCGCACCCTGGGCGAGGTGCTGGCCGGCGCCGATGTCTTCCTGGGCCTGTCGGCACCCAACGTGCTCAAACCTGAATGGCTGCCGCAGATGGCGCCAAAGCCCCTGATCCTGGCCCTGGCCAATCCCAATCCGGAAATCCTGCCGGAAGTGGCCAAGGCGGCGCGTCCCGACGCCATCATCGCCACCGGCCGCTCGGACTATGTCAACCAGGTCAACAATGTCCTGTGCTTTCCCTTCGTCTTCCGGGGCGCGCTGGACGTGGATGCCACGACCATCAACGAGCCGATGAAGGTGGCGGCGGTGGAAGCCATCGCCGCATGCGCCACCGCCGGGGCGATGGAAAGGATCAGCCGGGGATCGAACGGGCGCGGGATGATGTAGTCGGGGCCGAAACCGGGCGCCGCGCCGCCATAGGCCTGGGCCGCAACATCGCTGGTCTCGGCCCGCGCCAGCGCC
>CAYQZM010000051.1:0-8588 GCA_964421935.1 uncultured Rhizobium sp. | reverse complement strand
CGTGCCGTCCACCATGGGGCTGGAGAAGGCGACCAATCCCTTCCTGCGGCCGGAGTCCGGCGAGATTCGCAAGAGCCTGGGAATGGAAAAGGCGGACACGGTCGCGGTGTTCGGCGAGATCCGCCGCCGCAAGGACACTTTCTGACCGGCTGCTATTTTTTGGCGGTGTCGCCGCCGTCGAACGGGTGAGGCCGGATCAGCCAAAGGTCCAGTGGACCTTTGGCCCGGCCGAACGCCGCAGCGGCGCGCGCCCAAGCGCGACGCGAGGCCGGGACGGCAATTTAGTGATCGCGGGACTTTTGATCGCCGCTGTCGAACGGACTGGTCACGACGTCGCCCGCCGTGCCCACCACCGAGCTGCCGGCGCTCACCACGCCGCTGGCGGCGTCATAGGCGATGCATCCCGACACCAGCACGGCCATGGCGGCGAAGACCGCAGCCGTGACCGGCACACGCATGATGGAATTCATGAGCCCCCGCCCGCGCCTTTTGTTGACAACCCAGCCTAGCCGACCAATGGTCAAGACAATGCTAACCCCCGAGGCTTTTGGCCGGGCGTCATGACGGGCACGGACGCGCTGTTTCCCACCCTGCTTTACCGGGGGCGTATCAGGCTGGCACGCGAACTGGCACGGACCTGCCTGGGCCTGGCCGCCGAGGACCGGGCGGGCCGGCGCTGGTCGCGGCGGCACGGCTATGGCGGCTATACCTCTTACGCCTCGCTGAACGACCTGACGCGGCGCGCCAGCGTCTTTGCCGAACTGGAACGGGAGATCGCACGGCATGTGGCGGCCTTCGCGCGGCAATTGCAGTTCGATCTAGGCGGACGGCGGCTGGCGCTCGACAGCCTGTGGGTCAATGTGATGGAGAAAGGCGCGGTGCATGCGCCGCACATCCATCCCCACAGTGTGATCAGCGGCACCTGCTATGTGACGGTCCCGCCAGGATCCGGCGCGATCCGCTTCGAGGATCCGCGCCTGGGATTGATGATGGCCGCGCCGCCCAAAACGGAAAAGGCGCGCCTGGAAAACCGCCGCTTTGTGGAGGTCGAACCCAGGGCCGGGATGCTGCTGTTGTGGGAAAGCTGGCTGCGCCATGGCGTGGAAATCAATGCCGCCGCCAGGCCGCGGATTTCGGTGAGCTTCAACTACTCCGCCGCTTGAGGATGGCTTCCAGCTTGGCGGGCAGGCGGGAGACGAAATGCTCCCGGTCCCAGGCGGTCTTGGCTTCAGCAAAGATAAGCGCCCGGGCCTCCTCCGGCAGATGCGGCCAGGCCGCGATCACGGCCGACCCCAGCCGGCGCACCAGGCACTCGTCCTCGGCGGGATAGCGAAACTGCTTGTCTTCCACGAACGGCATGCGCGAGCGCCCTCATTCTCGACAGTGGATGGATAGACCGGGCGAAGCGGAGAGCCTCGCGCGACGGTTTTCGGTGCCGGGAGCGAAAGCTCAACCGGTTCGGCTAGTTAACCCCGATCGCAGGCGGATGGGAATGGGGATTTTACGCCAAAGACGGGTTTCCGCTTTCGCGGGAATGACAAGTAAGACCCAGGCGCCAAAGATCAGCGCCGGCCTTTTTTCTGGCGTTCCTTGCGGGCCGCATAGCGCGCATCGCGGGCGGCCTTCTGTTCCGCCAGGAGCTGAACCAGCTTTTCGGCCTCTTCGCGCTTCTTGGCTTCGGCGGCGGCCTTGGCCTCTTCCGCTTCGCGGTGCTTGCGCTCTTCCTCCTCGCGGGCGGCGCGCTCGGCGGCTTCTACCGCCTGCCGCTTTTCCTCGGCGCGCTTGGCCTGGCGCTCATCGCGCGCGGCGGCAATGGCTTGGCGCTCCTGGGCGCGTTGATCGGCCGTGGCCTTGGCGGCTTCGGCGCGGGCTTTGACTTTGGCCAGCATTTCGGCACGGGCCTTGGCGGCCGTTTCCAGCCGGTTGGAGAACTTTTCGTCGTCTTGGCGTGGCATTGTTCGAGTGGTTGGTCGCTTGAGAGGTTTTCAGGTTTCCAGAACACGCAAGGCGGGCGCCTGCGGCTTGTTGTTGGCGTCCACCAGCACCACACGGGGCTGGAAGCTCTTGGCTTCCGCTTCCTCCATGCGCGCATAGGCGACGATGATGACAAGATCGCCCTTCTGGGCCAGGCGCGCGGCGGCGCCATTGACGCCGATGGTGCCCGAACCGGCAGCGGCGGGAATGGCGTAGGTGGTGAAGCGCTGGCCGTTGGTGATGTTCAGCACATCCACCTGCTCATGCGGCAGGATACCGGCGCGCTCCATCAGGGCGCTATCCACCGAGATGGAGCCTTCGTAGTTCAGATCGCACTGGGTGATGGTGGCCCGGTGGATTTTGCCCTTGAGCAAAGTGAGCTGCATTAGTTGTCCAAGAAGCTCCTGAGCTTCCGGCTCCGGCTGGGATGCTTCAGCTTGCGCAGCGCCTTGGCCTCAATCTGGCGGATGCGCTCGCGGGTAACGCTGAACTGCTGGCCCACTTCCTCCAGCGTATGATCGGTGTTCATGCCGATGCCGAAGCGCATGCGCAGCACGCGCTCCTCGCGGGGGGTGAGCGTCGCCAGCACGCGGGTGGTGGTTTCGCGCAAGTTCGCCTGGATGGCGGCGTCGATCGGCAGCACCACGTTGGGGTCCTGGATGAAGTCGCCCAGATGGCTGTCTTCCTCATCGCCGATCGGCGTTTCGAGGCTGATCGGCTCCTTGGCGATCTTGAGGACCTTGCGCACCTTCTCCAGCGGCATGGCGAGGCGTTCGGCCAGCTCTTCCGGGGTCGGCTCGCGGCCGATCTCGTGCAGCATCTGGCGCGAGGTGCGCACCAGCTTGTTGATTGTCTCGATCATGTGCACCGGGATGCGGATGGTGCGGGCCTGATCGGCGATGGAGCGTGTGATGGCCTGGCGGATCCACCAAGTGGCATAGGTCGAGAACTTGTAGCCGCGGCGATATTCGAATTTATCGACCGCCTTCATCAGGCCGATATTGCCTTCCTGGATCAGATCCAGGAATTGCAAACCACGATTCGTATATTTCTTGGCGATGGAGATCACGAGGCGCAGGTTGGCCTCGATCATTTCCTTCTTGGCGACGCCCGATTCCCGCTCGCCCTTCTGCACCGTCTGCACGTTGCGGCGGAATTCGTGGACCGACTGGCGGGTCTCTTGTGCGAGCTGCTGAATATCGTCGCGCAACCCCTTGATCTTGTCGCGCTCGTCGGTGACGAAATCGTGCCAGCCGAGGCCCGAGAGGCGGCCGACGCGGCGGGCCCAGTTCGGATCCAGCTCGTTACCGAAATACTGCTTGAGGAATTCGGAACGGTCCACGCCATGGCTTTCGGCCAGGCGCAGCAGCTTTCCTTCCAAACCGACCAGGCGCTTATTGATGCCGTACATCTGGTCGACAAGCGCTTCGATGCGGTTGTTGTTGAGCTTCAGCGACTTGACCAGGTCCATGGTCTCGTTGCGCAGCTTCTTGAAGCGCCGCTCCTGGCCGGTGGAGAGCTCGTCGGAGGCCAGCGCCGCTTCCACGGAAGCGTCCTGGAGCTTCCCCAGCTTCTTGTAGAGCCCGGCAATGGAATCCAAGGTCGCCAGCACCTGCGGCTTGAGGGCGGCTTCCATCGCCGACAAGGGCAGATTGCCTTCGTCGTCGAAATCCTCGTCCTGGGAATCGGCGGCCGCGGCGGCTTCGCCTTCATCGCCTTCACCTTCGCCATTGGTTTTTGCGGCGGCTGGCTGGGGCTTCGGCGGCGGTGGCGGTGGCGGGGCCGGCTTCTTGATCTCGGGCGCCGCGCCATTGGTGGTAACGCCCGGCACGCCAGCCAGCGGCTTGCCGTCCGGACCGACCGGCGGGGGGATATTGGCGGGCTGGCCATCGGGACCGGCGCCGTACATGGCTTCCAGGTCGATGATGTCGCGCAGCAACACCTTGCCTTCGTTGAGTTCATCGCGCCACACCGTGAGCGCCTCGAAGGTCAGCGGGCTTTCGCACAAGGCGCCGATCATCAGCTCGCGGCCGGCCTCGATACGCTTGGCGATGGCGATTTCGCCCTCGCGCGACAGAAGCTCGACCGAGCCCATCTCGCGCAGATACATACGCACCGGATCATCGGTGCGGTCATACTGCTCGCCGGCTTTCGGCGTGGTGGCCAGCGCCTTGCCGGTGCCTTCGGCAACCAGCGCGCCGCCTTCTTCGCCTTCCTCGGCCTCTTCGCTTTCGATGACGTTGATGCCCATCTCGTTGAGCATGGCCATCGTGTCTTCGATCTGCTCGGACGAGGTCTTGTCGGAGGGCAGAACCTTGTTCAGTTCATCATAGGTGACATAGCCGCGGGCTTTCGCCTTGGCGATCATCTTGCGGACGCCAACATCCGACATGTCCAGCAGCGGCGAATCCGCATCGCCCGGCGTCTCGCTCTCGCCCGGCTTCTTGGGCAGCGGCTTGGCGCCCGGCTTGAGCGGCGGCACCACCGGCGCAGCGGCGGCTTTCGGATCGGCTTTCGCGGCCTGGGCGGCGGCTTTGGCCTTGAGCTTTTCTTCCTTGGCCTTCTGGGCGAGTTGCGCTTTGGTCAGCGGCTTTTCCGGCTTTGCGTGCTTGGCCGGCGCCTTGGCGGCAGCCTTCGCCGGCATGGACTTGCCTTTCACCGGCTTGGCCACGGCCTTCACCGGCTTGGCCGGGGCCTTCTTGGCAGGCACCGACTTGGAAGCGGCGGCCTTGGCGGCTGGCTTCTTGGCGGCTTTTGCCGATTTCTTGGAAGAGGCTTTGGTCACGCTTTGACTTACCTTGAATATTTTGGCCTTGGATATTTGGCCTGGGATCTTTTGGCCTTCGATATTTACCGGCCTTTTATTACGTACTTTCGGCGCCGCGGTTCATGACATCTGGCGGGCGCCCGCCCGGGGTCCGGCCTGTTTGCGCAGTTGGAGGACCACGCGCTGAAACAGGGTTCGGGGATCTTCATCCTCAACGGCAGGGCCAGCAAAACGCGCGAGCAGATCAGCCATTCCCTTGCGCGTGAAATGGGTTTGAACCCCAGCTTTTTCAAGGCTGGAGCCAGAGGCGGCGAGGTTTAGAAGTTCATGGCGCAGCCTGTCAAGCGACGGATCTTTGAACTCCAGACCGGCCAGGGATTCACCTTCCAGGAGCGCTATTTCCGGGCATTCCGCCAAGAGGCGGCCAAGTTCCATTTCCCGGGCATGACGGGCCTGGGTCAACCCTGTCCGTACCAAAGCCGAAGCCTGTACAGCCGGGGATATGGCATCGGCCGTGCCGGGGCGGGGCTTGAACGCCCCGCGGAAGCCCGTGGAAGGCCGGCCGGAGAACGGACCCGGCCCGCGGGACGCCCTGTTGTCCGCCGGCGCGGGACGGCGTCGGAAAGCTTCCTGAACCTTCTCCCGGAAGTTGTCTCGGTAATAGTCCGCTACCGTGCGATCGGCGATGCGCTCCACCATCTCTTTCAGCCGGTGCTCCACCCCGGCGCGGCGCTCGGGCGTGGAGAGGTCTTTGCCTTCGGTCTCGGCCTGCCACAAAAGCTGCGCGAGCGGGATCGCGCCTTCCAGCAGGGCGCGCATGGCGCCGGCCCCTTCGGCCGCGATGAAACTGTCGGGATCTTCGCCCGACGGCAGGAAGGCAAAGCGCAGCGAATGGTCCGGCTTCAGGAGCGGCAGGGCCAGATGCGCGGCCCGGTGCGCGGCCTTGAGGCCCGCGCCGTCGCCATCGAAGGCCAGGATCGGCTCGGGCGCGGTGCGCCAGAGAAGATGAAGCTGGTCTTCGGTCAGCGCCGTGCCCAACGGCGCCACGCTATGGGCGAATCCGGCCCGCACCAGCGCGATCACATCCATATAGCCTTCGGCCAGGACGATCGTGCCGGCCTTCAGGGCGGCGGCGCGGGCGGTCGCGAAATTGTAAAGCTGAGTGCCCTTGGAAAAGAGCGGCGTCTCGCCGGTATTGATGTATTTGGGCTTGGCGTCGGCTTCCAACGCCCGCGCCCCGAACGCGATCAGCCGGCCCCGGCCGTCGCTGATGGGAAACATCACCCGGTAGAAAAAGAAATCCCGCATCGGCCGCCCATCTTCCGCGGGGCGGGCCAGACCGGCCGCGATGATGTCGTCCTGGGTGATGTTGTGGCCGGTGAGATGCGTGATCAGGGCATTGTTGCCTGACGGCGCGTAGCCCAGCCGGAACTGCCTGGCGGCGGCGCCATCCAGGCCCCGGCCTTTCAGATAGTCGCGGGCTGGCTTGCCGGCTTGTTCGAAGAGCTGTGCCTCATAGAATTTGGCGGCCAGTTCCACGATGTCGTACAGCGATTTCTTCTTCTGCTCCCGCGCCTCGTCGTCCGGCGACCATTTGGGCAACTCCACCCCCGCTTCACCGGCCAGCTTTTCCACCGACTCGCGGAAGGACAGGCCCTCGGTTTCCACCAGCCACTTGAAGCAATCGCCGCCCTTGCCGCAGCCGAAACATTTGTAGGCGCGGCGCTCGTTGGAGACTTTGAAACTGGCGGATTTCTCATTGTGGAAGGGGCAGCAGCCCCACATCTCCCGGCCCTTGCGGACCAGCTTGACCCGCCGGCCCACCAGGGCAACCAGATCGGTCCGGTTCCGTATTTCGTCCAGCAGGCCGTCACCATAGCGCATGGCGCCATCCTAGCGAGAAATCACGCTATTTGGGGAGCTTCCCGCCCCAATAAAAGACAGGGGCTGTGCATGATTTCTTCAGCCTGTCTGGCTAATCTTGGCTGGAAAGAATGGAAGATCCCATGGCGTTCGAACAGTCCCTGGCGGTGCGCAATGCCCTGATCGCCCAGGCGGAGGAAAGGCTGGCCCTGGCGGCCAACCAGACCGCGGTGATCGAGACGGTGCGCGAGCATGCCCGCGGCATCTGCCACAGCGACGGCATCACCTTTGTGCTGCGCGAGGGCGACATGTGCCACTACGTAGAGGAAGACGCCATCGGCCCCTTATGGAAAGGCCAGAAATTCCCCATGTCCGTCTGCATCTCCGGCTGGGCGATGCTGCATGGCGAGACGGCGGTGATCGAGGACGTGTTCGCCGATCCGCGCATTCCCTATGACGCCTATCTGCCGACTTTCGTGAAAAGCCTGATCATGACGCCGGTGGGCAAGCGCAATGTCGCGGCCATCGGCGCTTACTGGAAGACCAGGCGCCAGTTCAGCGACCTGGAAGTCATGACGGTGAAGACCTTCAGCGCCGTTGTCGGCGGAGCACTGTCCGAATTGCTGGAGACCTAAAGCTTCTTCGCGAAGTGGAAGGATGGGATGACCATCCCCACGCGGAAATAAAAGCGGTGCGCGCCGGTACGATGGGTACCGGAATCCAGGCTGAAGGTCTGGCAGCCCGCTTTTTGCGCCCGATCTTCCAGCCAGCGCATCAGGATCTCGCCGTGGCCTTTTGAGCGCCGGTCTTCGCGGGTCACCAGATCATCGACATAAAGCGTCTTGCCGGTGGCCAGGCACTCCAGCAGCCGGAAGCCGGCCAGGGCGACGACTTCGTCATTGTCTTCGACATAAGCCAGCCGCCAGCGCTCTTGCGCCATCTGGCGGCGCGCTTGGGTCACGAACGCCTCTTCCTGTTCGAAGTGCGGCCGCAACTGCCGTATCACAGGAAAGCAGCGGCGCAGGTCGGCGTCGCTATCTGCCAACTTGACGGTACTCATTTGCCGCTGAGCGCATCCTTGGTCGCGGCCGACGCCTTGCTGAAATCCATCTGGCCGGCATAGCGCTCTTTCAGTATCGCCATCACCTTGCCCATGTCTTTGATCGAGCCGGCGCCGACTTCGGCGATGGTTTTCTGCACGGCCGCCTTCATCGCCGCCTCGTCCATCTGGGCCGGCATGAAGGAGCGGATGATGGCGATTTCCTCCCGCTCGCCCGCCGCCAGCTCGGGCCTGTTGCCGGCGTCATAGGCCGTGGCCGATTCCTCGCGCTGCTTGATCATCTTGGCCAGCAGGGTGAGGATTTCGTCGTCGCCCAGCAGTTCGCGGCTGGTTTCGCTGCGTGCCGCGATGTCACGATCCTTCAACGCCGCCAATACCAGGCGCACCGTGGCAAGGCGCTTGGCGTCCTTGGCCTTCATCGCCTCTTTCATGGCGTCGTTGAGCTGGGCGCGCAGGGACATGGGCTTTTTCCATCCAAAATGGCGGGCCGGAACCTAACTGGAATCAGGGGATAATTCCAACCATCTGAAAACACACGATAAGTTCTGGTTGACCCGCGGGGGCTGCATACCTATTTTCGCGCAAATTCGAGGCCTCCCATGACTGACGCATCATCTGCCCACTCCGCCACCGCGGAGGCCGTATTTTCGCGCGGCGGCCTGATGCTGGCGGACGGCACCTTCTTCGAAGGTGTCGGCTTCGGCGCGCCGGGCAGCGCCATCGGCGAGGTGTGCTTCAACACCGCCATGACCGGCTATCAGGAGATCCTGTCCGATCCGTCCTATGCCGGACAGATCGTCGCTTTCACCTTCCCCCATATCGGCATTGTCGGCACCAATGAGGAAGACATCGAGACCATGACGCCGGCGGTACGCGGTCTGATCGTGCGCGCCGATGCCGAGCATCCCTCCAACTACCGCAATC
>CAYQZM010000050.1:0-3002 GCA_964421935.1 uncultured Rhizobium sp. | reverse complement strand
GGATCAAGATCGTCCAGCGCGTGCCGGTGCGCGTGGCGCTGGATCCCAATGATCTGCGCGATCATCCGCTGCGCGTGGGCCTGTCGGTGACGGTGGATGCCGATGTGCGCGACCAGTCCGGTCCCCTCGTCACGACCCGGGTTGGCGCCGGCACCACCCGCGCCAACACCGGCGAAGACAGCGGCCCCGTCGCCGATGCGCTGATCGCCCGCATCCTGAAAGAGAATGGCGCCACGTGAGCAATCCCGGCACGTCAGGCGAGATGAAGCCGCTGGCCGGCGGTCAGCTTGCTGTCACCGCGTTGGTGCTGGCGATGGGCACCTTCATGCAGGTGCTGGATTCCACCATCGCCAACGTCTCCCTGCCGACCATCGCCGGCAATCTGGGAACCTCGGCCAACCAGGGCACCTGGGTGATCACCGCCTTCGCCGTGGCCAACGGCATCGGCGTGCCGCTGACCGGCTGGCTGATGGGCCGCTATGGCGTGGTGCGCACTTTCACTTTTTCGGTGCTGGCTTTCACCATCGCATCCTTTCTTTGCGGCATCGCCTGGAGCCTTTCCTCGCTGATCGTTTTTCGCGTGCTGCAGGGCGGGGTCTCCGGTCCCATGATCCCGGGCAGCCAGGCGCTGCTGATCTCGATCTTCCCGCCCAACAAGCGCGGCACCGCGCTGGGCATCTGGTCCATCACCACCCTGGTGGCGCCGATCTGCGGCCCCATCCTGGGCGGCTATATCTCCGACAACTATCATTGGGGCTGGATCTTCCTGATCAATGTGCCGGTGGGGCTGGTGGTCACCGCCATCACCTGGGCCAATCTCAAGGCGCGCGAGACCCCGACCCGCAAGCTGCCCATTGATGTGGTGGGCCTGGGTCTGCTGATCGTATGGGTCGGTGCGCTGCAGGTGATGCTGGACCAGGGCAAGGACCTGGACTGGTTCTCCTCCACCGAGATCGTGTTGTTGGCGATCACGACCGGCGTCGGCTTCCTTGCTTTCCTGATCTGGGAGCTGACGGAAAAGAATCCGGTGGTGGACCTGTCGCTGTTCAAGGGCCGCAACTTCGCGCTGGGCACCTTGGCCTTCTGTCTGGGCTATGCCGTGTTCTTCGCGGGCAATCTGCTGATGCCGCTATGGCTGCAGACCCAGGTCGGCTACAACGCGACCTGGGCGGGGCTGGTGGCGGCGCCCGCGGGTGTCATCGCCGTGCTGCTGACGCCTTTGTCGTCCAAGCTGCTCAGCAAAGTCGATGCCCGCATCATCGCCAGCGTGGCCTTTGTCGCCTTCGGCGTCTCCTTCCTGATGCGCGCCAACTTCACCAATGACCTGAGCTTCCTGGATTACATGCTGCCGCTGCTGGTCCAGGGTGTCTCGCTGGCGACCTTCTTCCTGGCCATGATCACCATCCTGCTGGATGGCGTGCCGCCGCACCGCATTCCGCTGGCCTCCGGTCTTTCCAACTTTGCCCGCATCACCGGCGGCGGCTTCGCCGCTTCGGTGGTCACGACTTTGTGGGACCGGCGCGAGGCGCTGCATCAAAGCCGGATCACGGACCTCACCAACAGCTTCAACCCTGCCTTCCGGGCCGCGCTGGCGCATCTGCACGCGCTGGGCCTGCCGGAACGGAGCGCCGAGGCATTGTTGGCCGGTACTGTCACCCGCCAGGCCTATCTGATCGCCGCCAATGACATCTTCTGGGCGTCGGGCTGGATCTGCATTGTGCTGATCGGGATGGTCTGGCTCTGCCGGCGCGCTGTCTCCGGCGGCGGCACGCACGCGGCGGCTGACTAAGCCCTTTCGTTCATTGACAGATTCTGGTCTTTGGCGAGACTGGGCCATGATTCGCGAATCACTGATTCGGCATCTGCCTGAACTTGCTTTTGCCCTCTTGTTCGGCGGCGGCGTGGTTCTGGGAGGCAGTGCGGCGCTCGCCGGCATTCCGCGCGTCCTGAATGCCACGCTGCCCGGCCTGTCCCAAGGGGATGCCGACGGCGTTCATGGCGTGGTTCGTTTCGCGCTGCCGCCAGATTTTGTGGATAGCCATTTCGCACCGCAGGTGCTTTATCCGGTGGTGGCTTCCCCGATGCCGGACTGGCTGGTCCGTGCCATAGGGGAAACGCGCAACGGTCCACCGCCTGCGGTGCGTGACGCGCGCCCGCGCGCCGCGATCGCCATCTGCATCGACGATCTGGGCGAGGACGTGGCCGGCACCGAACGGGCGATGGCACTTCCTGAAAAGGTGGCGCTGGCCTTTTTGCCCTACGCCAGGGCCACGCCGTCCCTGGCGGAAATCGCTGCGCGTGGGCGGCATCTGGTTCTGGCGCATGTGCCGATGGAAGCGCTGGGACCGCAGAATCCCGGGCCCATGGCATTGAAACATGACATGGATGTGGACGAGATCGCCCGCCGCCTGGGCTGGCATCTGGCGCGGATGCCCGGCATCGTCGGCATCAACAATCACGAGGGCAGCCGCTTCACGGCCGATCGGCGCGCCTTGGCGCCCGTGATGGCGACCTTGCGGGCGCGCCATCTGTTCTTCTTCGATTCCCGCACCGGGCCCGGCAGCCAGGTCATGGCGGCGGCGCAAGCGGCGGGCGTGATGACGGCGGCGCGCGACGTTTTCCTGGATGACGATCAGCGTCCGGCGGCGGTCATAGCGCAGCTCGATCTGCTGGCGCGCCAGGCCAAACGCACCGGCGTGGCCATCGCCATCGGCCATCCGCATGACGTGACCTTGACGTTATTGAAGAAGTGGCTGGCGGAAGACCATGGCGTCACCCTGGTGCCGCTGGACGAGGCGATCCGGCTGAAGAGCCAGGGCGGTATCACCCTCGCGACGCGGTGAGCCGTTCAGACCGGCAGCCGCGCAAGCCATAGCGCCACATTGCGCGCATAGGCTTTGGTGGAAGCCATCGCCTCCGGCGTTTCGGCCAGGCTCTTGCCGGGCGGTTCGTCGACAAAGCTGGGCGCGCCGGACCTGATGTCCCAATTGTAGTCGGCGAAG
>CAYQZM010000049.1:0-12888 GCA_964421935.1 uncultured Rhizobium sp. | reverse complement strand
ATGGCGACCGCATCGGCCGCAAGGCGACCCTGATCGTCACCCTGCTCTTCATGGGCATCGCCACCTTCCTGATCGCCTTCGTGCCGTCTTACCAGACCATCGGCATCTGGGGCGCCGTGATCCTGACGGTACTGCGGGTGCTGCAGGGCATCGGCGTCGGCGGACAATGGGGCGGCTCGATCCTGCTGGCGATGGAATGGGCCAACAACAAGGGCCGGCGTGGGCTGATCGCATCATGGCCGCAACTGGGCGTGCCGCTGGGCCTGTTCCTGGCCAACCTGATGGTGCTGCTGGCCGGTGTCCTGTCGGGCGATCAGTTCCTTGTGTGGGGGTGGCGTATCCCCTTTGCGCTTTCCATCATTCTGGTCGGCGTGGGCCTGTGGATACGCCTGGGCATCCTGGAGACACCCGTCTTTCGCAAGCTGATCGAAACCCGGCGGATCGAGAAGGCGCCGATCCTGGAGGTCATCCGGCGGCAGCCGCGCGAGATCGTGCTGTCCGCGCTGCTGCGCATGTCCGAGCAGGCGCCCTTCTATATCTTCACCGCCTTCGTCTTTGCCTATGCCGCCGGCATGCTGAAACTGCCCCAGAGCCTGGTGCTGGCCGCGGTGATGACGGGATCGTGCCTGGCTTTCATCACCGTGCCGGTGGCCGGCCATATCTCCGATCGCATCGGCCGGCGCCAGATGTTCATGATCGGCGCCGCGGTAACCGGCCTGTTCGGCTTTCCCTATTTCGCCATGCTGGACAGCGCGATTCCCTCGCTCGCCTTTATCGCCATCGCGCTGTCACCGATCACCACCAACCTCCAATATGGGCCGGAAGCGGCGCTGATCGCGGAAGCTTTCACGCCGCGGCTGCGCTACAGCGGCGCTTCGCTGGGTTATCAACTCGCCTCGATCCTGGCCGGCGGCCCGGCGCCTTTCATCGCCACCCTGCTGCTGGCGCGCTATCATTCCGGCTATGCCATTGCCGTTTTCATCGCCATCTGCGCCGTGATCAGCATGGTGTCAGCCTGGTTGATGCCCGATCACACGGGCAAGGATATCTCCGCCGAGTATGACGACGCCGCCGAGAGCGCGAGCTCCTGAGCCCCGGCATGACAGCGAAGACGGCGCACCCCGGCCACGCCATTTCCCGTGCCTCGATGATGATCGCGGCAGTCTCCACCATCGTCGAATGGTATGATTTCACACTCTATCTTTATCTGGCCACGGTGCTGTCGCGGGTGTTCTTCGGCGGCGCGGAGGGTTCGCTGGTCATCACCCTCGCCGGCTTCGCCCTGGCGTATCTGCTCAGGCCGCTGGGCGCGATCGCTTTCGGGCAGATCGGCGACAGATATGGCCGGCGCCGCATGATGCTGGCCTCGGTGGGGATCATGACCCTGGCCATGCTGGCCAGCGCGCTGCTGCCGACTTACGCCGCCATCGGGCCGGCGGCCGGCTGGCTGTTGCTGGGTTTGCGCTGCGTGATCGGCTTTTCGGTGGGCGGGGAATATACCGGCGTGGTCGCCTATCTGCTGGAGGGCGCGGCGGCGAACCGGCGCGGGTTGATCACCTCCTCCGCCTCCGCCGCCAGCGAGGTCGGCGGCCTTCTCGCCGTCGCGGTCTCCGCCATCACCGTGCATCTGCTGGCGCCCGCCGATCTCGACAGTTGGGGCTGGCGCATTCCCTTCTTCGTCGGCGCGGGCCTGGCCGCCGGTATCTGGATCGCGCGCACCGCCATGGAAGAATCGCCGGACTTCGAGCGCCAGCAGGCTGAAGGAACCGCGCCCAAGAACCCGCTGCGTTATACCCTGGCGCATCATCGCAAGGCCATCTTCCGCTCTTTCGCCATCTCGGCCCTGGGCTCGATCACCTATTATGTCGGCATCACCTATGTGCCGGCCTTCCTCACCTCGGCCGGTGCGCTGAGCGAAGGTGCGGCGCTCTGGCTTTCCACCCTGGCGGCAGTGGTGGTGATCCTGGTCACGCCCCTGGTGGGGCTGTTGTGCGACCGCTGGGGCCGCAAGCCCGTGCTGGTGAGCCTGTGTCTCTCCAGCGCCGTGCTGCCCGTCACCCTGTTCCGGCTGATGGCCAGCGGATCGGAGGGACGCGCGCTCGCCGGCGCGGTTGCGCTGGCCGCCGTCGCCGGCGGGGTCAGCGCGGTGGGCGCGGTCGCGACCGCCGAACAGTTCCCGGGCGAAGGCCGGCTCAGCGGGCTGGCGCTGGGCACCACCACCGCCACCGCCATCTTTGGCGGGCTCACGCCTTATCTGGCGCAGTTGCTGGTGGAGCGGACCGGATGGCCGGTGATGCCGGGCGTGATGATCGCCGTGGTCGGGCTCGCGGTTCTTCCCGTGTTTCTGACGATGCGGGAAACGGCGCCGCCCCGAATCTGATAGGCTGCGATTATGTGTGGAAAGTTCACAGCCAAAGCTTCCTGGACCAAGATCGTTGATTTCGCCTGGTCCGATCCGGATCCCGACGATCGCATCCTCACCTATCGCGTGATGGGCGCGGTGCCGGTGATCGTGTCAGACGCTGGCGCGCGGCGCGTACTCCCGATGCGCTGGGGCTTTCCCCATCCGAAGGACTGGAAACGGCCCCAGCCGATCCATGCGCGCGGTGAGACCATCGACAGCGTGCCGGCCTTTGCCCCCGCCTTCCGTGACGGCCAGCGCGGCATCGTGATCGTCGAGACCTTCAATGAAGCGCCGGAAAGCGGCGCACAGCATGTGGTCAAGCCCGCCGGCCCCATCGGCATCGCCTTCCTGTGGCGGCAGTTCAAGGTGGCGGAACAGCTCGAAGTCTTCTTCGCCTGTGTGATGGTTACGGTTCCCGCCAACACGCTTCTGACCGGTCTGCCCACCGACCGCATGCCGGCGATGCTGGCCGAGGAGGATTGGCAGGCCTGGCTGGCCGGCTCGCCTGCTGAGGCCAAGGCCTGCCTGAAGACCGTCGAAGATGTCCGCTGGACCCTGACGCCCGAGGCGCGCGCAAAGTCCACGAAGCGAGCAAAACCAATGGTTTCCGACCCCGCTGGGCTGTTCTGAGGCCCTAAACCTTAAAGTCAGGATTGGAGGGTAATTTCGGGCTCATGCGTGCGCCCGCCCCCGCCCTGCCCTTTGCCCTGTTCGCGGGGCTGGCGGCTTTTGCTGTTGCCGCCTTCGCGCCCGGCCTCCTGAACGACAGCGACACCTATTGGCACATCCGCGCCGGAGAATGGATGCTGGCGCATCACCAGATCCTGCGCGCCGATGTCTTCTCCTACACCGCGGCGGGCACGCCCTGGCACACCCAGGAATGGCTGGCCGAAATCGCGATGGCCCTGGCCTCACGCGCGGGCGGCTGGCAGGCGATCCATCTGTTGTTCGCCGGCTCAGCCGCGCTGACGGCCGGCATCGTCGGCTGGTTCGTGCGGGGACGAACCGATTTCATTCCCGCACTGCTGGCGGTGGTGCTGGGCCTTTGCTGCGTCACCGGATCGCTGCTGGCGCGGCCGCACATGTTGGCGCTGCCGTTGCTGGCGTTATGGACAGCGGGTCTCGCCGCGGCGCGCGAGGAGGATGGCGCCCCGCCTCTGGCTCTGCTTGCGGTCATGCCGCTATGGGCAAATCTTCATGCCAGTTTCGCCTTCGGTCTGGCGCTGGCCGCGGCCCTGGCCGGCGAAGCGGTGATCGAAGCCGCCGACCGCCCCCGCGCCGCATTGACCTGGGGCCTGTTTCTGATCGCAGCCATTGCGGCGTCGATGCTGACGCCGTTCGGCGTGCAGACCCTGCTGTTCCCGTTGCATCTGACGGGAATGGCCGGCATCGGCCGGATCGGCGAATGGCAGGCCAGCGACTTCACCACGCTCTCGCCTTTTGCCATCACTCTGCTGGTGACGATCGCCGTCCTGGCGGCGGGCCGCATTCGCATCGCCGGCCCGCGCCTGGTGATCCTGCTGGCGATCCTGTGGCTGGCCCTCAGTCACGGCCGCCATCAGATGTTGCTGGGCGTGACGGCGCCCGTCCTGCTGACGCCGTTCCTGACAGAGCCCTGGCCGGCAGCCCATGGCAACAGCAATCCCCTCTACACGCCTTTGGCGGTGATCGGCTTTGCCCTGCTGGTGATCGCGCGTTTGGCCATGCCTGTCGCGCGGGGCGATGATCCCGTCTCGCCTGCCACGGCGCTTGCCCATGTTCCGCGCTTCGTGCGCGAAACCCCGGTGGTGAACGATTATGCCTTCGGCGGCTATCTGATCTGGAACGGGGTCAGGCCCTTTATTGACAGCCGCGCCGATCTCTATGGCGACATCTTCCTGGGCAACTACGCAGCCGTCACCGAACCAGACAAGGACGCGCTGGCCTCGACCCTGGCCTTCTATCATGCGCGCTGGACGATCTTTCGCGCCGAGCAGCCGGTGGTGAAGCTGCTGGATGCCACACCCGGCTGGCATCGTTTCTATTCCGACAAACTTGCGGTGGTGCATGTCCATGACTAGCGTGAAGACCCGGCCGAACCGGAACGAGCATGAAGAAGTTTCAATGGCAAAAGACGATATCAGCGGCCGTGTCCGGCTGCGTGAACTGAAGACCCTCTCCGATAATCACTACACCCTGCGACGGGCAAGTTTCGACTTCCAGCGCCGCGATGGCGTCTGGCAGCACCAGGTGCGGGAGAGCTACGACATCGGTGATGCCGCGGTGGTCCTGCCGCTGGATCGCGCCCGCGGCCGTGTCCTGCTGATCCGCCAATTCCGCTGGCCGGCCTTCGAAGCCGGCTTCCGCCGCCCCCTGATCGAGGCCATTGCCGGCAAGCTGGACGGCGACACGCCCGAGACCTGCATCGTGCGCGAAGCCATGGAAGAAGCCGGCATCACCATCGCCAACGCCCGGCTGGCCGCGCATTGCTTCGTCAGCCCCGGCGCGGTGAAGGAACAGGCCTCCTGCTTCCTGGCGGACTATGATTGCACCGCGCCGCGCCAGGCCGGCGGCGGCCACGAGCATGAGGGCGAGGATATCGAAGTGCTCGAGATGACCCTGGACGAAGCCGTTGGCATGATCGCGCAAGGCGAGATCGTCGACATGAAGACGATCATGCTGCTGCAAGCGGCGAAGCTGGAACGCTGACGGGGCTTACTGACCGCCCGGATGGTAATTCGGCGCTTCCCGCGTGACCGTCACGTCATGCACGTGGCTCTCGCGCAAGCCCGCGCCGGTGATGCGAACGAATTTCGCATTCCGGTGGAAGTCCTCGATGGTCTTGCAGCCGGTATAACCCATGGCGGCGCGCAGCCCTCCGATGATCTGATGCACCACGCCGGACACTGGTCCCTTGTACGGCACCTGGCCTTCGACACCTTCGGGCACCAGTTTCAGCGCGTCGCGCACTTCGGCCTGGAAATAGCGGTCGGCCGAGCCGCGCGCCATGGCGCCCACACTGCCCATGCCGCGATAGCCCTTGTAGGAACGGCCCTGATAGAGGAACACCTCGCCGGGTGACTCTTCGGTGCCCGCCAGCAGCGAGCCGACCATCGCCACATCGGCGCCAGCCGCCAGCGCCTTGGCCAGGTCGCCGGAATATTTGATGCCGCCATCACCGATCACCGGCACACCAGCAGCATGGGCGACGCTGACCGCATCCATGATGGCGGTGAGTTGGGGTACACCCACGCCAGCGACGATGCGGGTGGTGCAGATCGAGCCGGGGCCGATACCCACCTTCACCGCGTCGGCGCCGGCGTCGATCAGCGCCTTGGCGGCCTCGGCAGTGGCGATATTGCCGCCGGCGACCTGCACATAGTTGCTGGCCTTCTTGATGCGGCTGATGGCCTCGATCACGCCCTTGGAATGGCCATGGGCGGTATCCACCACGATCACATCGCATTCCGCATCGATCAGCGCCATGGCGCGGGCATAGCCGTCTTCGCCGACGCCGGTGGCCGCGGCCACGCGCAGCCGGCCGCGTTCGTCCTTGCAGCTATTCGGATATTTCTGCGCTTTCTCAATATCCTTCACCGTGATCAGGCCGACGCAGCGATAGGCGTCGTCCACCACCAGGATCTTCTCGATGCGGTGCTGATGTAAGAGGCGCTTGGCCTCGTCGGGCTGCACGCCTTCGCGCACCGTGACCAACCTGTCCTTGGTCATCAGTTCCGAAACCTTCTGGCGCGGATCGGCGGCAAAGCGCACATCGCGGTTGGTGAGGATGCCCACCAGCTTGCCGGCGCCTTTGGAATCCGGATTTTCCACCACCGGCACGCCGGAAATGTGGTGCCGCTGCATCAGCGCCAAAGCATCGGCCAAGCTGGCACCCGGACCGATGGTGACCGGATTGACCACCATGCCGCTTTCAAAGCGCTTGACGCGGCGGACCTGCTCGGCCTGTTCCTCGACATCCAGGTTCTTGTGGATCACGCCCATGCCACCGGCCTGGGCCATGGCGATGGCAAGGCCTGCTTCGGTCACGGTGTCCATGGCGGCGGAGACCAGGGGAATGCCCAGTTCGACCGTCTTGGTCAGACGGGTGCGGGTATCAACCTGGGTGGGAAGGACTTCGGAGGCGCCCGGCACCAGCAGAACATCGTCGAAGGTCAGGGCTTCGCGGATGTCTGGACCGGTCATGCGTTCGCTCCCATTGGAGCGCCGAGCCTGTACCAGCGGTCTGAGAATGGTGCAAGAGGCCGCGGAACCCGGCCTTAAGCACCTGTAATACAACAGGTTTGTTGTGCGCCGGGGAACCCGTTGGGGGAGACCTGCGTTAATGCCGACGTGATCGGCCGATACCCCGAGTCCCCATTACCCCCTTAAAGGAGAGAGTCATGAAATCATTTCATCTGATGCTTGGCGCCGCCGTCGCTGTGGCCGGGCTTGCCATTGCCTCCGCCGCCGATGCGGCCCCCGCCGGCGTCAAGGTCGGCGACCTGACCTGCAACGTGTCCAGCGGTTTTGGCTTCATCTTCGGGTCGTCCAAAGACCTGCATTGCACCTATCGCCCCAGCGGTCATCCGCGTGAGCATTACGTCGGCACGATCAACAAGTTCGGCGTCGATATCGGTTATACCGAAGGCGGCATCCTGGTGTGGGGCGTGTTCGCGCCGACCTCGGACGTCGGCCCGGGCGCGCTGTCGGGCACCTATGCCGGCGCCACCGCCAATGCCACCATCGGCGTGGGTCTGGGCGCCAATGTGCTGGTCGGCGGCCTGAACAAGTCCATCGCCCTGCAGCCGCTTTCGATCGAAGGCAACAAGGGCCTGAACGTGGCGGCCGGCATCGGCTCGATCACCCTGAAGTCTTCGCCGTAATCGCGGTCCGTTTGCGCAAAGGCTCCGGCGGTCACCCGCCGGAGCTTTTGCTTATCCGGCTACTTGACCGTGATCGTTGCCCGCATGTTGGGATGGATCGAGCAGATGTACCGGAATGTCCCAGACCTATCGAAGGTGAAGCGATAACTGTCGTTCTGATCCAGCGCCTGCGACCGGAAGAGCCCGTCAGCACTCGCCACCGTGTGGGGCTCGCCGTCCAGGTTCTTCCAGACCACGGTGGTGCCGCGAGCGACGGTGACGTTCATCGGCCCGAAGTCGAAGTTCTTGATCAGGATCGAAACGTCTTCGGCATTCGCCGCCTGTGCGCCAAGCAACAGCACGAAGGTAGTGACAAACAGCTTCATCTTCTTCTCCTTAAGCCAGGGTGCTGTCGGTCAGCGCCAGCGGCATGGCCCGCGTCACCATGGTGACGCCAAGCATTCCCGGCAGTTCGGCGGACGGCACCACCATCGGTCCCGGCCCGGGCCCGTTGCCAGCCAGGGGCTGCGGAAACGCGGTGGAGCGGGCGGTGTGGAACAGGATGTTGCCTTCCACCTTCTGCACGATCTGATGGATATGTCCGTTCAGCACCGTGACCGAGCCGAAGCGGCGCAACATCTGGGCGATCTCCTCGCCCTCCGCCGTGCCCCAGCCCCAGGGCTGATAGATGGTCCAGAGCGGCATATGCGCGAAGACGACGATGGGTTGGCTGGCGGAGCGTCCGGCCAGATCGTCCTTGAGCCAGGCAAGCTGGTCATCGCCTAGTGCGCCCAAACCGTTAGGCTTGAAATTCATCACATTGATCAAGGCGATGAAATGCACGCCTTGATAGTCGAAGCTGTAATAGCCGCGATTGCCCGATGGCTTGCCGAAGCGCGCGAAGAACTCGGTGCCCGGGCCATCGGTGACGTCATGCTCGCCCGGCACGACATGAAGTTCGCCCTTCATCTGCGACAGAAGCAGGTTGGCCGAATCGAACTCACTGGCTTTTGAAAGATGGGTGACATCGCCGGTATGCAGCACCAGGGCCGGCGGCTGCGGCAGGGCGCTGACCCTGTCCATGGCCTGGCGCAGCGTGCCGGCCACATCGGGATTGGCTTCCTTGTTGAAGCCGATATGGGTGTCGCTGATCTGCAGGAACAACGGCGCTTCAGTTTGCGCCTGCGCCGGATCGATAGCGGTGAGAATGCCACCCGACAAGGTGAATAAAGTACCGGCGCTGAGTCCCATACATTTGAGCGCCTCGCGCCTTGAAAAAGATTCCGTCATTGCAGCCTCCAGATTTCGGGAAGGAGACTGCGCGGACTGGCGATTTATTCCCGCGCCAGTTCGACGAATTTCTGGAACGCGGCTTCGTCCATGTCGGACACCGCGGCGAAGTTCAGATCGCCTTCCTTCCAGAAAGCCGTGTGGAAGCCGCGAACCGTGGTGGATCGGGGCAGCGCTCCACCCTTCGCCACCCAGGTAAAGAGGTCGAGCTCATGGTTGCCATGGGCGTAGACCGATACCGCCGCCTTGTCGCCAGCGATAGTGTCGGTCCGGCCACCGGTCAGCACAAAGCCCTGCGCGGCAAAATCGGTGGCGGGCGGAGACAGGCCGGCATGGGCGGCAAGCCAGGGCTTGACGACATGATGGTTGCTGGACGCCACCATGATCGTCTTGCCGCTGGTCAGGGCGCGGGCATGCGCATCGGCCACCGCCTCCGCCAGGCTGGCCGCGGACGGCGGCAGGAATAGGAACAGCGCCAGCGCCGCCGCCAGTGCTGAAGCGCCGCCGCCACTGGCGGCGCCCCACCAGAAGGCGCGCACTTTGCTGGGCGCGGCTTCGCGCCTCAGCGCCGCCCGCACCCTGGCGCGCAGGAATTCCGGCGCCGGATGGCGCGTGGCATTGCGCAAGGCATCGCTGAGATCGGCCGCCTGGGCGGCGAATTGCTGACATTCGAAGCAGGTCTGCAAGTGGCGCTCGGCCGCATCACTTTCCGCGCCGTTCAATTGGCCATCGAGATAGCTTTGGGTCGCAAGGATGTGGTCACAGCTCATAGGACGTCCTTCGCGCTTTCGCGCAACTGGGTACGGGCCCGGGCCAGGCGCGACATCACCGTGCCGATGGGCGTGCCGGTGATCTCGGCGATTTCGCGGTAGCTCAGATCCTCCATCTCACGCAGGATCAAGACCTCGCGGAATTCCGGTGCAAGCTGCGCGATCAACAGGTCCATCCGCCGGTGGGCCCCGGCCCGAATGGCCGCATCTTCCGGACTGACTTCTGTCGCCGGCAGTTCCTGATCCTCCAGGCTGGCATGGGCCCGCCGGCGGTTGCCGGCGGCCGTGCTCAGCCAGCAGTTTCGCACAATGGTCAGCAGCCAGGCCTTGATGTCGCCACCCCTAAAACCGTCAAAGGCGCGGAAAGCCCGCAGCATGGCATCCTGGACAATATCGTCGGCCTCGACCGGCGAGCGGGAGAGCCAGCGCGCCAGGTTGTAGGCCGCATCCATATGCGGCAGAGCCAGGGCTTCAAAGCGTTGGCGCCGGTCATCCATGACAACACAAGACCTTCGCCGGTGGCGTTTTATTCCCGGGGCCGGGAATTATTTTTTGGCCTTATAGCCTAATCCCACCACGTAAAGCTCAACCGACTCCGCCCGGCTGGCCCGGGGCTTGACGTGCTTGACCTCGCGGAAGGCCTGCTTGAGACGCGCCAGAAGCACATTCGAAGAGCCGCCCTGGAAGACCTTGCCGACAAAGGCCCCGCCAGGTCTGAGCGTGTCTTCCGCAACCTCCAGCGCGATCTCCACCAGGGCGGTGGTACGGATATGGTCGGTGGCGCGATGGCCGGTGGTGGGCGCGGCCATGTCGGTCAGCACCAGGTCGGCGGGACCGTCCAGGGCCTGTTTCAGCATGGCCGGCACGTCGGGATCGGTGAGATCGACCTGGAAGAAGGTGACGCCGGGGATCGGCTCGATCTCCAGCACGTCCGCGGCCACCACCGCGGCGCCGCGGGCCGCCGCCACCTGGCTCCAGCCGCCGGGCGCCGCGCCCAGATCCAGCACCTTGGCGCCCTTCTTCAGCAGATGGAATTTTTCATCCAGCTCCAGCAGCTTGAAGGCGGCGCGGCTGCGGTAGCCCTTAGCCCTGGCGGCGGCGACGTAAGGGTCGTTGAGCTGGCGCTTCAGCCAGGCGCGCGAGGAGGCCGTGCGGCCCCTATCCTTCTTGACCTTGACCGGCACGCGGCCGCGGCCAGAAGCGTCACCCTCACTCATGCAAGCTCCCGCGGCAGTTCCTTCATCAGGCGACGCAACATGCCTTCGCGCAGACCACGATCGGCCACCCGCAGCACCGGTGAAGGCCAGAGCGAGCAGATGGCGGCAAAGATGGCGCAACCGGGCAGCATCAGATCGGCGCGTTCATGCCCGATGCTGCCGATCCTGGCCAGGGCTTCGGTGTCCAGACCCACCAGCCGCTCTACCACCCGCAACATGTGTGCGGTCTCATGCCAGCTGCCGTCCACGCGGGTGCGGTTGTAGCGCGGCAGCTTGAGGGCGATGGCGGCCAGCGTGGTGACGGTGCCGGAGGTGCCCAGCAGATGATGCCGGCGAACGTCGAAGGGCTCGTCCGCAGCCGCCATCTGCTCGGCCAGCGGTTTGAAACGGGCGATCAGGTCCAGCCGCATGCGATCAAAGCCGACACGGCTGGTGGAAGCGGCGCCGTAATTCTCCGCCAGGCTGACCACGCCCAGGGGGATCGAGGCCGCCAGTTTCTGTCTGGGCCCGTTCGGGCTTTTCTGCAGCCAGATGATTTCGGTCGAGCCGCCGCCGATATCGAACACCAGCGCGCCCCGGTATTTGCGTCCGATCAACGGCGCGCAGCCTTCCGCCGCCAGCGCGGCCTCCTCCTCGGCCGAGATCACGTGCAGATCCAGTCCCGCTTCCGCCTTGGCACGGCGGACCAGGCTCTCGGTATTGGCAGCCAGGCGCGCGGCCTGGGTGGCGATCGCCCGCACCTGGCGGACATTGTGCTTGGCGATGCGGTCGGCACAGACCTTGAGCGCGGCGATGGTCCGGTCGATGGCGGCCTCGGACAGAAGACCGGTGCGGCTGACCCCCTCGCCCAGCCGGACGATGCGGGAGAAAGAGTCCACGATGCGGAAGCCGCCCGGCTGGCCGCCCCGGACGATGGCGGGCATAGCGATCAGCAGGCGGCAATTGTTGGTACCCAGATCGAGCACTGCCAGCAGCGGCGCGCTGCGGTCGGGCATTCTCGATTTCTGGGGTTTTCCGTGCATTTGGGACCGTAAGGCGGCGGCGCGCCGCGAGGGTCCAAGCTAGCACGGCCTGGGCCGGCCTTGGGGAGGGAGAAAATCGCCCGAAAACCCGATATTGCAAGGGCTTGGCTTGCAAGGGCCAGCTTGCAAGGGCTGCCCGGCTAGTCTAAAGGGGCGGTCCCGGCGGGCCAACGGCCCTGATGGGGGATCGTCTAACGGTAGGACCCCAGACTCTGACTCTGGTTGTCTAGGTTCGAATCCTAGTCCCCCAGCCACAGCAAAGTGGCTCTATTCCGCGATTTTTACTGTCCCAAAAATCTCCCGGAAGATCCGGTACTTTCGGCCACAACTCGGTCGTGAGAGACCAAGATCAGGCAATTCTGCGAGCAAATTCGGCGCCTTGCAGCCGGCAGTCTCTGGATTGGCAGCTCCGATTTCCGGATTGAATATGCCTCCCCAATTCAGAGACTGGTTCTTTAGCGGCATGTAGGATTCGAACTTGCTCTGTCCAATTTCCTGCAGCTCGGGTTCGAATCCCAGTTGGACCACCACCGGCAATCGATTGATTTGGGCCACGAAATAACAGGGGGGAATTAGGATGCGAACCTCCATTTCCGAATGCCCTCGATTTCTGCATCTTGAGTTCGAACATCTGGTTGGCAGCCATCCAGTCCACGGACGGAGGGCAATTTCCGAAGTGCCCTGAGAAACCTCGACATTGCGGCGCTTGTGGCGGGCACGCCGCCCTGCAGAGCACCAAACCGCTGATATGACCGCCCCTGTGTGACGCCGCCTGGGCGCCAGTCTCTGGCCCACGTCGGCCAATTTCCGGATTTTTCAGAGAGCGTGTTTCGAGACCGGTTCGTGTTTGCGCGAAGTCGCCGGCACCGTTGGCAGCCTCGGTATTCCCCTCGGTGCCGCTTGGCCGAAACCTGGGCGATGTCCCGCATTCATGTTGCCATGGCACAATGGCTCGCCGAATTCACTGTTCTCAGGGAATTTAACAGCGAATTTCTACAGATTCGGGATACGCGCCGGCACGAGGCTATCCGTAAGTCCACAACAGTCTGCTTTTTCTCGCCCCATTCCCTGTGGCGCAGATCAGCGCAATTTTTGCACAGAACAGGGAGTGCTTCGTCGCCCAATCAGTCACCATCAACGCATGATCAGTAACCGTCCGGGGGCATGGGAATTAGTTGCGCTTCAACCGGAGACTGGTAATAGTGTTGCTACTTAGGACTCCTGCCGCGATCAGAGATGGTCGGCCATGAGCCCCAAATCGGCTCCTTAGCCCAACACACCCAAAAAGGGTGGGGCGCGGAGCGTTCTCCGTAAAGACCCGTCCCCATTAAACCCCATAGAGAT
>CAYQZM010000048.1:0-7452 GCA_964421935.1 uncultured Rhizobium sp. | reverse complement strand
TCGCCATGGCGCACAGCGTGGATGCAGCGGCCAAGGCGGCCGGTGCCGCCAATCTGCTGGTCTTCCGTGACGGCAGAATGGAAGGCCGCAACACCGACAGCCTTGGCCTGGCGGAATCCTTACGCGAAGAGATCGGTACCTTGAGCGGCAAGACCGTGGTGCTGCTGGGCGCGGGCGGCGCGGCGCGGGGCGCCATTCTGGCGCTGGACATGCTGGGCGCGGCGAGGATCCACCTGCTCAACCGCGACAGCAAAAGAGCGGCGACCCTGGCAGGGGCCTTGGCGCCACAGGTCAAAGCCCGGCTCGAACCGGGCGCACTGACGGACTGGACAAAGGTCGCACCCGAGGCTGGGCTGCTGGTCAACTCCACCAGTGCCGGGATGACGGGTAATCCGCCGTTGACCCTTGCCCTGGACCCATTACCGAAAGCTGCGGCGGTCTGCGACATCATTTACAGCCCTCTGGAAACCCAGCTGCTGAAGGATGCTGCCGCGCGCGGTCACAAAACCATCGATGGTCTGGGTATGCTGATGCATCAGGCGGCGCCGTCGTTCGAAGCTTTCTTCGCCATCAAGCCCAAGGTCACGGCCGCCCTGCGCGAGGCGCTGGTGAAGGTGTTGCGTGCCAGGGCCTGAACCGTTCGTGATCGGCCTGACCGGCTCGATCGGGATGGGCAAAAGCGAAACGGCCAAGCTTTTCGCCGCCGAAGGCATTCCGGTGTTCGATGCCGATGCCGCCATCCATGCGCTCTATGCCGGCGAAGCGGCAGTCATGATCGAGGCGGCTTTTCCAGGCGCGACCAGGAACGGTATCGTCGACCGGGCGGCGCTTTCGAAAATCATAGCGGCCGATCCTTCGGCGCTCGCGCGGCTGGAAGGCGTGATGCATCCACTGGTGGCCGAGAAGCGGGACGTGTTTCTCGAGAATACGGATGCGTCCATCGTCGTGCTGGATGTTCCGCTGCTGCTGGAAACCGGGCTCCCGGTGGATGCGGTGGTAGTGGCAACCGCGCCGGAACATATCCAGCGCCAGCGCGTGCTGGCGCGGCCGGGCATGACCGAAGCCAAGTTCGAAGCGCTTTTGGCGCGCCAACTCAGCGACGCGGAAAAGCGCTCACAGGCCCATTATCTGGTCGTGACCGACAAGGGCTTGGATCACGCCCGTGAACAGGTGAAAATGATCCTGGCTGATATTCGGGCGAAGCTGCATGCGTGAGATTGTCTTCGATACGGAAACGACCGGCTTCGAGCCGGGCGACGGCCATAGGATCGTTGAAATCGGCTGTGTCGAGCTGATGGATCACTTTCCCACCGGCCGCACCCTGCAATTCTATCTGAACCCCGAACGCGACGTTCCGATCGAATCCCAGCGCGTGCATGGCTTGTCCGCCGAATTCCTGGCCGACAAGGCGCTATTTGCCCATGTGGCGGAGGAGTTCCTGGAATTTCTGGGGGACTCACCACTGGTGATCCACAATGCCAGCTTCGACATCAAGTTCATCAATGCAGAGCTCTCGCGTATCGGCCGCCAGCCGATCCCCCTGTCACGCGCCATCGACACGATCGAGATCGCCAAGCGCAAGATCCCCGGCGCGCGCTATTCCCTGGATGAGCTCTGCAAGCGCTTCGGTGTGGATCTGACGGCCCGCACCAAGCATGGCGCCCTGCTGGACGCCCAGCTTACCGCCGAAATCTATCTGGAACTGGTGGGTGGGCGCCAACGTGGCCTGATGCTGGCGCCGGTGGAAATCGCCGCCGCCGTGACGGAAACCGTCGTCCGGGCCGCGCGCCAGCGCCCCGAAAAGCTGGCGCCGCTGATCACCGAACTGGAGCTCGAGCTCCATGCCACCTTCGTGGCCAAGGAGCTTGGCGAAAAGACGCTCTGGAACGCCTAACGCGTGAAGTTTAGGCCGTGCCTTGCGGCTGGCCGGCGGCCTGCGCCACCCGGGCCTGATACAGCGCCAGGAAATCGATCGGCTCGATCATCAGGGGCGGCATGCCGCCGTCGCGCACCACGTCCGCGACAATGCGGCGGACGAAGGGGAACAGCATGTGCGGCGCCTGGATCAGCAGGATCATCTGCTGGGTGGCGACGTCCGGCATATTGGTCAGGCGGAACACACCGGCATAGGCGACTTCCAGCAGGAACAGCGCACGGCCCTGGCTTTTGGCATCCACCCGGATCTTGAGTTCGACCTCGAACATGTCCTGTTCGGACAGCCGGCTGGCATTCAGATCCACGCCCAGCTCGATCTGCGGCCGTTCGGTGAGATTGACGGTGGCGCCGGGATTTTCGAAGGATAGATCCTTGATGTACTGGGCCACGATCTGCAGGTTCGGCATGGCCGGCTGGCCTTCGGGTGCCCCTGCTGCCGGATTGAAGGTGCCTTCGCTGCTCATGGTCGGTCTTTCTTGGATTTATTGCTTGGTCGCGCCGGCAGGTCCTTGCGTTGCTCGGTTGCCGGCCGCTCCCGGGCCCGCGCGCTACCACGGAACGCGCCAAAGGGGCAAGCAAAAGCGCTTTTCACACCTTTCCGCGGCGGCTAGGGTCGCCCCCGTGGCGGGGCGGATCACATTTTTTGCGGGTTTCGCATGCCGGATGCACAAACACTAGGACTTCTGGCCGCCGCCTTGGTGGCAGCCATCATCCTGTTCCGCCTTTACACGGTGCTGGGCCGGCGCACGGGGCACGAGCCGCAGCCGCAACCGCAGCCGCCGGTGCAGCGGGGCACCCTGGCGCCTGTGGCACCACCGGCGGCCAGCGAGCCCGTGGCTTCATCCAACGGGCTTCTGGATATCCAGATCGCTGATCCTGCCTTCGACACCCCGAAGTTCCTGACTGGCGCGCGGGAGGCCTATACCCAGATCGTCACCGCCTTTGCCGCCGGCGACCGCGCCGCCCTGCGGCCGCTGCTCTCGGCTGACGTCTATGCGGCGTTTGATGTCGGCATCAACGCGCGTACGAGCCCCGCGCCAACCTTGATAAAACTGCATGATGCCCGCTTCGTCGGTTCGGCGCTTCATGGTCGCACCGCGGAAATCACGGTGGCTTTCACGGCCGAATTTTCTGGCGATGCCGGCAGCAACACGGTCACCGACGTCTGGACCTTCGAGCGCAATCTGGATTCGACCGACCCCAACTGGACCCTGGTGGCGACGTCGGGCGAACTGCCGGAATGAGATTTGCGGCCGCCCTTCCGGCGCTGTTGCTTCTGCTGGCGGCTTGTACGGGACAAAAACCGCAGGTTGTACAGCCGCCGTTATTGCTGCGGCTGACGCGCAGCGATTTCTCCGCCCTGCCGGGCTGGAGGGATGCCAGGCTGGAGGCGTCGCTGGCCTCCTTCCAGCGCGGCTGCGCGATCCTGATGCCCAAGCCGGATGCCACGCCGATGGGCGGCGCCGGCTATGCGGGCACGGTGGCCGACTGGCGCGCCGTGTGCGGGTCTGCTCAAGGCGACCCACGCACGTTCTTTGAAAAGAATTTCACGGTCTATGCGGTGGACGGCGATGCCTTGTTCACCGGCTATTATGAGCCGGAAATCCGCGGCCGCCGCACACGGGGCGGGACCTTCCAGACGCCGGTCTATGGCATTCCCGACGACCTGGTGCGCGCCGAGCTTGGCGCGTTCAATCCCAAGCTTCGGGGCGAGCATATATCCGGCCGGGTGGATGGTCACCGCCTGGTGCCTTATGCCACCCGCGCGGAAATCAACGCTAAGGCGCCGCCGGCGCCGGTGCTGTTCTATACCGACGATCCGATCGCGTTCTTTTTTCTGCAGATCCAGGGCTCAGGCCGTGCCCTGTTCGAGAATGGGAACACCATGCGCATCGCCTATGCCGGCGAGAATGGCCAGCCTTATACGGCCATCGGCCGCACCTTGATTGCCGATGGCGCGCTGACGCGCGAGGAAGTCTCGTTGCAGA
Organism: uncultured Rhizobium sp.; assembly: GCA_964421935.1. Lineage (GTDB taxonomy): Bacteria > Pseudomonadota > Alphaproteobacteria > Micropepsales > Micropepsaceae > Rhizomicrobium. The sequence continues at coordinate 3,529 of CAYQZM010000048.1, read as the reverse complement.
CCATTCGCGCCTGGCTGGCGGCGCATCCCGATCGCGCCCGGGGCGTGATGGAGACGGACAAAAGCTACATCTTCTTTCAAGAGCGCGCGCTCGGTGATCCGGCGCTGGGCAGCGCCGGCAGCCTGGGCGCGGCGCTGACGCCTTTGGCCAGTATCGCGGTGGATGCGCGGATCCATGCGCTGGGTGCGCCTTTCTATGTCGCCGCCGATGGTCCCGATCCGGTGCATGGGCTGATGATCGCGGAAGACACGGGTGGCGCCATCCGGGGCGGGCCCCGCGCCGATATTTTCTTCGGCTTCGGCGCGGATGCCGAACGCCGGGCCGGGCTTATGAAGGCGCCGGGAAAACTCTATCTGCTGCTGCCCAACGCTTTGGCCCAGCGGCTGGGCGCGGCCGAGGATTTTGCTTCGTGAAGCGGCGGATCATTAGCGAGGACGAGCGCAAGCTGTTCGAGCAGAATTTCCGCGCGGCGCTTCCGATCAAACCGGTGCCGCCCAAACGCAGCGCAAAGCCCAAGGCGGCCGTCAAAGGCCCCAGCGGCGTCAATGGCGCGACCCAGGACAAGTTACGGCGCGGGCTGGTGGAACCGGACGCGCGCATCGACCTGCATGGCATGACGCAGGGGGCGGCTCATCGCGCCCTGTTCACCTGGATGGCCGCCGCTCATGCGCGTGGCTATCGGCTGGTGCTGGTGATCACCGGTAAGGGCAATCCCAAGAATGACGAGAATGCGCCCTGGATGATGTCGGACCATGGCGTGCTGAAACAGATGGTGCCGCGCTGGCTGAACGAACCGGAGCTTGCGGCGTTGATCGCCAGCGTTCAGCCCGCGCATGTCAAGCATGGCGGGGGTGGCGCGCTTTATGTGTATTTGCGGAAGTGAGGCGCGTCCGCGTAAGCGGCAAATCGGTCCGGTGGACCGATTTGAGCGCCGAACGCCCGGAGCGTAAGCGAAGGGCAGGGCAAAGATGTATATTTGCGGAAATAACGATGAACCAAGCTTTCCACACCATCACCGTCCCGACCAGGGGTCCGGGGCTTTACGAGTTTACCGATGAGGCCACCGATTTTGTGCGGGGTGCGAAAATCGCGGACGGGCTCCTGACCTGTTTCATCCGCCACACCTCCGCCTCGCTGCTGATCCAGGAAAATGCCGATCCCGATGTGCAGAAGGATCTGCAGGACTTCTTCGCCTGGCTGGCGACCAGCGGGCCCCGCTTCCGTCACACCACCGAGGGGCCGGACGATATGCCGTCACATATCCGCTCGGCCTTGACGCAAGTCTCGCTGGGCATTCCCGTCGCCAAGGGCCGGCTGGCGCTGGGCACCTGGCAGGGGGTTTATGTCTTTGAGCATCGCGACGCGCCGCACCGGCGCGAAGTCACGCTCCACCTGATAGGTGCGTGACTTAGATAAGCCCGGCTTTCTGTGCCAGCACCTTCAGCGGCATCTCCGGCCGCGCACCGTAATGTGAAATCACTTCTGCCGCGGCCAAAGCACCAAGCCGGCCGCAGGCCGCCAGGCCCTTGCCCTGGGTCAGGCCATAGAGAAACCCGGCAGCGAACTGATCGCCCGCGCCGGTGGTGTCGATCACCTGGCTCACGGGCGCGGCCGCGATCTCGTGCACCATGTCTTCCTGCACGATGACGCAGCCCTTGGCCGAGCGGGTAAGGGCCGCGATGCCGCCCCACTTCTTGGCGGCGGCGACGATCTTGTCGAAGTCTTCTTCCTCGAACAGCGCCCTGGCTTCGTCTTCGTTGGCGAAGAGGATGTTCACGTCGCGGTCCAGCAGGTGGAGGAATTCATTGCGGAAGCGCCCGATGCAGAAGCTGTCGGAGACCGACAGGGCGATCCGGCCGCCCGCGCCCCTGACCGCGGCGATCGCCTTGCGCGAGGCGTCCTTGGCGCTTTCCTCGTCCCACAGATAGCCTTCCAGATAGAGAACCCGCGCTTGCGCCACCTCTTCTTCATTCACATCGTCGGGCGTCAGCCAGCGGCAGGCGCCCAGATAGGTGTTCATGCTGCGCTGGCCGTCGGGCGTCACCGCGATCAGCGAGCTGGCGGTGGAAAGACCCTCGCGGGCCGGCGGCGTGGTGAAATCCACGCCCGCGGCAGCCATGGAACGGCTGAAGACATCACCCAGCCGGTCATCGAACACCTTGCCCACGAACAAGCCCTTGCCACCCAGCGACGCCAGGCCTGCCATGGTGTTGGCGGCCGAACCGCCGGCGATCTCATGCAGGCCCGACAAAGCCTGGCGATTGTCGGCCAGCGATTTCAGAAGATCCTTGGCGCGGAATTCGTCGATCAGGGTCATGCCGCCCTTGGCAATGCGGTGGGTCAGCAGGAACCGGTCATCCACCGAAGCGATGATGTCGACGATCGCGTTGCCCAGCCCGGCAACGTCATAGGAATGGTGCACCATGAAACCCCCGGGAAAACGGCTCAAATCAGAGATCCCCGATTACACGCGGGTGTGACGATTGCCAAGCATTTCGCTTGAGGCATGGGTGTTACGATGGCAGAAGGCGGCATGATCCGCCGCCTTCCCTGTCTGCTTGTCGTGCTCCTGGTCGCGGGCTGTACAGCCCCGGCCCAGAAAACCCCTGTGCCGGCGCCCGGTGCCGCCATTCCGCCGGCGCCGCCGCGCGGCGAGCCCAGCCAATATCTCAATATGCCCAGCGCCGGTCTGCAGGCGGCCTTCGGCAAGCCCGCCTTTGTGCGCAAGGATGGCGCCACCGAGATGTGGCGTTATGACGGCGCCAACTGCCGGGCCTTCTTTTTCCTGTATGGTTCTCCGGCGGTGGTGCGCCATGTCGAGACCCTGCCGCATAGGTCGCAAAGCGCCGCCGATATCGACTGTCTCACCGCCCTGAAGTCTTCTTCCGCGAAGACGTCGTAGCTGCCTTCGGCTTTTCGGGCGGAAGCTCTTTGGTCTTGTCCTTGAAGCGGCACAAGTCGCGCACCACACAGACCGGGCATAGTGGCTTGCGGGCGATGCAGGTGTAACGCCCGTGCAGGATCAGCCAGTGATGGGCATGGAGCTTGTATTGGTCCGGTACCACCATCTCGAGCTTCTCTTCCACCTCCTCGACATTCCGACCCGGCGCCAGATTGGTGCGGTTGGAGACGCGGAAGATATGGGTGTCCACCGCGATGGTCGGCTCGCCGAAGGCGACATTCAGCACCACATTGGCGGTCTTGCGTCCCACACCGGGCAGCGCCTGCAGCGCGTCGCGATCCTTCGGCACCTTGCCGCCATGCTGCTCGATCAGGATCTTGGACAGGGCGATGACATTTTTGGCCTTGCCGCGATAAAGCCCGATGGTCTTGATGTAATCGGTGAGGCCCGCCTCGCCCAAGTCCACCATGGCTTCCGGAGTTTTGACTTTTTTGAACAGCGGCTCGGTGTCCTTGTTCACGCCCTTGTCGGTGGCCTGGGCCGACAGCACCACCGCCACCAGCAGGGTGTAGGGATTGACATACTGAAGCTCGGTTTTGGGCTCGGGCGTATGCTTCTTCAGCCGCG
>CAYQZM010000047.1:0-2540 GCA_964421935.1 uncultured Rhizobium sp. | reverse complement strand
AGGCCCTGGAGCCCGAGCGCCTGACCGCGCGCGAGATCGAAGCCGCCCGCCGCGCCATCACCCGTGAAATGAAGCGCGCCGGCCGCGTGTGGATCCGCATCTTCCCGGACGTGCCGGTGTCCAAGAAGCCCGCCGAAGTGCGCATGGGCTCTGGAAAAGGCGCGCCGGAATACTGGGTCGCGAAGGACAAGCCCGGCCGCATCCTGTTCGAGATCGACGGCGTCGATGAAAAGACCGCCCGCGAGGCGATGCGGCTTGGCCAGGCGAAGCTTTCCATCGCCACCAAGTTCGTCACCCGTACCGGCCTCTAAAGGAACAATCAGATGGCCAAGAAAGCGACCAAGAAGAAGGCGGCGGCCAAGGGCGCCAAGGCGGCGTCCAAGGCGGATGACTTCCGCAGCCACAGTGCCGATGAGCTGTCGAGCCAGCTCGCGGGCCTCAAGAAGGAGCAGTTCAACCTGCGCTTTCAGCGGGCCAACGGCCAGGTGGAGAACACCGGCCGCATCCGCACCTTGCGGCGCGATATCGCCCGCATCCAGACAGTGTTGACGGAGCAGCGCCGCAGCTCCCAGGCGAAGGGTTAAGAGATGCCGAAACGAATTCTGCAGGGCACGGTCGTCAGCGACAAGAATGCCAAGACCGTGGTGGTGCAGGTGGAGCGCCGCTTTATCCATCCGGTGATGGGCAAGACGGTGCGCCGCTCCAAGAAGTATCACGCCCATGACGAGAAGGGCGAGTTCAAGGTGGGCGATGTCGTCCGCATTCAGGAATGCCGGCCGCTTTCCAAGCTCAAGACCTGGGAAGTGCTGGAACGCGTTGGCAAGTAACGGCGCGGGTTTGAGGAGTAAGAAGTCATGATCCAGATGTCCACGGAGCTCGATGTCGCCGACAATTCCGGCGCCAAGAGCGTGATGTGCATCAAGGTGCTGGGTGGTTCGCACCGCCGGTACGCCGATGTCGGCGACATCATCGTGGTGTCGGTGAAGGAGGCCATTCCACGCGGCCGCGTGAAGAAGGGCGAAGTGCTCAAGGCCGTCGTGGTCCGCACCGCCAAGGGCGTGCGCCGTCCCGACGGCAGCCTGATCCGCTTCGATGGCAACGCGGCGGTGCTGGTCAATGCCCAGGGCGAGCCGATCGGCACCCGTATCTTCGGCCCGGTCACCCGCGAGTTGCGCAACAAGAACCAGATGAAGATCATCTCGCTCGCGCCGGAGGTCCTGTAATGAGCAACATTCGCAAGGGCGACAAGGTTGTTGTCATTTCCGGTAGCGACAAGGGCAAGAAGGGCTCGGTGCTGAAGGTTTTCCCGAAGGAGAGCCGTGCGCTGGTCCAGGGCGTGAACATGGTCAAGCGCCACCAGCGCCAGACCCAGAGCCAGCAGGCCGGGATCGTGACCAAGGAAGCCCCGGTCCATCTTTCGAATATCGCGCTCACCGACCCCAAGACGGGTGCGGCCACGCGCGTCGGTTACAAGACGCTGGGCGACGGCCGCCGGGTCCGCGTCGCGAAGAAGTCTGGTGAGGTCCTCGATGTCTGACGCTGGTAGCAAGAATCCGAAGGAAGCCGCGCGCGCCGACGCGAAGGCCGCCAAGGCCGGCAAGCGCCGTGACGTGAACACCGGCACCAATGTGGCGCTTGGCGAGCATGCGCGCGAGGCCGGCTACGTGCCGCGCTTCAAGAAGCGCTACAACGATGTCATCAAGGCCGAGCTGATGAAGAAGTTCGGCTACAAGAACGTCATGCAGGTACCGAAGCTGAACAAGGTTGTGCTGAATATCGGCGCGGGCGAGGCGGCTTCCGACGGCAAGAAGATCCAGCAGGCGGTCAACGACCTGACGGCCATTGCCGGCCAGAAGGCTGTGCAGACCCGCGCCAAGAAGGCGATCGCGACCTTCAAGATCCGCAAGGATCTGCCGATCGGCGCCAAGGTCACGCTGCGCGGCGACCAGATGTATGAATTCGTCGATCGTCTGATCACCATGGCCCTGCCGCGCGTGCGCGACTTCCGCGGCATCAACCCCAAGTCCTTCGACGGCCGCGGCAACTATGCCATGGGCATGAAGGAACATGTGGTGTTCCTGGAAATCGACTACGACAAGACCGAAACGGTGTGGGGCATGGACATCGTGTTCAACACTTCCGCGAAGACCGACGAGGAAGCCCGCGCGCTTCTCGAAGGCTTCCAGTTCCCCTTTACGAATTGAGGCGCTGATCCCAATGGCGAAAACTTCCCAGATCAACCGCAACAAGAAGCGTGAAAAACTGGTGGCCCAGTATGCCGCCAAGCGCGCCGCTCTCAAGGCCAAGGCGGACGATATGAAGGTGCCGGCCGAGGAGCGCTTCGAGGCGCGCCTCAAGCTGGCCAAGCTGCCGCGCAACTCCTCCAAGACGCGCATCCATCACCGCTGCGAGCTGTCGGGCCGCCCCAAGGGCTATTACCGCAAGGTCAAGATGAGCCGTATCGCGCTGCGTTCGCTTTCCAATTTCGGCCAGATCCCCGGCATGACCAAGGCGAGCTGGTAAGGAGCAAAGATGATCAT
>CAYQZM010000046.1:0-7006 GCA_964421935.1 uncultured Rhizobium sp. | reverse complement strand
GGTGCCGCTGGCGCTGTCGGTTTTGCCGACCCGGCGGATTTCCGGCATCCCGTCCTCCAGCCAGCGCACGCTGCCGCCGCTGGCTTCGGCATCGGGCTTGAGCACCTCGTCGGTGGCGCGCAGGTCGGCCACTTCCTTCGGGTTCAGGGGCCCCGCGGCGGTGACGGTGGAGAGAATGCCGTCGGTAGCCCGGTAAAGACCCAGCTCGCCGGCGCGCGCATCGGCCCGCCAGATGCCGGGCTCGGCATGGGTAAGGGTCAGGGTCTGGGTCTTGCCTGACGGCAGGGTCAGGGTCACCGGCGGGGTCTGGGGCGCCATGGTACGTCGGGTGATGCGGATGGAATTGCCGGTGATCTGCGCGTCCAGCGCTTCGGCTTCCAGTTCCGGCTCCTTCATCAGCCAGTGGGCCAGGCGCCGCAGCAATTCGGCCTGCGGTCCGCCGCCTTCAAAGCCGCGCGCCCACAGCCAGGTCTGGTCGCTCATCAATTCGGCCACCCGGCCCTTGCCAACCCGGTCCAGCACCAGCAGCGGCCGCCCATCTTGGCTCGCCATCACCGTCTGGCCGGCGATCTTGTTGCCGCCGATAATGCGGAACCAGTGTCCCCAGGTCGGCGGCGTCTTGTCCTGGTTGCGGCCGGCCAGCTCGCGCGTGACCGGATGGGCCATGCCGTCCGGTGTCAGCACCGGCTTGAAGGGCTGGGTGATGATCTGGCCGGTGGGCTGAACCGGCAGAACCTGCGAGAGGGGCGTGCGATAGATGCTCTCCGGACCCGCAAATTCGGGGCCAGAAGACACCAGCAGCGCCCCGCCATCCTGCACATAGGAGGCAAGGTTCTGGAAATAGACCAGCGGCAACACGCCCCGTTCGCTGTAGCGGTCGAACACCACCAGGTCGAAGGAGCGCAGTTTTTCCTGGAACAGCTCGCGTGAGGGAAAGGCGATCAGCGACAATTCATTGATCGGGGTGGCATCCTGCTTGTCCGGCGGCCGCAGGATGGTGAAATGCACCAGGTCCACCGACGGATCGGCCTTCAGAAGATTGCGCCATACCCGCTCGCCGGCATGGGGTTCACCCGATACCAGCAGCACCCGCAGCCGGTCACGCACGCCCGACACCGTCACCACAGCGCGGTTGTTCTGCAAGGTCAGCTCCGCCGGTCCGGGGGCGGCCGCCAGCTCCACCAGATTCTCGCCTTCATGCGCGATGGGTATGCGGATGTCGGTATCCTTGCCCACCGGCACCAGGCGCGAGCCAAAGGGCTTGCCGTCGATATGGATATCCAGCACCGCGCTGGTTTCGCCGCTGCCGCCCAGATCATCGATCCTGAGGCGCATCACCGCCCATTGGCCGACGATGGCAAAGCGCGCAGCGCTTTCCACGGTGAGCTTGCGGTCACGCTCGCCTTTCTTGCCGGCGATCAGCACCTGCAGCGGTGCGTGCAGATTCATGGTTTCGGGTGAAGGCGCGTCATGCACCTGGCCATCGGTGATCAGGATGGCGCCGGCAACCCGGCTTTGCGGCACATCGGCCAGGGCGGCGTTGATGGCGGCGAAAGCCTGGGTGCCGTTATTCTCGCCGGTGGCGGTGGTGGTGACGCTGGTCTCGCGCACCACCAGGCCCGGCTGCTGTGCCAGAAGCCGCTTGATCTGGGCGCGGGCCGCCTCCGCCTGCCGGGCGCGGCCGCCCAACGACATGCTCTGCGAGCGGTCGGTGACGATCACCGCCACGTCGGAAAGCGGCGCGTGCTGTTCCTTGACCAGCAGCGGCCCGGCCAGGGCGAACAGCAGGATGGCGAAGGCAAGGCCGCGCGCCCAGGCGCCGCGCGCGCGCATGTAAAACGCATACAGCGTGATCAGCGCCGCGGCGATGGCGAGCGCCACCAGGATCTCGAACGGTATGACGGGGGCGAAGGCGAGCCGCGTCATGGGCCGCCTCTCTCGCCGCCCAGCCGCTGCAGCAGCGCCGGCGCGTGCACCACGTCGGTTTTGTAATTGCCGGTCAGCGCATACATCACCAGGTTGATGCCAAAGCGGAAGGCCATCTCGCGCTGCAGTTCGCCGCCAGGTGAGGGCGTGAACATGAAATGGCCGGTGGGATCGATCGCCCAGGCGGAAGCCCAGTCATTGCCGCCGATGATTACGGGCGAGACGCCATCGCCGCCGCGCGCCGGCGGGGCGCCATTCTTGGGCGCCGGGGGAATGGCCTCGACCCAAAGCTTGCCGCCGGTCCAGCGGCCGGGAAAGTCGCGCAGGATATAGAAGGTCTTGGTCAGGACGTGATCGGCGGGCACCTGTTCCAGGGGCGGAAAATCCAGGCCGGATGTCAGCCGCCGCAAGGTTTGCTGGCCCGGCGAATCCGGTCCCGCCACCGCGCCCAGGGTCAGGTCGCGGGTGTCGAACAGGATGGTGCCGCCATTGCGCATGAAATCGGCGACGCGGGTCAGGGCCTTGGGCGAGAGATTTTTCTCGCGCGGATCCATCGGCCAATAGAGCAGCGGATAGAAGGAAAGATCGTCGGTTTCCAGATTCACGCCCACCGGCTCGGGCGGCTCATAGGAGGTGCGGGCCGTGAGCGCCAATCCCAGACCCGTCAGGCCTGCCTGACTGACGGAATCCAGGTCCGGCAATCCGGTCTTCACATAGGCGAGGCGGGTGTCCAGTGCCGCCTTCATGTTCATGGCCGCGTCGGCGCGGGCTCCATGAATGGAAACAAGCGGCATGAAAAGCAGCAGCAGCATGGTGGCCGTACCCAGCCAGCGCATCTTGGCCGGTGAGAAACCACGCAAGCCCAGCGCGATGATGCTGTCCAGCAAAAGCAGCAGCATGGCTGCAGCCAACAGATAGGGCTCCAGCGGCTTGGCATGGGCGTTGGCATAGATCTGGGACGATCCGGTCAGCGGCGACAGCCGGTCGCCCGTGTGCATCACATTCAGCGCGCTCTCCACTTCATGGGCGCCATAAAGGCCCGGTGGATGGCGCGGCGAGACGCGGGTTCTGGAGAATTCGCGTGCGGGGATGGGGGCGGCATCGGCCGCCGGTGCTTCCGGATGGCCGAAGCCATCCAGCAGCGAGACCGGCGGCAGGCTGGTGAGGCCCGCCATCTCGCGTACCGGCGTGCCGGCCGACAGCGCCAACAGGCGCTTGAGCATGTCCACATAAAGACCCGACAGCGGCAGCGATGACCAGGTGGGACTGGCGGTGATGTGAAACATCACGATCCAGCCCTGACCCAGCGGCGCCGCCGTGATCAGCGGTGTGCCGTCCGTCAGCTGCGCCCAGTTCTTGTTCTGCACATCGCTGGCGGGCTCGGCCAGCACTTGCCGGGTCACCGTCACTTCCGACGGCACTTCCAGGCCATTGAAGGGACTCTGGGCGCTGAAGGGCGCCAGGTGCTGGGGCGCCGACCAGGCCATGGCGCTGCCCAGGTAGCGGCCGCCGACCCTGAGGCGCACCGGCACCAGATCATCGGTGCCGCCCAGGGTGCGTTCGCCGGCAAAGCGGATCAGGATGCCGCCCTTAGTGACGAAATCCCGCACCTTGGGCAGATCGTCACCGGGAATTTTGGCGACATCGGCCAGCAGCAGCACCGAGACATGCTTGGCCAGAAGCTGGCCGATATTGCCCTTGGCGATTTCCGCATAAGGGGACAGCGCCCGCTCGAGATAATAAACGTCGGAGAGAAGCGGCTGGGCTTCCGATGTCGCCGTCTCCGAGACGATGCCGGCGCTGCGCTGGGAGGCGCCCTTGTCCAGAAGCTGCACCGATCCCGCGCTGTCTTCTCCGGTGATGGAAAGGCGCGAGGTGGCGTTGCGCACCTCCATCGGCAGGGCGATGTGGCCATGGGCGACCAGTTCGCCGCGACGGAAACGAAGGCGCGTGGCGGCCAGGGTTTCGCCGCGGACGCCAATCGCGCCGGCTTCGATTTCCAGGGGATTGCGGGCTTCGGCGCGGATGGCGGTCAGGGAGAAGCCGCTGGCATCGCGCGCGACGGGCAAGAGGCCGAGCGCGGAGCGCTGGGGCGCGAAGACGGTGGCGCCGCCATAGCGCTGCATGGCCCGGCGCAGACCAGCGCTCTTGCCGTCCTCCAGCCCGTCGCTGAGCCAGTAGATCGCCGGCTGGGCGGCAAATTTCAGACGCCCCAGCGCCGCGGCTGCTTCTCCCCGGTCTCCGGGCCAGGATTGGGGCTTCAATTCCTTGGCGATCCGCGCGGCTTCGCCTTCGTTGAGCAGACCGGTCGGCGCATTGCCGGCCGTGGGAATGATGGCGACGGGGCGGCCCTGGGCGCTGTGGAGCAGGTCGGCCATCAGGTCCTGGCGCTGTTCCCAGCCTTTGGCCGCGGTCCAGCCATTGTCGACGATGATCACCAGCGGGCCGTTGCCGGCGAGCTTGGGGCTGCGGCCCAGCAGCGGATCGGCCAGCGCCACGATCAGCAGCGCCGCCGCCAGAAGGCGCAGCAGCAGAAGCCACCAGGGCGTCGCCGCGGGGGTCTGCTCTTCATCTTCCAGGCCGCGCAGCAGCTTGAGCGGCGGAAACAGGGTGCGCCTGGGCAGCGGCGGCGTCACCCGCAGCAGCCACCACAGCAGCGGCAGCGCCGCCAGCGCCGCCAGGATTAAGGGCGTTCCGAAACTTATTTGCAGCAAAGAGGCCATTAGATTCATTTAATGGTCGCTCCGGCTTCGCCGACGCTCCAGGACGTTCCGAAACTTATCTGCAGCAAAGAGGCCATTGGATTCATTTATGGTCGCTCCGGCTTCGCCGACGCTCCGGGGCGAACCGAAACTGATGGGAAGGCTCAACAGGCCGGCCATCTGTCAGGTGCCGCCGATGGCGGCGTGAAGCGCGATCAGGGAGCCTTGCGGCGCGTGATCGGTGCGATGAACGGTAGAGGTCCAGCCCAGCTTCATGGCCGCTTCGGCAATCTGTTCGCCATGGGCGGTGAAGCGGGCGCGATAGGAATTGCGGACCCGCTCGGCGCGGCCGAAAATCTCGTCCTCGCCGCCGCGCGGCGATTCAAAGCGGGTGCGGCCGGAATAAGGAAAATCCTCTTCCGCCGGATCCACGATCCGCACCAGATGACCTTCCACGCCCTGGCGCGACAAGATCTTCATGGTTTCGATCACCCCGTCATCCAGAAAGTCGCTGAACCAGACAAGCTGGTTGCCGCGCTTGAAGGCGATGCGCGGCGGCAGCGCCGCATCATTGGCCGAAAACATGGCCCGGCCCATGCGCGTCAAAGCCAGGCGGGAAGAAGCCGGCGCGCCTTCCATGCCGACAAAGCCCACGCGTTCGCCGCCCCGCACCAGAAGCGAGGCCAGCGCCAGCAACAGCAAGTCGGCCCGGGCGCGCTTGGATGTGGCGCCCGACTTGAAATTCATGTTGGCCGAGGCATCACGCCAGAACCAGACGGTCTGCGCCGCCTCCCATTCGCGCTCGCGCACATAGATGTGCTGCGACTTGGCCGATTGGCGCCAATCTATGGCGGAAGACGAATCGTGGCTGGCATAGCGGCGGAACTGCCAGAAACTCTCGCCCATGCCAGCCCTGCGGCGGCCATGCACGCCCAGGCTGACCGAGGCGGCCAGGTGATCGGCCTGCACCATCAAAGGGGGCAGACCGGCCGACAGGCCATCGGCTTCATGTTGAAGCGTCGAGAATTGACTCAAAAGAGCCTCATCCTAGAAGAGACTTGTTAGAAGAGACTGGCGCAGAGCCGCTCGATCACACTGGCAGTCGTCGCCCCTTCCGCGCGGGCCGAGAAATTCAGCGCCATGCGATGGCGCAAGACGGGACCAGCCAGCGCCACGACATCATCGGTGGAGGGGGCAAGCCGGCCTTCCAGCAAGGCGCGGGCGCGCACCGCCAGCATCAGGGCCTGGCTGGCGCGCGGGCCAGGGCCCCAGGCGATCATGCCTTTGACGCCGCTGTCATGGTCGGAATCCGGCCGCGCCGCGCGGACCAAGGCGAGAATGGAGTCCATCACTTTCTCGCCCACCGGAATGCGTCGCACCAGGCTTTGCGCATCGATCAGATCCTCCGGACCGCAGACCTTCACCGCGCTCTTTTCCTCGCCCATGGTCGTGGCCAGCAGCATGCGCCGTTCGGCCTCCCGGTCGGGATAGCCGACGTCGATCTGCAGCAGGAAACGGTCGAGCTGGGCTTCGGGCAGCGGATAGGTGCCTTCCTGCTCCAGCGGGTTCTGCGTCGCCAGCACATGAAAGAGCCGCGGCAGATCGTGGCGGGCGCCGGCCACCGTCACATGCTTTTCCTGCATGGCCTGCAGCAGCGCCGATTGGGTACGCGGGCTGGCGCGGTTGATTTCGTCCGCCATCAGGAGCTGGGTGAAGACCGGTCCGCGAATGAAGCGGAAGGCGCGCTCGCCGCTGATGGATTCTTCCATCACTTCCGAGCCGGTGATGTCGGACGGCATCAGGTCGGGCGTGAACTGCACCCGGCTGGTCTGAAGTCCCATCACGATGCCCAGGGTATCCACCAGCTTGGTCTTGGCCAGACCCGGCACGCCGATCAGCAGGCCGTGGCCGCCAGCCAGCAAGGTGACCAGAGTCTCCTCAATCACCGCGTCCTGGCCGAAGATCACGGCGTTCAGGCCGTCACGCACCCGCCTGAAGGTCTCGGCGGCGGCGGACAGACGCCTGGGAGCATCGCGCTCGTCCAGTATGTCGACTTTATTCATGCGCTGCCTTTTGGGGGGCTGGGGCTTTGCCTCGTAACAGTTATGTTGCACCGTGGAGCGCAAAGGGCGCAACCCCGGAAATGCCCTATAACCGGAAGCAATAGCAGCAATTGTGGCGTCATGGCGGCAGGCGGAATCTCCCTGTTCAGAGAGGGGGCTGGAACCACTCAGCTTCTGGAGCATTTACGCGGCCGTCTGCCGCAACAGCCGCCTGACACGCTGCCGGGCCACGACGATTACAATTTCCTTACAAGGGACCCTGCGGGTTTTTCCGCGGTAAAGGCAGCGGTGTTGCTGCCGTTGATCCAGCGCGAT
>CAYQZM010000045.1:0-15738 GCA_964421935.1 uncultured Rhizobium sp. | reverse complement strand
GGCTGAGGGTTTGTCAGTGGGCGGTCTCTCGGGCGCCTGACCGCCGAGAAGGACAGTGAGCGCCAGGGCGGCGGCGGCCAAACGGAGATTCATGCGACCATCAAAGCAGGAACAGGCTCCCACGCAAACCGTTTTGCATTTAAGGAGTGTGACATGATCCGCAAGCTCGCATCCGGCAAGTACCGGCTCTATTCCCGCAAGAAGAACCCTAAGACCGGTAAACGGCGCAACCTGGGTACCTTCAACAGCCGCTCTGCCGCCGAAAAGCACGAACGCGAGGTCCAGTATTTCAAGCGCCACTGAACCGCCCGCTAGACCCGCGGATGTGATCGCCTTCTGGCGGCAGGCCGGACCACAACGCTGGTTTGCCGCCGATCCGGACTTGGATGCCGCCGTCCGGGACGGCTTCGCCACCCTGCACGGCACGGCCGCCACGGGGCAATTGGCACCATGGGAAGACAATGCGGCCGGCGCGCTGGCGCTGGTCCTTTTGACCGACCAGTTTCCCCGCAACATCTATCGCCACAGTGCCCATGCCTTCGCCACCGACGAGATGGCGCGCAACGTCGCGGACCGGGGTATCGGGCGCGGCTTCGATCAAGCAACTGAACCTCAGCTGCGGCTATTTTTCTACCTGCCCTTCGAGCATCATGAAGATGCTACCTCCCAGGCCCGCGCCGTGGCGCTATGCGAAAGGCTGTCGGCCGAAACGGGGATAAAAGACTGGCTGCACTATGCCCGTCTCCACCAGCAGTTGATTGCCCGCTTCGGCCGCTTCCCCCACCGCAATGCCGTGCTGGGCCGGATATCCACACAAGAAGAGATCACCTATCTGGCCGAGGGCGGTTTCGCGGGCTGAGCCATCTCTCTATAACCGGCGGCGATGAATATCCTAGTTGCTTGCGATTCCTTCAAGGACGCCCTGTCCGCCGACGCGGTGTGCCATGCCATCGCCACCGGCCTGGCGCGCAGCCATCCCGATGCCGAGATCGCGGAGATGCCGCTGTCCGATGGCGGCGAAGGCCTGCTCGATGTGCTGGCGCCATCCCTGCAACTTGCCTTCATCGAAAGCATGGTGGCCGATCCCCTGGGCCGCAGGATCAAGGGCCGCTATGGACTTTCGCCCGACGGCGTCGCCGTGGTGGAGATGGCCGATGCCTCCGGGCTGCAGCGGCTCACCCAGGCCGAGCGCGATCCACGCAAGACCTCCACCTTCGGCACCGGCCAGCAGCTTGCCGATGCCAAGGCCCGCGGCGCCCGGCGCGCCATCCTGGCCATCGGCGGCAGCGCCACCAATGACGCTGGTATCGGCGCCGCGGCAGCGCTGGGCTGGGAATTTCTGGATGCGAAAGGCAAGCATGTGCCGCTGGATGGCGGCCATCTGAAAGCCATCGCGCAATTGGGCCCCGCCTCTCAGCCATTCGAGTCCGTGGAGGTTCTGTGCGATGTCACCAACCCGCTGTTCGGCCCTGAGGGCGCGGCCTGGATCTATGGTCGCCAGAAGGGAGGCGATGACGCCATGCTGGCCGAACTGGATGATGGGCTTCGTCACATCGCGGACATCGTGAAAACCCAGTTTGGCAAGGATGCCGCGGAGGTGCCCGGCGCCGGGGCGGCCGGGGGTCTGGGCTATGGCGCCATGGTTTTCCTGGATGCGCGGCTCAGGCGGGGTATCGAGGTGGTGATGGATCTGACGGGCTTTGACGCGGCCGCGCGAAAAGCCGATCTGATCATCACCGGGGAAGGCCATCTCGACGGCCAGAGCGCGCAAGGCAAGCTGATCCAGGGCATTTGCGGCCGGGCGCGCGGAAAGCCGGTGATCGCGCTGGCCGGAAAACTTTCGGCCACACCCGAACAGATCAAGGCGATCGGCCTTCAGGCAGCCTATTGCATCAATCGCGAAGAACGCCCACTGGCCGAGATGCTGGCCAACACCGCCATCAATCTGGAAAAGACGGCCGCCGCGCTGGTGCTGTAATCAAAAAGCGCCGCCCAGGAGCGCAAAATTTTCCATCGGTGAGCTCAGAAAGGCCGGATCGACCGCCATGTCCAGCACCATGGGATGATGGTCGGACGGCCCCTTGTCCAGCACTTCCGAGGCCGAACAGACCAGGCCCCGCGCGATACAGCGGTCGAGCCTGAGCGCGATGATATTGCCGGCACGATGGGTACGCATGCGCGGCCCGATATCGGAAAAGCCCTGGAAGCCCACCGGGCCCACGGCATTGAAATCGCCGATGATGGCGGCCGGCCCCTCCAGCCGCTCCATGATGTGGCGCAACTGGAAGCGATTGAGAAACTGGCCGTGACTGAGATGCACATTCACGATGGTCATGCCACCGAACGCGATGATCTGGGCCAGGCGCGGCGGCACCCGCCCCGGCAGGATGGAGTAAGGCAGCCTGAGGGCCGTGGACGGCGGGAAAGGATGCGGGCTCCAGGCGGCCAGGCCATAGATGCGCGACTGCATGGGATGACGGAAGAAATGGCCGCTTACCAGCGAGGGCAGACAGGCGATCTCCTCGGTACATTCCTGCAGCAGCAGGAGATCGGGACGATGGGTCTGGACCAGTCGGGCGACATCGTCCGCGCCGGCGCCCACGCGCCGCAGGAGATTCCAGCTGATGACCCGCAGCCGGCCTTCATGCGCGTGAGTCGAAATGGAGGGCGCCATCTAGGGTAAACTGGTAATCCGGGAACTGGTTTCAAGCCAAATCGTCTGTACTATAACCAATACACGCGAAAAAGCCCATGTTTCCCATCCCCGTAGAATGGTCCTCGCCCGTGATGGAAGTGGCCGCCGCCATTCTTTATGTGGTGCTGGCGCTGATCGTCACCGTGGACGTGCTGCTCAAGAAGAGCGATGTGCGCTCGGCGCTGGGCTGGATCGGCATGGTGTGGCTGGCCCCCATCTTCGGCTCGCTTCTTTACTATCTTTTCGGCATCAACCGGGTGACCCGCCGGGCCCTGAAGATGAGCCGGCTGGACGACGCGCAAGGTCCCCCGACCTCCAATATCGAACCGGACTGTTCCCCCAACATCGCGCTTCTCTCCGATGTCACCGAGCGCATCACGCGCGGACCGGTGACGGCCGGCAATGCCGTGACAATCCTGGAGGGCGGGGACAATGCCTATCCCGCCATGCTGACTGCCATCGCCGGCGCGCAACGCTGCATCGCCATGGCTTCTTACATTTTCCGCGACGACGCGGCAGGCCGGCAATTCTCCGACGCGCTGATCGCCGCGGCCCAGTGCGGGGTCATGGTGCGCGTTCTGCTGGACGGCGTCGGCGCCGGCTATTTCTTTTCCCGCGAACTGCTGCGCATGCGGGCGGGTGGTGTGATGGTGGAAAGATTCCTGCACACCTGGCTGCCCTGGCGCATGCCGTTCCTCAACATGCGCAACCACAGGAAGCTGCTGGTGGTGGATGGCAGCACCGCCTTTCTCGGGGGCATCAATGTCGGGGTGGAAAATTCGGCGCGCCTTTCCGGCCGACACCGCATTGACGATGTGCACTTCAAGGTCGAGGGCCCGGTGGTGCGGGTGGTGATGGACGCCTTTGCCCGCGACTGGACCTTCACCACCGAGGAAGTGCTGGACGATGACGTCTGGTGGCCGACGCTGGAAGCCAAGGGGCATGTCTTCGCCCGCGGAGTGCGTTCCGGCCCTGACGCCGATCTTTACAAGATCGAGCTGATCCTTGGCGCGGCAATCAACCTGGCGCGCAAGCGCATCCGCATCGTCACGCCCTATTTCCTGCCCGATGCCCGGCTGCAGTTCGCGCTGCAGGAAGCGGTGCTGCGCGGGATAGAGGTCCAGATCGTGCTCCCCCGCAAAAGCGACCAGCGCATTATGGATTGGGCGATGCGCGGGCAGTTGCGTTTCTTCCGCCACGTCAAAGCCTGCTTCATCACCACCCCGGCACCATTCGACCACAGCAAGCTTTGCACCGTGGACGGGGAATGGAGCATGGTGGGCAGCTCCAACTGGGACACACGCAGCTTCCGGCTGAATTTCGAGTTCGATTTGGAAATCACGGACCGCGAGCTGACGGCCCGCCTGGATAGGCTGATCGACGACAAGATCGCGCGCGGCAAACAGATTTCGCCGGACGCCCTGGCGAATGAGCCGATCTATCTTAGGCTGCGCAACGCAGCGGCGCGGCTATTGATGCCCTACCTTTAACGTCAGGGCCCAGATCGCGAAGCCAGACAGAGCAAGGCCCGTGCCCACCAGACCCGTGGAAGACAGCCCGGCACCGTGGGTGATGGCGATGCCGCCCAGCCAGGGGCCCAGTGCATTGGCGAAATTGAAGGCGGAATGATTCAGCGCCGCGGCCAGGGTCTGCGCCCTGCCCGCCACATCCATCAGCCGGGTCTGCAACACCGGTCCCAGCGCGCCGCCCAGGCCGATGGCGAAAATCGCGGCGGTGATCGTCCAGGCATTGAAGGTCAGAAAGGAGTAAAGCGCCATGGTCGCGGCGAACCACAACAGGCAGCCACCGGCCACCATCATGAGCCGGCCATGGACAAAGCGCGGCACGATGACCAGTCCGGCCGTCATGCCGCAACCGAACACGGCAAAGACCAGTGGCACCAGGCTTTCGGAGAGATGGGTGACCGTCAGCAAGGTATCGGCCAGGTAGGTATAGACCGCGAAGAAGCCGCCAAAGCCGATGGCGCCGATCGCCAAGGTCAGCAGCACATCGCGATTGCCCAGCGCCGCGAGTTCGGTCAGGGGACTGGCATCTTTCTCCGGCGGTTGGTGCGGCGCGAACAGCGCCACCAGGGTCGCGGTCAGCAGCGCCAGCGCCGCCACCACGGCAAAGCCCCAGCGCCAGCCGATCGCCTGGCCCAGCCAGTTGGCGCACGGCACGCCGATGACCGTTGCCACGGTCAGGCCCAGCAGCACCCGCGCCGCCGCTTGTGCCCGCCGTTCATGGGGCACCAGCGAGGCCGCCACCAGCATAGCCACACCGAAATAGGCGCCGTGCGGCAAGCCGCTGAAGAAGCGGAAGATCATCATGGCATGATAAGAGGGCGACAATCCGGTCAGGCCATTGGCCAGCGCGAAAACCAGCATCAGCCCGATCAGCAGGGTGCGGCGGGCAAGCTTGGCCGCGAGCACCGCGATCAAGGGCGCGCCCAGCACGACTCCCAGGGCGTAAGCGCTGATCACGTGGCCGGCGGTGGGCGCAGATATGCCCAGATCCCGCGCGAAATAAGGCAACAGGCTCATGCTGGCGAATTCGGTGGTGCCGATGGCGAAGCCACCCACGGCAAGCGCGAAATGCACCAGATCGGGATGGGGGTCGCGTGCCACACGGAACTCGTCAGGGAACCGATGCGGGTCTACGCTGCGTTGCCGTGGGGACCAATGCGGCTAAAACGCGCCGTAGCGCGCCATCGCCGCCGCGAAGGCCACCACCAGCGCCAACAGTCCCACTTCGGCATGCAGGAAGCGTCGCAGCTTTGTGACATCGGCGGCAGCCGGCAGGAAAGCGGCATCCTGTTTTACTGCCTTGCGCCATTTCAGCAGCGCCAAGGTGGGCGGAATGGAGAGCAGGCCGATGGCGGCGAAGCTCGCCATCTTGGCCCAGAACCAGGGATTGGAGAGATAGAAGTCCGCCCCCTTGGCGCCCCACATCACCCGGCAGATCCCGACCACGACCACCAGTCCGGCGCCCGCGCCATAAGCGGCATCCACATTGACCACGCGCCGTAAATCGGATGACGACAAACCGGGCCTCAGCAGCGCGAACTCGATCGCCAGCAGCACGATCAAAGTGACGATCGCCAGATGATGCAGGATGGCCAGGATCAGGTCGGTCAGCACGCCATGATGGTGATCCGGGATGCCCTATTCGCGCAACCCCATAGCCACGACAGCCGGTGGTGACGGCACATGTCGCATGCTAAGCACGGTTCGGGCGAATCCGGGGCTGACGATGTCTTATCGCGCGGGCGTGTTTCTGGCGGCGTGCCTTGCGGCGCAACCAGGCCAGGCCTTTGCGCAAACCGCCCCCGATCCCGACAAGCAGGCGATAGCCCTGGTCCAGCAGATGACGCCGGACGAGCGCAACCTGCTGCTGCATGGCTTCTTCTCGCGCCCCAACGCCATCAACAAGCTGCCCCAGATCGGCGCGCCCTTCGCCGCCGGCTATACGCCCGGCATCGCGCGGCTGGGCATTCCGCAACTGGCGGAATCCGATGCCAGCCTGGGTGTGGCCTGGATCAACGGCAAACGGGCGAAGGACGCCACCGCCCTGCCCTCCAGCATGGCGCTGGCTGCCACCTGGGACATGCGGATCGCCTATGCCGGCAGCGCCGCCATCGCCCAGGATGCGCGGGCGAGCGGTTTGAATGTGCTTCTGGCCGGTGGTGTGAATCTGCCGCGCGAGCCGCGCAACGGCCGCAATTTCGAATATCTGGGCGAGGATCCGCTGCTGGCGGGGACATTGGCGGGCGAGACCATCCGCGCCATCCAGGACCAGCATGTGATGTCCACGGTCAAGCACTTCGCGCTGAATGCGCAGGAAACGCAGCAGAGCGCCATCGGCGTCACCATCTCGGAAGCGGCGGCGCGGGAAAGCGATCTGCTGGCCTTCGAGATCGCCATCGAGCGGGGCAATCCCGGCGCGGTAATGTGCTCCTACAATCACTTCAACGGCCCCTTCGCCTGCGGCAGCGACTTCCTGCTGAACAAGGTGCTGAAGCAGGACTGGCGCTATCCCGGCTTCGTCATGTCGGACTGGGGCGCCAACCATGCCACCAGCGATGCGCTGGCGGGGCTGGACCGGGAATCCGGAGAGGAATTCGATCCGCAGATCTATTTCGGCGCCCCGCTGGCGGCGCTGGACGGCAAGGATCCTGCCTATACCGCCCGCATCACCGACATGAACCGGCGCATCCTGCGTTCGATGCTGGCCAGCCACCTGTTCGACGATCCGCCGAAGATCGGCACGCCCGACATCGTCCGGGGCGAAGCAGCGGCACGGACGGAAGCCGATGCCGGCATCGTGCTGCTCAAGAACAACGGCATCCTGCCGCTGCTCAAGACAGCCAAGCACATCGCCGTGATCGGCGGCTATGCCAATATCGGGGTGATGTCGGGCGGCGGCTCATCACAGGTGGCGCCGCAGAACGGCCCTGCCCTCATTATTCCCACCACCATGGCGGCCGATGACTGGCAGGCAGTGCTGCTGCATCCCGGCGCGCCGGTCAAAGCCATCGCGGCGCGCGCACCACAGGCGCGCGTGAGCTTCGACACCGGCGCCTATCCGGCCTTCTCGGCCGCGCGCGCCAAAGACGCCGACGTGGTCATCATCTTTGCCACACAGTGGACCACGGAAGGACTGGACGTGCCGGACCTCAATCTGCCGAATGCGCAGGACGAGTTGATCACCGCGGTCACGGCCGTCAATCCGCATACCATCGTGGTGCTGGAAACCGGCGGCCCGGTGCTGATGCCCTGGCTGGACAAGGCCGCGGCGGTGATGGAGGCCTGGTATCCCGGCATCAAGGGAGCCGAAGCCATCGCTGATGTCCTGTTCGGCGATGTCAATCCCAGCGGCCGGCTGCCGATCACCTTTCCCGCCTCGCTCGATCAGACACCGCGCCCCGTGCTGGACGGGCTGTTCGATTTCCAGCCGAGCCGCACCACCGTCAATTACGACATCGAAGGCTCGGACGTGGGCTATCGCTGGTATGACCGCAGGGGTCTGACGCCGCTGTTCCCCTTCGGCTTCGGTCTTTCCTACACCAGCTTCCGCTATGACGACCTTCAGTTGCGCAGCGAAGGCAACACCATCCACGCCACCTTCACCATCACCAATATCGGCAGCCGGCAGGGCCGTGATACGCCACAGGTCTATGTCACCAGCCGCGGCGGCGCGCGCGGCCAGCGCCTGATCGGATGGGCCAATGTGGAGCTTGCGCCCGGCGCCAGCACCAAGGTGACGGTGGATGCCGATCCGCGGCTTCTGGCCGACTGGTCCACCCAGCGTCAGCGCTGGTCCCTCCCCGCGGGCCGTTATGACGTGACCATCAACAGCTCGGCCGCCAATGTGGCGCTGACAGGTTCGACGGGGCTGGAGCCGCGCCTGTTGCCGCCCTGATCGGTGGTTGTCGCGGCCAGAGCCCCCGTATAGCCTCTCTCCTCAAATAATAAAGCGCGGGGGAAACATGCCGAAAATACGCTGGCTGCTGATCTGGCTGTGCTTTCTGGCCAACGCCATCGGCTATATCGACCGCGCCAATCTCGCCATTGCCGCCCACAGCATCGGCATCGAACTGCATATCGGCGCCGCCGAGATGGGGCTGATCCTCAGTGCCTTCTTCTGGACCTATGCTTTCATGCAGATGCCCGCCGGCTGGGTGGTGGACCGCGTCGGCGTGCGCATCAGCCTGACCGTGGCGGTGATCTGGTGGTCTCTTTTCACCATGGCGACCGGCGCGGCGCGGACCATGACCCATTTCTTTGGCGCCCGGCTGATGCTGGGCCTGGGCGAATCCGCCACCATGCCCTCCTTCACCAAGACCGCCTTCAACTGGTTTCCGCGCAGCGAGCGCGGCCTGGCCTGCGGCATCTTCAATAGCGGCTCGGTGACCGGAAACGTCCTGTCGCTGCCCCTGGTGACCTGGCTGATCGCCGTCATCGGCTGGCGCGGCGCCTTCATCGTCACCGGCCTGATCGGCCTGGTCTGGGCCGCCGCCTGGTGGATCATCTATCGCGATCCGGAACGCTATCGCTCCGTCGCGCCCAAGGAAGTGGATGCGTTGCTGGCAGAGCGCGTCGTGCCGCCCAAGTCCGCGCATATCCCATGGTCCAGCCTGTTCCGCTACCGCTCGATCTGGGGGCTGATGATCGGCATGTTCTGCCTGAACTTCGCCATCTATTTCTTCATCACCTGGTTTCCCAGCTACCTGCAGGAGGCGCGCGGCTTCTCCCTGGCGCGGCTGGGCACCCTGGGCATGTTGCCGGGCCTGATGGGCATCGCCGGCAGCTGGTTTGGCGGCTACGCCTCGGACTGGTTCTTGCGCCAGGGCTGGAGCCGGACGGCGGCGCGCAAAACCTGCCTGGTGGGCGGGATGCTGCTGGCCTCATCCATTGGGCTGTCGGCCTTTGTGGAAAGCACCTATCTTTGCCTTGCGCTGTTTGCGCTCGCCTATGCCAGCCTCTCTGTCGTCGGCGCCAATTGCTGGACGGTGGTGAGCGAGATGGCGCCGACGCCCGGCCATGTCGCCTCCATCAGCGGCATTCAGAACTTCGCGGGCAATCTGGCGGGCATCCTGATCACCACCTTCACCGGGGTGATGCTGACCTTGACCAGCGGCTCCTTCCTGATCCCGCTGGCGGTGGCGGGCGGCGGCTGCGTGGTGGGGGCCCTCTCCTATCTGTTTCTGGTAGACAAGATCGAACCGCTGGAAGCGCGCTAAATACGCCTCATCCAGTCCAGGCCCGCGAGCGTGCCGTTCGCGGGGCCGTACTCGCAACCTATGTAACCGTCATAGCCCAGGCGTTCGACGGTCCGGAGAATGCAGCGATCATCCAGCTCGCCCGTTGTGGGCTCGCGGCGGAACGGCGCCGAGGCGATCTGCATGTGGCGGGTGATGGGCAACAGCGCCTCCAGCCCCTTGGTCACTTCGCCATGCAAGCGCTGACGGTGATAGATGTCGAACTGCAGCCAGAAGTTCGGCAGCTTCAGTTCGGCGATCAGCCGCTCGGCCAGGGCGAAGTCATTCATCAGATAGCCGGGAATGTCGTGATTGTTTATCGGCTCGATCAGGATGTCGATGCCGTCCTTCGCCGCCGCCTCGCAGGTGAATTTGATGGAGTCGCGATAACAGGCCAGCGCCTGCGGCCCACCGGCGGCGCCTGCCATCAGATGCAGCCGGGGCGTGCCGGTAGCACGGGCATGTTCAAGGCCAGTGGCGATGGCAGCACGGAATTCATCGCGCCGGTCCGGGAATGTGGCGATGCCGCGGTCGCCGGCGGCGAAATTTCCCGGCGCCAGGTTGAACAGAACCTGCTTGAGATTGTGCCGCGCCAGGCGCCGCGCGATTTCCTCGGGCGGATGTTCATAGGGAAACAGATACTCGACCGCGGTGAAGCCGGCGTCGGCGGCGGCGCCAAAGCGGTCGAGAAAGGGCCATTCCTGGAACAGCCAGGTGAGATTGGCGGCGAAACGAAGCGTCACGATGTCTGCCCCCCCGCCACCATCACACGCCCCGCCGCCAGGATCATGGCAGCGCCGAGCGCTGTGGTGAGACTTATGGCATAAAGGCCGCCGCCGGGGCCGAAGGTGGTTTCCGCCCAGAACCGGAACAGAGGCGCGACAAAGCCCGCCAGCGCTCCCAGGGTGTTGACCAGCGCCAGGCCGGAGGCAGCAGCCGCCCCGCCCAGATAGGCCGTCGGCAAGGTCCAGAACAGCGGCTGCACGGCGATGAAGCCCGCAACCGCCAGGCACAGAGCTGCCAGCGCCAAGAGCGGCACCGGCGCCAGCAAAACCGACAGTGCCATGCCGATGGCACAGCCCAGCATGGTCAGGGACGCGATCTGCCGGCGGCGGCCAAGCCGCTCGGCCAGGCGCGGCAGGAAATAGGAGGCAACAAGGGCACAAGCCCATGGCACCGCCGTGACCAGGCCGACGATGAAGCCGACATTGCGGCCCAAGAGGCGGCCCACTTGCGGCGGCAGATAATAAACCACGCCATAGACGGCGGCCTGGATCAGGAAATAGATCGCCGCCAGATAGAGAATGCGCAGGTTGAGCAGGCCTTGCAGCACCGAGGAGACGCCGTGGCGCGCCTGTTTCTCATGATCCTCCGCCGCGATCGCCGCGGCCAGTGCGTTGCGTTCGCCCGGCTCAAGCCAGGTGGCCTTCTCTGGCGTCTCCGTCAGTTTGAAAAAGACCAGCAACCCGACCAGCGAAGCCAACAGGCCCTCCACCAGGAACAGCCATTGCCAGCCATGAAGGCCTGCCACACCATCGGCATCCAGCAGCAATCCGGACAGCGGGCCGCCAAAGACAAAGCTCAACGGCGCGCCGAAATAGAAGATGCCCATGACCCCGGCCCGCCGTGCGTCCGGAAACCAGCGCGACAGGAAATAGACCGCGCCGGGAAAAAATCCGGCCTCCGCGATGCCGAGCAGGATGCGCACGCAATAAAAGGCGAAGGCGGTGTGAACCAGGGCCATGGCGGCGGAGACTAGCCCCCAGCTCACCATGATGCGCGACAACCAGCGGCGCGCGCCGAAGCGGTGCATCAGGATGTTGCTGGGCACCTCGATCGAGGAATAGGCGACGGAGAAGATGCCCACGCCAAAGGCATAGGCCGCCTCGCTGATGCCGGTCGAGGCCTGGAAGGCGTTCTTGGCAAAACCCAGATTGGCGCGGTCCAGATAGGCCAGCATGTACATCAAGAGCAGCCAGGGCAGCAGATGCCGCATGGCCTTGTCCGCGGCGCGGCCAGCGGCGGGATCCAGAGCCCGCATCAGACTTTCAGCCGTTCGAGGTCATCCAAGGTCAGGCCCAGACCAAATCCCGGGCCATCGTTCGGAACCAGCGCGCCATCCTTCGGCACCGCCTGGCCGGGAAACGGCGTGACTTCCAACAGTGGGACGCCAGGCGGGGACCCCAGGAAGAATTCGCCCCAGGGGATGTTGGGCATGGCGTAGCAGACATGCTGGCCGAAGGGCGAATTCATCGCCGCATGGGGAATGACCGGCACCCCGGCCGCCTCGGCCAGATGGCAGATCTTCACGGTGGCGGTGATGCCGCCCACCCAGGCCACATCGGGCTGGAAGACATCCACGTTGCGGCGGCTGATCGAAGAGAGAAATGGCGCCAGCCCGTACCAGTGTTCGCCTGTCGCCAAGGTCTGCCATGGCAGGCGCCGGCGCAGCACATCCCAGCCGTCCAGGTCGTCCGGCATCAGACAATCCTCGATCCAGCGCAAGCCATAAGGCTTCAGCCGTTCGGCCAGGCGCACGGTGAACTCGGGGTCGAAGGCCATCCAGCAATCGAGCATCAGCTCGACCTTCGGCCCGATCAGTTCACGGGTGCGCGCCACCAGCTCTTCATCGCCATCGATGCCGGCAACGCCATCGGCAGGACCGAAGGGACAGGCCAGCTTGGTCGCGGAGAAACCCAACTCCATATGCCAGTCGGTGTCGTTGCCGGTGGCGTAGCAGGTGATCTTCTCGCGCGCCGGCCCGCCCAGGAGCTCGAACACCGGCCGGCGCAAGAGCTTGCCCTTGAGATCCCAAAGCGCGTAATCCACGGCGCTGATCGCATAGCTGGCCAGGCCCATGACGCCATAAGGCGAAGCCAGGCGCTGCATCATGTCCCAGAGCTGCTCGGTGGCCATGGCATTTTCGCCCACCAGCAACGGGCCGATATGCTCGTTGATCAGCGCGGCGACCGGATTGCCATAGCGGCTGGCGCCGAAGCCCCAGCTTCCGTCTTCCGCTGTCACCAGGCAGCCGACGGAGGGCATGGTTGGTCGCCACAGGGCGCGCTGCTTCTTGAAGCGGGGAAAGCGGGACATCGGCCCCGCGACTTCCGCCGAGGCGGTCCAGGCCGGCCGGCGCGGCGCGGTCACCATCTTGCCGCCCGTCAGGTCGCTGCCGATCAGGAACGCCTTGACGCTGGAAATCTTCACCGTCACCCCTGGGCCCTGCCATGACGCACTTATTGCGCGCCTGCTGCCTCGCTTCAGGCCGCCTGGCGGCTCTTTTTCCTGGGCGCAGCCTGGGGTGCCTCGTACCCCAGTTCGTGGCTGATCTGCTCTGCGGCCCCGCGGACATCGTTTATCAGGGTCTGCATGCGCTGATCGTCCATGTAGTGGGCGGCACTGGAGACACTGATGGCCGCCCTGATCTTGCCGGTGGCGTCGCGGACAGGCGCGGCCACGCAGCGGATGCGGTCTTCATTCTCTTCCAGGTCGAAGGCGTAGCCGTTCTTGGTGTAGTCGCGCATGCGCCGCAGCCAGGTGCCTTCCGCCACCTCATAAGGCTGGCCGACGCCGTTCTCGCAGCGATAGAATTCGCGCAGCTTGGCCTCGTTTTCATCCAGCAGAAGAGCCTTGCCCAGACCGGTGGAGCGCAGGGGCTGCAGTTCGCCGACGCGCGAACTGATTTCTACCCTGCGGCGGCCCGGAATCTTGTCCAGATAGAGGGCACGGCGCCCATCCAGGACGCCGAGATGGACGGTGTCGCCGGTCTGCGCTGCCAGCCTCTCAAGATGCTCGCGCGCAACCCGCGGAATATTGAGCTGCACCCGCGCCTGATAGCCGACCTCCAAGGTCTTGGGACCCAGGCCATAGCCATAGCGCGGCACGAAAGACAGATAGCGTTTTTCGACCAGAGTCGAAGCCAGCCGGTGGGCGGTGCTGCGGTTCAGCTTCACGGTGGCGGCGAGATCGGAAAGATTGTTCACGCCGGAAGCGACAGCCTCCAGCACCTCGAGGCCACGCACCAAGGTCTGGCTGCCCAGCCAGCGCTTGGTGCCGACCTGCTTGCTCTTGGATTTGGTTGAACCAGGCTTCTTGTTCATGAACGACCGCACTTCCGGGACATGGCGCCAGCATCCTTGTTATTTGTGTTTTGTGACGCTCTTAGCAGCTTCCGCCCGTGATCTCAACATGTGGTATTGTCGCTGCTCGACTTTTTCATAGTAAAAATGTCGCTCCACGATCATTTGCCGTGCCGTAAACATTGCGGGATCGACACCCGGCGGTCGCAAGGTCCGAGCCGCGCGCAGCCATCTTTCACATACTGAGAGAAGCGTCCCATTTTCTGCGAGCCCCTGGCCGCGCGCCGCTGTTTCTCTCACCCAGTGCAAGAACTGCGCAGCTCGGCCGCATCGCCTCTCTTGTCCCGCGCGACGCTTCTGCTTTGATCACGGTGTCGCATACGCGGGCCGCTCGACCCCCCTGGTAAGCGGACCGCACGACCAGCCCCGCCGTTCCCCCTGGACCGGCGGGGCTTTCGATTCTGGCTTCCTACTGGAAGAAGATCATCCGCTTTTTGGAATCGAGAAGCGCGCGGTCGAGGCCGGGCACGGAACTCTCCAGATCACTGAGATCCTTGAAGGGCCGGGTTTTGCGGCGCGCCTCGATGGCCTCCGCAACGGACTGGGACGCGTGCAACACCGTCATCAGACTTTCGGTGTCGGCATGATTGACGTCCACTGTGGACATGTTCTCGAACAGGAACTGCATGATCAGATCCAGCTCGTCCGGCGTCGCCTGGGCCCCGCGATCGAGCATGGATTGCACCGTGTCATGCCAGGCATCGATGTCCCTGGGCGTGTCCATCACCAGCTGCATGCTGTGGCAGGACGAGCAGACCTTGACGGTCGCCGCCTGGGGCGTGGCCGCGCTGCCCGCCGGCGCCTGGGCGGCCGCCGGCGCGAGCATGGCCGCGGCCAGGAGCCCGCAGACAGCCGGCAAGTACAACGCAAACGATCGGAAAGCTTTCACAAATCGACGCGGGTTATGGGAGGGACGCCTGTTTCATGCCCGCATTCGGGTCAGGGCCGGTGGGGGTGGCAATCGGATAGGCCTTGCCGGGCAGCACGGGCATGTGCGGACCGACGCCCATCTTCTCCGCCGTCACGAAGTCCCCATATTCGTTGCCGAACTGGTTGGAGACACGCTGCAGGTGGCCATCCAGGAAGGTCATGTCCAGCAGCTTCTCGCTGAACATCTTGGTGCCGAACTCGCTCTTCATGGTGCCGACGACCTTTCGGGTCGCAACATCGATAATGTCACCGGACGAGGCATAGACCAGCTTGCCGTCCAGCCCGAACGTCATCCAGTACACCCCATCGGGCGTGTCAATGGTGGCGATCTCCTTGGGATTGTCGTCATTGGTGAAGATATGGATCTTCTTGAAGACGCCGTCCGCCAGCCAGACTTCCTTGCCGTCGGGTGTGATGGCGATGCCGTGGCTGGGGCAGCCATGGGGAATGCGCGGCCGCGGCGAGGTGTTCCAGACCTTGCGCCAATCCTCGCTGGTGACCTCCACCGTCTTCAAAATCTTGCCGGTGTTGGTGTCGGCGATGATGTAGCCCAGGAAGTTGTTCTGGTTGACGTAGATCTTCGAGGAATCCTTGTTCAGGACCTGGACGCGGACATTGTCCGGGAACTGAATGGTGCGGATGACCTTGGCGGTTTCGACGTCGGCGATCTGCAGCAGCTTGCCGTTGGGCGACATGAAGGCGCGCTTGCCGTCGGCGCTGAGATTGAGGTTATGGGCGCCCATGCTGCCGGGCGCATGGATGGTGGCCAGCAGCTTGCCGGTCTTGGCATCCAGCTTGTACCAGTAGTCCTGCAGGTTGGAGCCGACGATCAAGGTCTTGCCGTCCGCATCCACTTGCGGGCGCTCGCAGCATTTGCCATCGAGCGTCGTCGTCCACACCATCCGGTCCGTGGCCAGATCGATGGCGCCCAGCCGCCCGCGGGCGGCCAGATAGAGCATGTTGGTGGCCGGGCTGGCGGCGACACCGGAGATGTCCTCCGGGCTCATGCTGCCGGAATAATCCCAGACATGGATGTGCTTGACGAAGGCGTAGTTGTTGTCGGCGTCCAGCACGACAATGCCGTCACCATTGGGATAAATGGGCCGCTCCAGCGAGCCCGGCAGGGTGACATAGACCAGATGGCGGGTATGAACCGTGAAGTCACCCCGCGCCCGGGTGGGCGCGCCGGCCGGCCGCTGCCGCGGCGGCTC
>CAYQZM010000044.1:0-7026 GCA_964421935.1 uncultured Rhizobium sp. | reverse complement strand
CACCGGGCGGCGACAAGGACGAGGTCTGCGTTCGCGCCGGGCTGGAAAAGATTCAGTCCCAGGTGAAGTAAAAAGGCGAGTGGGATCGGTTATGCTTGCGGCATGACCGGTCCCTTCACCGCCGCCTGTGTCCAGCTTCGCTCCACCGGTGATGTGACGGAGAATATCCGTCTGACATCCGCTTTGGTGCGCGAAGCCGCCGCGGGCGGCGCGCGCTTCATCGCCACGCCGGAAAACACCAACATCATGGCGCAGGACAACCGCGCCAAGCTGGCTGCCACCTTCGAGGAAGCCGCAGATCCATCGCTCCCGGCCTTTGCCAGCCTCGCCAAAGAACTGAACGTCTGGCTGTCGATCGGCTCCCTGCATATCAAGGTGAGCCCCGAAAAGACCGCCAATCGTTCTTTCCTGCTTGGCCCCGACGGCACGGTGCGGGCGCGCTATGACAAGATTCATTTGTTCGATGTGACGGTGGCGACGGGGGAAAGTTATCGGGAATCCACCCAAGTCGAGGGCGGGCATGAATCCGTTCTGGCCGACACGGAATTCGGCGCCATCGGCATAACGGTCTGTTATGATCTGCGCTTCCCAGAACTCTATCGGCGGCTGGCCAGGAAAGGCGCTTTCGCTTTCACGATCCCGTCGGCCTTCACGGTGCCGACCGGAGAAGCACACTGGCATGTGCTGCTGCGGGCCCGCGCCATCGAGAATGGCGCTTTCGTGATCGCGCCGGCGCAAGGTGGAACCCATGTGAATGGTCGCAAGACCTATGGCCACAGCCTGATCGTGGCGCCATGGGGCGAGATCCTGGCCGAAGCGGGAACCGAGCCATGCGTGATATTGGCGAAAATCAATCCCGCGCTTTCCGCGGAAGCACGCAGGAAAATTCCCAATCTTGAACATGGCCGGGACTTTTCCGGTCCCTGACGATTAACCGCGTTTGCGCGAGGGTCTTGCGAATCGTCCGGCAAGCGATCATTTTGATTGGGAGTGTATACAGTCTGGGGGCAGGCTGTCTGGAGCGTTGGTGTGATCACCTATTCCCTGCGTTGCCATAAGGGGCACGAATTCGAAGGTTGGTTTCGCGACAGTGCTGCGTTCGACGCGCAGTCGGGCAGCGGCCATTTGACGTGTCCGTCATGCAACTCCGCCAAGATCGAAAAGGCGATCATGGCGCCGGCGGTTGCCGGCACCAAGAAAACCCGCAAGCCGGACGCCAAGCAGATGCGCCAGTTCGCGACGGGCCTGCGTAAATATGTCGAGCAGAACGCCGACTATGTTGGCCCCAACTTCTCCGAAGAAGCGCGCAAGATCCATTATGGCGAGACGCCGGAACGTCACATCTATGGCGAGGCCAGCCAGCGTGAAGCCCAGGAACTGGTGGACGAGGGCATTGATGTCGCCTTGTTGCCGCCGGATCTGGACGGGGCCAATTAAGGCCCTCCGTCTAGTGCTTGGCGACGACCATGTAATTGACGTCTACATCAGTAGATAGCCGCCAATCCCAGTTTAAAGGATCAAACGAAACACCCTGTGTTTTCAGAATGCTAAGTCCTGCCCTTTCAAGTGATTTCTTAAGTTCAGCCGGCGGAATGAAGCGGCTCCAGTCATGGGTGCCACGGGGCAGCCAGCCCAGGACATACTCCGCCCCGATCTTGGCCAGAGCCAGGCTCTTGAGGGTCTTGTTCAGGGTGGCGACAAAGGTCAGACCGCCGGGCTTCAGCAGCCGGGCACAGGCCTCAAGATAGGCCGTGACGTCCGCCACATGCTCCACCACCTCCATGTTGAGCACCACATCGAAGCTCTGGCCTTCCGCCACCAGCGCCTCGGCCGTGGCGGCCCGGTAGGTTACGCCCACACCGGACTGGGCGGCATGGGCGCGGGCCGTGCCGATGTTCTTCTCCGAGGCGTCGGCGCCGGTGACGGCAAAGCCCAGCCGGGCCATGGGCTCGGACAACAGGCCCCCGCCGCAGCCTATATCCAGCAGCGAGAGGCCCTCGAAGGGCCGCAAGGCTCGGCTGTCGCGTCCGAAATGGCCCGCGGCCTCTGTTCGGATAAAGGACAGGCGCACCGGATTGAACTTGTGCAGGGGGGCGAATTTGCCGGCCGGATCCCACCAATCGGCGGCGATGGCGGAGAATTTGGCCACTTCAGCCGGGTCCAGAGAAGCGAAATCTGCCATGCTTTTTCTAGTGTCGTGGTTTCGAAGTTCGCCACAGAATTGATATCAGGCCACGAGCGAATTTCGCAATCGGGACACTAGGGTTGAGCGGCGGAGCTACCCCGTCTACATAGGCCGCCGTTTCTTCCGGGGCAAATCTCAGCCATGGCGTTGATTGCGATGAAATTCGGCGGCACCTCCGTGGCCGATATCCAGCGCATCCGCCATGTCGCGGGCCTGGTGAAGGCCGAGGTGGACCGCGGCAACAAGGTCGCCGTGGTGGTCTCGGCCATGTCGGGCGAGACCAACAAGCTGGTGGCCTGGACCAATGATGCCGCCAAGTCCGGCGCCGGGGAGAACCATCGCCCGGTCGTGGACCAGCGCGAGTATGACGTGGTGGTGGCAGCCGGCGAGCAGGTCACTTGCGGGCTTCTGGCCATCACCCTCAACGCCATGGGCGTGAAAGCGCGGTCCTGGCTGGGCTGGCAGGTGCCGATCAACACCAACGGCACTCATGGCTCGGCGCGTATCGAGGGCGTGCCCGCGGGCGCGATGAAAAAAGCGATAGAAGGCGGCGAGGTGGCCGTGGTGGCGGGCTTTCAGGGCGTCGCCGACGGCGTGCGCATCTCCACCCTGGGCCGGGGCGGCTCAGACACTTCGGCGGTGGCGGTGGCGGCCGGCATCGGCGCGGCGCGCTGCGACATCTACACCGACGTGGACGGGGTCTACACCACCGATCCGCGCATCGTGGCCAAGGCGCGGCGGCTGGAAAAGATCGCCTATGAGGAGATGCTGGAGATGGCATCCCTGGGCGCCAAGGTGCTCCAGACACGGTCGGTGGAAATCGCCATGCTGCACCGGGTGCCGACCCGCGTGCTTTCGACCTTCACGCCCGAGGTGGGCGGCACACTGCTTTGCGACGAGGAAGACATCGTGGAAAAGAAACCGGTCACCGGCATCGCCTATAGCCGCGACGAAGCCAAGATCACCCTGCACAAGGTGCCCGACAAGCCGGGCGTCGCCTCCGCCATTTTCGGGCCGCTGGCCGATGCCGGCGTGAATGTGGACATGATCGTCCAGAACGTCTCGGAAGACGGCAAGACCACCGACCTGACCTTCACCTGCACCCGCGGCGAGTTGAACCGGGCGCTGGCGGCGATCGAGACCCATGCCAAGGACATCGGCTATCGCGACGTCACCCACACCGCCGACGTCGCCAAGGTCTCCATCATCGGCATCGGCATGCGCGCCCATCCCGGCGTGGCACAGTTGATGTTCCGCACCCTGTCGGAGAAGGGGATCAATATCCAGGTGATCTCCACCTCCGAGATCAAGGTCAGCGTGCTGATCGGCGAGGAATATGTCGAGCTGGCGGTACGCGCGCTGCATTCCGCTTATGAGCTGGATGCGGCTTGATCCAAATAGTGAAATCGCCAGACGGCTATTCCGCTCATGCGACGCCGCCGCATGTAAAAGCCGAATGGCAATCCGCCGTTCCGATGGCCGCACGAGCACTGTTTCAAGAACTGGTTCGGCGAGATGCACATCAGACTGATATCGGCGACGCTTTCTATTCCGTCGACCCGAATTGGCTAAAATCTTTGACCTGATTGCCCGTTTCGCATGGATGGCCCACACTGTCCCTAGCGACAGCGTAGGGACGGCCATGGCAAGTTCTATTGATTCCAGAGAAAGCTGCTAATGTCTGCCGGTGGTGGTCCACGCCTGCTGCTGCGCCGCCTGCGCGAGATCATGGCGGAGCAGACCTCTGCCCAGATGCGGCTGGACAAGCTGGTCACCGTTATCGCCTCCAACATGGTGGCCGAAGTCTGTTCCATCTATCTGCGCCGTGCCGGCAAGGTGCTGGAGCTGTTCGCCACCGAGGGCCTGCGCCACGACGCCGTCCACCAGACCCGCCTGAAGGAAGGCGAGGGCCTGGTCGGCATGGTCAGCGAAACCGCCGAGGCCGTGAACCTGTCGGACGCCCCCGCCGATCCGCATTTCTCCTACCGGCCGGAGACCGGCGAAGACCCGTACAAGGCCTTCCTGGGCGTGCCCATCGTGCGCGGCGGCCAGGTGTTCGGCGTGCTCACGGTGCAGAACAAGGCCGAGCGCATCTATGCCGAAGAAGAGGTCGAGGCGCTGCAGACCGTCGCCATGGTTCTGGCCGAGGTCGTGGCGCAAGGCGGCTTCTTCAACGTCGCCGAACTGGACGAGCCGGAGCTGCGCGTCGACCGGCCGCGCAAATTCGTCGGCGATGGCCTGTCGGAGGGCGTGGCCTGTGGCCGGGTGGTGCTGCATGAGCCGCGCGTGCGCGTCGAGCGCATGATTGCCGACAATCCCAATGCCGAACTCAAGCGGCTGGAGGAAGCCATCGGCTCCCTCCGCGAGTCCGTGGACGAGATGCTGTCCTCCAGCGAGCTCGATCTCACAGGCGAGGGGCGCGAAGTGATCGAGGCCTATCGCCTCTTTGCTTATGATCAGGGCTGGCGCCAGCGCATGCGCGATGCGGTGCGCACGGGCCTGACCGCCGAAGCCGCCGTGGAGCGCGTGCAGGACGAGACCCGCCTGCGCGTCCAGCGCCTGGGCGATCCCATCCTGCGCGAGCGGGCGCACGACTTCGACGATCTGGCGCGGCGCCTGTTGCGCCATCTGACCGGCGAGGAAGTCAGCGACCGCAGCCTGCCCGCCAATACAATCATG
This sequence comes from uncultured Rhizobium sp., assembly GCA_964421935.1. Classification (GTDB taxonomy): domain Bacteria; phylum Pseudomonadota; class Alphaproteobacteria; order Micropepsales; family Micropepsaceae; genus Rhizomicrobium. The sequence continues at coordinate 2,162 of CAYQZM010000044.1, read as the reverse complement.
GTGGCGCGCGGCATGGGGCCGGCCGAGCTTCTGGATTACAGCCGCGAAAATCTGGTCGGCCTGGTCCTGGAAGAAGCCGCCACCACCAGCCACGTCGCCATTGTCGCCCGCTCCATGGGCCTGCCGCTGGTCGCTTCGCTGGAAGGTATCGCCGACAATGCCCGGGCCGGCGACATGATCGCGGTCGATGGCGAAACCGGCGAGGTGCATCTTCGGCCCGCCACCGAGATTTTGAAGGCTTTCGAGCAGAAGCGGGCGCTGCGCGCGCAGGCCCAGGCCCGCTTTGCCGCGGTGCGCGAGCTTCCCGCCGTCACCCGCGATGGCGTCGCCGTCCGGCTGATGATGAATGCGGGCCTGGAATTCGATATGCCGCAGCTCGTCCAGTCGGGTGCCGACGGCATCGGCCTGTTCCGCACCGAGCTGCAATTCATGATCGGCGAGACCATGCCGCGGCTCTCCGACCAGACCGGCTTCTACAAGAAGATCCTGGACGCAGCCGGCGATAGGCCGGTGGTGTTCCGCACCCTGGATCTGGGCGGCGACAAGGTGCTGCCTTATGCGCGCTGGGAGCGGGAGGAAAATCCGGCCCTGGGCTGGCGCGCCATCCGCATCGCGCTCGATCGGCCGGCCCTGCTGCGCTACCAGGTGCGCGCGCTGCTGGCGGCAGGCGCAGGCCGCACCTTGCGCATCATGCTGCCCATGATCTCCGATGTCGACGAGTTCAACCGCGCCCGCGCCCTGGTGGACCGGGAGATGGAACGGGCGCGGCTTTTGGGCCTGGTGCGGCCGACCCAGGTGCTGGTGGGCGCCATGCTGGAAGTGCCGGCATTGGCCTTCATGCTGCCTCAGCTGATGCGTTCTGCTGACTTTGTCTCCATCGGCTCCAACGATCTTCTTTCCTTGGCCTTCGCGGTGGACCGCACCAATCCACGGGTGGCCAAGCGCTACGACAATCTCAATCCGGCCTCGTTAACCTTGATCCGGCTGATCGTGCAGAGCGCGGCGGAGAATTCGGGCGACCTGTCCCTGTGCGGCGAGATGGCGGGCCGACCTCTGGATGCCATGGCGCTCTTGGGGCTGGGCATCCGCACCCTGTCCATGCAGCCGGGCCAGATCGGGCCCATCAAGATGATGATCCGCTCCCTCCATCTGGGGGAGGTGGCGGCCTTTGTGGACCGGCTCTGCGGTAGAACCGACCATTCCCTGCGAACCCGGCTCTCGGCCTTTGCCGCCGAACGGGGAATCGTTCTTAAATAGGCCGTTTCCAGCCAGGTTCCGGGCTGGGAACCGGTTTTTTGCAGTGCAGCGGTTGTCCGTTCCCGTTCAGTTCGGATAAATTAGCATGCACAAACATTTAGCCGCGCCGGCCCGGCCCCGCGGCGTCAGCCGCGGCACCCTATGATCAAGCTTACACAGATGCCCCTGGAAAATGATGGCAGTGGTGAGAAAGACGGCCAAGGCCGTCGTCGCATCCACCTGCGCGAAATTTCGGGCGACAGTGAAACAGAGTCGGAGACGGTTGGCCGCGATTTGCGTGCCGCGCGCCTTCGGCGCGGCGATGAAATCGCCCAGGTCTCGCGCGCGCTGAAGATCCGCAAGGATCATCTGGAGGCGCTGGAGGAAGACCGGCTCGAAGATCTGCCCGGCAAGACCTATGCGATCGGTTTTGTGCGCTCCTATGCGCGGCATCTGGGCCTGGATGCCGATCAGTATGTCGAGCGCTTCAAGCAGGAGATTTCCGGACGTCCCGAGGATCAGGCGCGCGAGCCCGCGGCCATCCATCAGGAAGAGGGCCGCCACTATCTTCCGCATGGCTGGCGCATTGTAGCGGGCATTGTGATCCTGCTGCTGGGCTATGGCGTGTGGCATCTGATGGCGCCCAGCGGCGATTCCGGCCAGCAGGTGCCGGTGCCGCCTGTTCTCAATCCGCCCAAGCCCAAACCGAAGCCCGCGCCGCAGCCGATCGTGGCGCCTCCCCAGACGGCCACGCCGTCGCCCGCGGCCGATGCGGTGCCACCGCCTGTCACGGCCGCTGCACCGGGCCAGCAGGCTACCGCCATGCCGCCGCCCGCGGCCGGTGCCAAGACACCCGCTACCAGCACCACCCAGATGGCCGCGCCCCCGACCATGCAGCCCGGCGCGCCTCAGGCTGCTGCGCCGGC
>CAYQZM010000043.1:0-3550 GCA_964421935.1 uncultured Rhizobium sp. | reverse complement strand
ATGCCGTTGAGGTAATAGCGCGTCTCGTCCGTCGAGATGGCGAATCGGGTCTTGGCGATGATGCGCTTGAGATCGTCGGCCGCCAGGCGGAACTTGTGCGGCAGGGTGCCCGCCGCCATCTGAGGGAAGTCTTCCCGCGGCAGGCAGGAGAGTTCGAAACGCGAGGAGCCGGCCGAAACCGCCAACCGCCCGCCTTCGCTGGCGAGCAGCTCGGCCTGGACCTGGGCCCCTTCCGGCAGCTTGCGGACGATGTCGTAGAGCATGTGGGCGGGCGCGGTGGCCGAGCCGTTGCGCAGCACATCGGCGGGCAGGGCCTCCACGATCTCGATATCGAGGTCGGTGGCGGTGAGCTTGAGTTCGCCCTTGGCGGCCTCGATCAGCACATTGGACAGGATCGGAATGGTGTTGCGGCGCTCCACCACGCTTTGCACATGGTTCAGAGCCTTCAAGAATGCGCCGCGCTCGACGTTGATCTTCATGCCTCACCGCCCGATTAAGTGACCCGCTTTTCCGGCGCCCATTGGCCCCGAAAATGCCCCTGTTTCTTGTGTTTGGGAGAGCCCGGAAATGGCCCCAAGACTCAAGTGGGGGACCATACCAAAAGAGGGTCAAAAGGGCAAAGAAATCGGCCCCTTTTGGGCGCCTTTTTCCCCTGGTTTTCCGCTCGTTTGGGCACCCGGATTTGCAGACGAAAGCCTGCGGCCGCCCCTTGAAAAAGATGGAAATTCTGTCCCACGGCCGGCTCAGGGCATTGCGGGCGAGTCAGGCAGGCAAAGCCGGCTCTCAGCAGGCGATCACTTGTGCAGTTCGCGGTCGAGGAAGTCCACATAGGAATTATGCGGTTCCAGCTTTACGGCCACACGAAGGGCCGCACGCGCCGCAGGCCTGTCCCCGTCGGCCGTGGCCTTGTGTTCATCCAGGAGCGCATTGGCCACGGTGCGCGCCGCGTTGAGGCGGGCCTTGTCCACGGAAGCGCCGGTAAGATAGGGCTCGATGGGCCCGCGCAGGCGCTTCAGTTCGCTCACGCTGACCGGACCTAACGGATACCAGTTGTAATACTCGATACGCGGCCGGTCATCGGTGAGGCTGGACACGTTTCCGACAAAGGCCGCCAGTTTCTCATCCGCGGCGATGAATGTTGCCAGGAGATCCTCAGGCGAACCCAGGCCATTTTCTGTCAGGTCTTCGCTTACCCCGCGCGCAGACATGCGGGCGGCAAGCTCACGCGGATCAATCTTCAACGGCTCATCGGAAGCAATGGCCACGCCTTCCATCCGGGAAGGCAGCCACAGGGACACGTGCTTGAATTGTCCCATCATGGCCTTGAGGATCATCTTTGGAAGAACGCCGCGGCTGAAATCCAAAGGCACCCACTGCGCGAGAACTCCACCCGGGCGCAGCTTCCGCTTTGCCAGCCCATAGAATTCCTCGGTGTAGAGATTGACAATTCCCGCATCCTGAGGCGGCGGGGGCTCAAGGGTGATGACGTCGAACGTGTCTTTCGTCCCCAGAAGGAAGTGGCGCCCATCGGCGGCGATCTGATGAACCTTGGAATTTTGATAGAAGTGCTTGTTGATGGGCACGAAATACGGTGCAAATTTAAAAACCGTCGGTGAAAGATCTACCGCGTCGATGGATTGCAGCTCCGCATGGGTGCTGACCGCGCCGACAGTGGTCCCGGTACCAATGCAAATGACGGCAGCCGTCTCGACAGGGCCTTGATGCAGGAGGATGGGATAGTGTCCCATGGCGGACATATAGCGCCTGCCCTCGGGGCGGTTGTTCGCATAGCTTTTCGAATTCACCACCAGTTGCTGATAGGTCCCGGCCGCTTTTTCTCGATATTCGGCCACCGCATATGTTGCTTCCCTGGTTTCCTTCAGCGCCAGGACATTGGCGCCCGTGATCGCGGTCAGTACGCGCTCCAGATAGCGTGGCGTGAAGAGCAGGAACGACAGGATAATGACGCTGGTGGCCATTATGCCTTGCCGCCAAAGGCGCCTGTTTCCCAGAAGGTCCGGCTGCGATGCAGCCGTTGCGGCAAAGAGCATGACGTTCATCAAAATCAGCGCAGTGAGCGCCCACTGGCTGCCGAGATACGGGATGAGAAGAAAGCCCGCCGTTAAAGAACCCAGGACGCCGCCGATCGTGTTCAGGGCATAAAGACCGCCAATCCTGCGGCCCATGCTGCTCATTCTGATCACGGTCAGTTCGCTGGCCAGCGGAAAGCTGATCCCGATGAGCGTGGTCGGCAGCAATAAGGCAACAGCACAGGTGAGGAAAAACGAAATATCGTCCCCCAAAAACGCCTGCGCCGGGATGGGAACCATGGCCGAAACAATCGGATGGAGAGTTGCGTCCACGGTGCGGGCCTTGCCAAGTATTGCAACGGTCAGCGTGGCCGCGACCGCGATAAGCAGCTGCGTGACGGCAAAGTATCGCAGCAGTTGGTCCTTACGGGGCGCGAGAAATCTGGCGCAGACCAGGGCACCAATGACCAACCCGAGCAAATAGATGCTGAGCATGCCCGAGAATGCGAAAACACTTGAAGTGCTGACATTTGTCAGAAAGCGGAACCAGACGACTTCATAAGCGATCGACACAAAGCCGGAGCACGCGAAAATCCCGATCAGGATGGAGCTTTTGTCGTTCTTCGGCCCGCCCTTCGCGTTCTGAGCTGGCCGATCTCGCTCCGCAGGCAAGAATGAGCCTTCGCCGCGCGCAATGAACAGGGCCAGGCCGCCGACGCAGGCATACAGGATCGCAGCGAACTGGCTTGATCCTATGATCCCTGCGAGCCCCATGAGAACAAAGCCGACGATCAAGGTGCCGACGGCGGCTCCCAGGGTATTGAACCCGTAAAGCAGGCCAATGCGATTGGCCAATTCCGTTTGCGAGCGGGCCAGGGATTTCACGAGGAATGGTAAGGTCGCGCCCATCAGCATGGTGGGAAGCGACAAGGTGGCGAGCGAGAGGGCGACAATGAGGGGCAGCCGCAACGGCGATTGCAGAGCCAGCATCGGTGACAGCCAGCCTACCCATGTCGGCCAATGCGAGAGAAACACGGTAACCGCGAAAGAAAGGGGCGCCAGGGCGAGTTCGAGAAACCCATAGATCATCAGGGGCCGGCTGACTGTGTCGGAGATGCGGCCACCAAAGGCGCTGCCCACGGACAGCCCGAAAAAGAAACTTGCCACTGTGACGCTGACGGACACGGTGGCGCTGCCGAGCACAAATTGCAGTTGCTTGAACCAGAGAACTTGAAGGATCAGGGACGCCGCGCCCGATGCGAAAAAGACCGCGGTGATCAACGCTCGGTTCGTCGGGCCTGTCGCGTGCGTGCCGCGGTTGGAAGGATCATTCGGCACTGGATCAGTCTCCCATTGGCCGGGAGGATAGCTACGGCAGGTGTGGTTAAATTTGCCTTAGATCGCCAGAAGCCAGCTGGCTTTAACTACTTGATAAATCTGATCATTCAAGTAAGCGGGCTGTCATCTGAACAGCGTATGACCGCCTCTGTTCAAGGTCGGCGGGCCGGACCAGACCATGA
>CAYQZM010000042.1:0-17711 GCA_964421935.1 uncultured Rhizobium sp. | reverse complement strand
CGATATGGTTGCCGCCGCCGGTGCCGGTGTGGCGGCCATCGAGCTGGAACTTCTCGGTGGAGAGGCGGCAGGCATGGGCCTCTTCATAAAGCGCCGTGGTGATGTCCACCTGCTGGCGCCAGTTTTTCGCGGGATGGATATTGACCTCGATCACGCCGGGATCGGGCGTGACCTTGATGACATTGATGCGCGGATCGTAAGGCGGCGGATAGCCTTCGATATGCACCGGGACGTTCAGCGCCCCGGCGCTTTGCTCGACCGCCGTCAGCAAGGTGAAATAGTCGCCTACGCTGGGCACAGGTGGCATGAAGACACAGAGCCGGCCGTCGCGAGGCTCGACCGTCAATGCCGCGCGGACCACCGGATCGGTTGTCTGCGGCGTCACTTCGCGATCGGCGGCACGCACAGGCATGGCCGCCGCAGGTGCCGCCGTGCCGCCTTGGCGCCCATGTCCGTTCGTATAACCGTTCGTATAACTCTGGCCGCTTTTATCCTTCGGCTCCAGCGGCGGCAGCGGCGCGAAAGGATCGGGCGGTGGCACGAAGCCGCGCGCTTCCGGCGGCACGTAAGGAAGGGAATTCAGCGGCAGGCGGAAGCCGATGGCAGAATCGCCCGGCAACAGGAACAGGTGCCCGCTGCGCGTGGTCCAATGCTCGCTCAGCCAGCGCGCTGGGCCTTTTTCTACCGGCAGCACGTAACCGACGACCCGGGAAAGGCCGCGCTCGAATACCCGTGCCAGCCGCGCGCGCAGTTCGGGATTTTCCAGCTTGGGATTGCGGGGGTCCACGGCCTCGGCAAGCTGGCGCTCCTGGGCCAGGTGGTGCCAGAAATCCTCGAAGGCGGGAATGATGTACGAAGCGTCCAGGTCCAGTCGTTGCACGATAGCGTTCGTCAGGCGCCGTGCATCTTCCAGGGAAGGCTTGTGATCGGCGGCTTCGGCGGCGATGCGGTCCGCATTCTTCCACAGCGGCACGCCGTCCTCGCGCCAATAAAGGGAAAAGGCCCAGCGCGGCAGGGATTCGCCCGGATACCATTTGCCTTGGCCGTAGTGGAGCAAGCCGCCGGGTGCGAAGCGGTCGCGCAGCCGCCGGATCAAGGTGTCGGCCAGCGCGCGTTTTCGGGGACCGACCGCCGCCGTATGCCACTCCGCGCCGGAGCGGTCATCGATGGAAACGAAGGTCGGCTCCCCGCCCATGGTCAGGCGCACATCGTGATTGTTCAGGACGCGGTCCACCTCATCGCCCAGCCTCTCGATCTCGGTCCATTGCTGTGGCGTGTAGGGCTTGGTGACGCGCGGCGGTTCCTTGATGCGGGTGACCGACATGTCGAAATCGAATAGCACTTCGGCGGGGTCGACCGCGCCGGAGATGGGCGCGGCATGGCTGGGATTGGCCGTGGCCGCCAGCGGGATATGACCCTCGCCGGCAAAAAGGCCGGAGGTGGGATCGAGCCCGACCCAGCCGGCGCCGGGCAGATAGACTTCGCACCAGGCATGCAGGTCGGTGAAATCCTGGTCGGGCCCTGAGGGGCCATCCAGCGCCTTCACGTCCGGTTTGAGCTGGATCAGATAGCCGGACGCAAAGCGCGCCGCCAAACCCATGCGCCGCAACAGCTGCACCAGCAGCCAGGCCGTATCGCGGCAGGAGCCGGCGCCTTTGCAGAGCGTCTCTTCCGGCGTCTGGATGCCGGGCTCCATGCGGATCAGATAGGCGATGTCCCGGGAGAGTTTGGCATTGAGCTCGAACAGAAAGCCGGTGGTCTGCTTCTTCTCGCGCGGAATGGCGGCGAGATAACGCTCAAAGGCCGGGCCGGCATTCTCGGTTCTGAGATAGGGCTCAAGCTCCGCCCTCAGTTCATCGGAATAGGCGAAGGGAAATTCCTCAGCGCTGGGCTCCAGGAAGAAGTCGAAGGGATTGATCACTTCCAATCCCACCGTGAGGTCCACGCTGACGGTGAAGTGATCGGTCTTTTCCGGCACCACGATGCGCGCCAGCCAGTTGGCCTGGGGGTCCTGCTGCCAGTTCAGGAAATGCTCGTCGGGCTCGACCTTCAGCGCATAGGCCAGGACCTTGGCGCGGCAATGGGGCGCCGGCCTCAAGCGGATGGTCTGTGGTCCCAAGGCAATTGGCCGGTCGTAGCGGTAGCGCGTGACGTGGCGCAGCGCGGCCTGAATGGTCATGGACCAATACTCATGAAGACCCCACCGACAAACTATGCCGCATATGCGAAGGTGCGGCTACACGCCGCCTCGCCGCAGCCCGGCAAGTGCGGAACGCGCCGGAAATGCTCGCGTTTCCACAAATCGGCGCGCGGAATTCGCAAAATGAAATTGTTCAGCTGCCAGGGCTGCGGACAGCTTTTGTATTTCGAGAATATCCGGTGCGAGAGCTGCGGCCGGGCGCTGGGATATCTCACTGATCTGGCGGAGATTTCGGCTCTTGAGCCGAGGCCGGAAGGCGGGTTTGAGGTGCTGGCGGCGCCCGGCAAGACCTACAAATTCTGTCACAACTACGATGCCGGCATGTGCAATTGGATGCTTCCGGCCGACAGCCCGGAAGATTTCTGTGCCGCCTGCCGTCACAACCGCACCGTCCCCGACCTGTCGGTGCCCGGCAACGATGTGTTGTGGCGGAAGATCGAAACGGCCAAGCACCGGCTGTTCTATTCCTTGCTGCGGCTTGGCCTGCCGCTGGAAAACCGGACGGATAATCCGGAGCGCGGCCTGGCCTTCGATTTTCTGGCTGATCCGCCGGAAAGCCATGCGGCCGGGGTGATGACCGGCCATGCCAATGGCCTGATCACTCTGGCGATCCGGGAAGCCGATGACGCGGTCCGCGAGAAGGTGCGCGGCGAGATGGGTGAGCCCTATCGCACCCTGCTGGGTCATTTCCGCCATGAATCCGGCCATTATTTCTGGGACCGGCTGGTGGCCAACAATCACCGCCGCCTTTCCGCCTGCCGCGCCTTGTTCGGCGACGACCGGCTGGACTATGCCCAGGCGCTTCAGCGGCATTACACCGATGGCGCGCCGCCCAACTGGCAGAACGACTATGTCAGTATGTATGCCACCACCCATCCCTGGGAGGATTTCGCCGAAACCTGGGCGCACTATCTGCACATCGTGGACACGCTGGAGACGGCGGGTGCCTTCGGTCTGAAGGTCAAGCCGCGGCGGGCGCGTGGCGCGCTGGCCGCCGAGATCGATTTCGATCCCTATCGCGCCAAGAGCATGGAAATCCTGATCAATGCCTGGCTGCCGATCGAATTTGCCACCAACAGCATGAACCGCAGCATGGGGCAGATGGATCTTTATCCCTTCCTGCTGTCGCCCAAGGTGATCGAGAAGCTCGGCTTCATGCATGAGCTGGCCCATGCTCGCCGGGCAGCGCGCAAGCCGGCCCTAGCCGGCAACCCGCGCCGGCGCCCCACGGAGCAGCGCGCGAGCGCATAGGCGATCGGCGGGCAGCTGCACGGTCACGCGGGTGCCCTTGCCGACTTCACTTTCCAGGCTGATATGGCCGCCATGGGCCTCCACCAGGCCCTTGACGATGGCAAGGCCAAGACCGGTGCCTTTGTCGGCCACGGCGATGTCATGCTTGCCCTGGCCAAAACTGTCGAAGACGCGGGCATGATCTTCCGGTGCGATCCCGACACCGGTATCGGCAACACCGAAAGCCAGCCCATCTCCATTGATGTTCGCAAAGGCGGTGATCCGCCCATGCGGCGGCGTGAACTTCACGGCATTGGACAGAAGATTGAGCAGAATCTGTTTGATGGCGCGCTCATCGCCGCGGATCAGCGCCAGGTCGGGCGGGATCGCGTTCACCAGCATCACCCTGTTATCCCTGGCCCGCCACGCCACCAGCTGCAACGCGTCCCGCACGACGACGTGAAGATCGAGTTCGATATCTTCCAGCTTCCAGCGGCCTGCCTCGATCTTGGCCAGATCCAGAATATCGTTGATCAGCGCCAGCAGATGCTTGCCGGAGGAATGGATCAGTTCGGCATATTCGTAGTTGCGCTCCGGCTCTTTGCCGAAGATGCGGCTGGCGATCAGCTCGGAGAAGCCCAGGATCGCATTCAGGGGCGTGCGCAATTCATGGCTCATATTGGCCAGGAACTGGGATTTGGCGATGCTGGCGGCTTCGGCTTTTTCCCGTCCGCGATCCGATTCCAGCTTGGCCATCACCAGCTCGGCCATCAGGGAATCGCGCTCCTGCGCCAGGATGGCGGCGGCGCGCGCGCGCTTTTCATTGCGCCGCGCCACCATGGCGATGAAAACGACATAGAGCGGCGCTGACAGAGCCATCGCCCAGGACCGGAGCGCGGTCGGGCCGAAGGCGATGCCCTGCAACGGCACCAGGGTCATGGCCACCAGGTAGAAGACCAGCGCTGGCCGGGCGATGGTGCGGCAGGCGCCGGTGCCCGCGGCATGCGCCGCCAATGTCGCGGCCAGCAGCAGCTGGATCATGATGTGGTTGGAATTCTTGTCGCCGCCGGCCCACATCCAAAGGCCCAGTGAGGCCCAGTTGGCGATGAAGAACAGATTGGCGACCGCCACGATGCGGCCCCAGCGGTGCGTCTGCTCCCCGTCCAGGGGGCCGGCCGGAAAGCGCGACAGCACAATAACCTGCGGGACCAGCCCCAACATCATCTGGCAGTACCAGCCGGCCAGGTGGTTGGAGCCGACCCACTGGGGGAACATGGCCACGATCGCCAGCCCGAACAACGGGACCACGATACGATTGCCGCGCAGATTTTCCACGACCCCGCGCAACAGGGTGAGTTCGATTTGATTCTCCCGCTCCGCCTGCGCGCGAGCGTCGGTTATCCCGGTTGAATTGTCGGCTGCCATCATGTCCCCGGCCTCACCGACTATGGGCCGGTAAATCTTAAGGCCGCATTGCCCATATCTTTTGATGGCCGCACATTAACCATATTCCCAGGCGCTGCTCGCCCTTCTCTCTGTGCCAGTTTAGAACGTGTCATATTGAGACACGCGCGCGGGCGGCACGCCTCAGACAAAGGAGAGCGCGATGAGGGTATTGGCTTTGATGGCCGGGCTGCTTCTGGGCGTCGCCGGCATCACGGTTGCGACCGAGGCCGGAAGCAAGACCGATGGTGGCCTGTGCCGCGTCGTCTGCACACCGGCGCCGGCGGCCAAGCCCGCCCCTCATCATGCGCGCGCGAAAACGGTGCGGGCGCGCCGTCATGCCCATCGCCACGCGCATCGCTACGCCAAGCACAACTATTACAGCTATCGCGAAGCTGAAGCGGTGGGATCCGATTTCCATCACGAATGGCATGGAAGATGGCATGCCGCGCCCAATTACGGTGCGATGCCCGTTCCGCCGCCAATGGGCTACTACCCTCCACCTCTACCCGCGCCCTGCAATTGCGGGCAAGGCCTGCACATCGACCAAAGCGGATGGACCGGCGGCGTCGGCTATATGGCGGCCCAGGAAGGCGGCTTCATGGATGGCTATGGCGTGATGCACTATGGCGGGATCGGGAACGGCCCCACCTACAACAGCTACGGCCAGAGCTTTCAGTACAATCCCAGCATGCCGCGGCCCTTCGCGCCGCGCGGCGGTTTCGGCTTCCGGCGCTGAAGATCGCCAGGAGCGTAGGCGGCAGCCGGAGCCACCAGCCAAACATTCGCGGCGTCAGGGCGCTTGTTTGGCGTACCGCGGATGATGCGCGAACACCGCGAACGGGATGGACGCGACATAGATCAGAAGGCCGATCGTCAGGGTCGCCCAGGGCCAGGCGATCAGAAGCCCCGCCAGGATCGCAAAGGCCACAGCGGCGAGATACCCGTGCTGGCGCTGCAGCTTCATGTATTTGATCGACGGGGTCGGGATGCGGCTGACCATCATCACCGAAGTGATGGCGATAAAAACGCCGGAGACCCAGGGCTCGCTGACCACCGAATTGCTCCACTGAAAGGAGATCAGCAGCGGCAGCAGCATCATGCAGGCTGCGGCCGGGGTGGGAAGGCCGGTGAAATAGGGGTTGCCCTTGGTGGCGCCTTCGTCGCGCACGCTTTCGACATTGAAGCGCGCAAGCCGTATGGCGGCGCAGGCGCAGAAGATCAGCGCGGCGATCCAGCCCGCATTGCCCATGCGGTTCAAGGTCCACATATACATGATGACGGCAGGCGCGACGCCAAAGCTCACCAGATCGGCAAGGCTGTCGAGCTGGGCGCCGAAACGGCTGTCCGCGCCCAGCATCCGCGCCGCGCGCCCATCCAGCATGTCCAGGATCATGGCCGCGATGACGAAGGTGACCGCGGTGGCCCATTCGTCGCTGAGGCCAAAGCGGATGGCGGTGACGCCGCTGCAAAGTGCCAGCAAGGTGATGGTGGAAGGCACCAGCTTGCCGATCGAAAGATCTTCCAGCCGCTCCAGGCGCGCCGCCACGATCTGACGCGCGCGGCGGCGGCGGGAGATGCGGCCGGAAATATCCTCGCGTTGCTCCACAAAACCTCTCTTCAGACGAAACGGGCGAGTACCGTCTCGCCGGCGCGGGTGATGATGCCCGGCTGAACCAGAATCTCGGTACCCGGCGGCAGGAAGACATCGACCCGGCTGCCGAAGCGGATAATGCCAAAACGCTCGCCGCGGCGCACCCCTTCCCCCTGCCTGAGGTCGCAGACGATGCGTCGCGCCACCAGGCCGGCAATCTGGACCACAGCCAGGTCACGCGCGTCGCCGGTCGCCCCTTCGGGCCTCAACCGGATGGACATGCGTTCGTTATGGATGCTGGCCTTGTCGAAACTGGCGTTGAAGAATTTGCCGGCCCGATAGGAAAGGGCAACGACATTGCCCGATATGGGGTTGCGGTTCACATGGACGTTGAAGACGTTCATGAAGATGGAAAGCCGCGGCCGTGGCGTATCGCCCAGGCCCAACTCGGCGGGCGGTGCCGCCTCGACGATGGGCAGCAACTTGCCGTCGGCAGGACAGATGATCAGGCCCGGCTCGGCGGGCGTGGCGCGGTCGGGATCGCGGAAAAAGGCGATGCACCAGATGGTGATGGGCAAGAGCAGCCAGCCCAGCCAGAAGGCGAGCAGGAAGGCCAGCAAATTCACGCCCGCGAAGATCGCGATAAACGGATAGCCCTCTCTGTGAATTGCCATCTTCACAGTCCACTGTTTTTTTCAATCGCTTCGGCTATCGCCTTCGCTCGTGCGATGAACGAATAGCCCTCGCGATGGATCTTCAAAAATACCTCCCAAAGGAAAAGAGGCGGCTGCTGGAACCGCCCCTTGCTCCCTCGCTTATATCAAGCGACGCGGTTGCCGGTGAAGGGAAAGGAGCCGAAGGCGCCCGCCTTGACGCTGCCGGACAGTTTGTCGCCGTCCACCGCGCCGGTGAAATCCAATGTCAGTGGCATGGGGCTGGAAATCTTGGCCGACCAGCTCACCGTGTTGCCGTCCACCTTGCCGTTCTCCAGCGGACCAGAACCCTGGGCCGCCTGCTGGGTGCCGGTCAGCGCGGTCCCGCTGGTGGCCAGGTCCAAAGTGGCCTTCTGCGCGCCCATCGGTGAATTGATGACGATTTCCCACTTGCCATCCACGGCCATGACTGAAACTCCCTGATTTGGCGCGCATCTAAGGACGGCATGGACGGACGCGCAAGGGGGCGCTAAAGCCATGCGTCATGTCGCGCAAAACCATCATATTGCCGAAAGGCCGCCGCGCCCGCAGCGGTTCGCCCTGGATCTTCTCCAACGAAATCCGCATGGATGCGGCCGCCAAGGGAATTGCCGCCGGCGCCATCGTCAATATACGGGGCGAAGACGGGCGCGGCTTCGGCACCGGCTATTTCAATCCCAAAAGCCTGATCGCTGTGCGCCTGCTGGCGGAGGAATGCGATGCCGTCATCGACAAGGATTTTTTCGTCGAACGGCTGGCCCGCGCGCTCAGGCTGCGCGACAGCCTTTACGACAAACCCTTCTATCGCCTGGCGCATGCGGAAGGCGACCATCTGCCTGGGCTGGTGATCGATCGTTTGGGCGACACGCTGACGGTGCAGATCGGCACCGCCGGCATGGAGAAGCAGCGCGGGCCCATCCTCGCGGCCCTGGACCAGCTTTTGTCGCCCGCCACGGTGATCCTGCGCGGCGATGCGCCGTCGCGCGCGCTGGAAGGCCTGGACTCGTATGTCGAGACGGTGAAGGGAAAAGGCCATCGCATCGCGGTGGAGGAAAATGGCGCGCGCTATATCGCCGATCTCACCGAGGGTCAGAAGACCGGCTGGTATTATGACCAGCGCGACAACCGCGCTTTCATCGCGCATTTCGTCAAGGAAAAGGGGGTCGCCAAGGGCAAAAGCGTGCTGGACGCCTATTCCTATACCGGCGGCTTCGGCATCCTGGCGGCCATAGCCGGCGCCCGCGAAACCGTGTGCCTGGATTCCTCCGCGCCGGCACTGGCGCTGGCCGAGGAAAGCGCCCGCGCCAACGGCGCGAAGATCAAGGCGGTCAAGGCCGATGTGTTCGAGGAGCTGGAGCGGCTGATCGCGGCAGGCGAGAAATTCGACATCGTGCTGGCCGATCCGCCGCCCTTCGTGAAATCCAAGCGCGATCTCGAGCCGGGCGCCAAGGCCTATCGCAAGCTGGCGCGATTGGCCGCGCAGGTGACGACACCGGACGGCATCCTGATGCTGGCGTCCTGCAGCCACAATAGTCCGCCCGATCGCTTTGCCGCCGAATGCGCCCAAGGGCTGCTGCGTGCGGGCCGCCGCGCCAGGCTGATCCGCCACGCCGGCGCCGGGCCGGATCATCCGGTGCATCCGCTGTTGCCTGAGAGTGCTTATCTGAAAGCGCTGGCCTACGCGCTGGATTAAGCTAGCTGAGCTAGATCGACACCTGCGTGCCAAGCTCGACTACTCGGCCTGGTGTCAGATGGTAGAAGCGCGTCGGCGATAACGCGTTGGAGACCAGCCACATATAGAGCGCCACCCGCCAGCGCTTCATGCTGGGTTTTTCACCGGGCACCAAGGTCTCGCGGCCCAGGAAATAGGTGGTGGCGTCAGGCTCCAGCGCCAGGCCCTGGGCGCGGGCCAGCGCCAGCGCTGCGGGGATATCGGGTGTCTCGAAGAAACCATAGGAGATGCGCACCGTGAAAAAGCCCTTGCCCAGCTTGTCCACGGTGATGCGCTTGGCCTTGGAGACAAAGGGCGTATCGGTGACCGTGACGTTGCACAGGACCACGCGCTCATGCAGCACCTTGTAGTGCTTGAGGCTGTGCAACAGGGCATTGGGCACCGTGTCCAGCCGCGGCGACAGAAACACTGCAGTGCCGGCGATGCGCTGGCTGACCTTGTCCGCGCGCGCCAGGAACAGGTCCAGGCTCAGCGCGTCATCGCGCATCGCATCCATATGGATGCGCCGGCCCATCCGCCAGGTGTCCATCACCACGAAGGTGGCGCCGGCCACCGCCAGCGGCAGCCAGCCGCCCTGCACGATCTTGAGGGCATTTGAACTCATGAAGGCCAGGTCTATCAGGCCCAGGATGCCGAACACGGCCAGCACCGCCGGCGTGCTCCAGTTCCAGCGATAGCGCGCCACCACCGCCACCAGGACGGTCGAAATCACCATGACCCCCGTGACGGCGATGCCGTAAGCCGCGGCCAGGGCATCGGAGCTTTTGAAGATCAGCACGATCAGCACCACGCCAACCGCCAGCATGGTATTGGAGCGCGGCACATAGATCTGGCCCATCTCCTTTTCGCTGGTGTGCCGGATTTCCATGCGGGGAAGCTGGCCCAGCTGCACCGCCTGCTGGGTGATGGAGAAGACGCCGGAAATCACTGCCTGCGAAGCGATGATGGTGGCGATGGTGGCCAGCACCACCATGGGATAGTGCAGCCAGCTCGGCACCAGCGCATAGAACAGAAGCGGTGCCGCGGCGGGATTGGACAGAAGCAGCGCGCCCTGGCCGAAATAGTTCAGCACCAGGGCAGGGAAGGCGAAATAGAGCCAGGCCCAGCGGATGGGCCGCGCCCCGAAATGGCCCATGTCGGCATACAGCGCCTCGCAACCGGTGACCGCCAGCACCACCGAACCCAGGGCGACGAAGGCGGTCCATGGCTCGCTGCCGAACAGGGCCAACGCATAAACCGGATTTGCGGCGAATAGAATCTGCGGCTCCCGTGAAATGGCGATGGCGCCCAGCACGGCCAGCACCAGGAACCACACCACCATCACAGGTCCGAACAGCTTGCCGATATGCTCGGTGCCGCGGTTCTGCAGCAGAAACAGCGCCACCAGGATGATGATGGTAATGGGCAGGATCCAGGGCCTGAAGGCTTCGGAGGCGCCCAGGCCTTCCATTGCCGACAGTACCGAGATGGCCGGCGTCAGCATGCCGTCGCCGTAAAACAGTGCCAGGCCCATCAGCGCCGCAACGCCGATGGCGGTCTTGGCCGCCCGCGGCACCGGCGAGCGGTGCGCCAGCGCTGCCAGCGCCATCACCCCGCCTTCGCCATTGTTGTCGGCGCGCATGATGAAGCCGACATATTTGACCGTGACGACGATCACCAGGGTCCAGAAGATCAGCGACAAGGCGCCATAGACGGCCGTTTGACTGGCGGCATGGCCGCCCACCGCAACCGCGGTTTCGCGCATGGCATAGAGCGGGCTGGTGCCGATGTCGCCGAATACCACGCCCAGCGCGCCGACGGTCAGCCCCAGGCTGCGGCGTGTGGAGATATTTTCCCGCTTCACGGATCAGATCGCGATCTGGGTGCCGAGCTCAACGACCCGGTTGGTTGGCAGGTTGTAAAAGCGCGCGGGCGAAAGGGCGTTGGATGCCATGGCGCGGTAAAGTCGGTTGCGCAAGGTGCCAAGCTCGGAGCGCTCCGCCGGCACCAAGGTCTCCCGTCCGATGAAGAATGTCGCGGTGTCCACATCCAGCGCCAGGCCGAAGCGGCGCGCCTCGCGCAGCGCCTGCGGCACGTCCGGTGTCTCGAAGAAACCGTGATGGATGCGCACCGTATAGAAGCCCTTGCCCAGCTTCTCCACTTCCAGGCGCTGGCTGGCCGGGACCCAGGGCCTGTCCTCCACCGCCACATTCGCGATCACCACGCGCTCATGCAGCACCTTGTTGTGCTTGAGATTGTGGAGCAGGGCGCCCGGTACCACGTCGGTGCGTGACGCCAGGAACACGCCCAGGCCTGCAACCCGTGTGGTGCTTTTGTCGGCCCGTTCCAGGAAGAGCGGCAGGGGCAGGGATTCGGAACGCACCTTTTCCAGATGCACGCGCCGGCCGCGGCGCCAGGTGTCCATGCCGATGAAGACGGCGGCGGCGATGAACAAAGGCAGCCAGCCGCCTTCGGGGATCTTGAGCGAGTTGGCGGTGAAGAAGATCAGGTCGCTGATGCCCATGGCGCCGAACAGGCACACCACCAGCAGCGGCGCCCAATGCCATTGTTTGCGGGCCACGATCGAGGCGTTGAAGGTGTCGATCACCATCACGCCGGTCACCGCGATGCCATAGGCCGCCGCAAGAGCGCCGGAATTCTTGAAGATCAGCACGATCAACACCACGCCCACCGCCAGGAAGGCATTCATGCGCGGCACATAGATCTGGCCATAGTCGGTGGCGCTGGTGTGGCGGATTTCCATGCGCGGCAGCTGGCCCAGCTGCACGGCCTGCTGGGTCATCGAGAATACGCCCGTGATCACCGCCTGGCTGGCAATGATGGCGGCCAGGGTCGCCAGCACCACCATCGGCAAATGCGCCCAGTGGGGAATGATGGAAAAGAAGGCGATGTCCGCTTGTTCGGGGTGGCGCAGCAATGCCGCCCCCTGGCCGAAATAGTTCAGCATCAGGGTGGGCAGAGCTATGAACAGCCAGGCATACTGGATGGGCTTTTTGCCGAAATGACCCATGTCGGCGTAAAGCGCCTCGCAGCCGGTCACCGCCAGAACCACCGCGCCCAGGCTGACGAAAGCCACCCAGGGCGCATCCAGGAACATCTCCAGCGCATAGAGCGGATTGACCGCCGCCAGGATGGAGGGCGTGTGGATCAGCGAAGCAAGGCCGAACCATCCCAGCACCAGGAACCACAACAGCATGACGGGCCCGAACAGCCGGCCGATGCGGTGGGTGCCGCGGCTCTGGATCAGGAACAGGCTGATCAGGATGGCCAGGGCCAGCGGCAGCACCAGCGCCTGGAAATGCGGCGCTACCACCGTCAGGCCTTCCACCGCCGACAGCACGGTGATGGCAGGGGTCAGCATGCCGTCGCCGAAGAAAAGAGCCAGACCGACAATAGCGCCGATGCCGATCGTGGCCTTGATCCGGCGCGTCATGCCAGGCGAACGATGCGCTAGCGCCGCCAGCGCCAGCGTGCCGCCTTCGCCGTTATTGTCCGCGCGCATGATGATCAGCACGTATTTGACCGTCACCACCAGGACCAGCGCCCAGAAGATCATGGAGAGCGAGCCCATCACCGCGACATGATTGGCAAGACCGCCTTCGGTCGCCAGCACCGTCTGGCGCAAGGCATAAAGCGGGGAGGTGCCGATGTCGCCGAAGACAACTCCCAATGCGCCCAGCATCAGCCCGGAGATATGGCGGCCATCATTGGCGGCTTTGTGCTCGCCGTCGGCATAGCTGTGGGGAGCGCCGGCCAGCGGATCGCTCTGGCTTTCCGGGTGCGGTTCCGAAGTCAGTCCCGGCTCGGGCTGATGAACAATCACGGTGGGGCGGGATTCTGCATGCGGAAAGCGGCTCTGCTGGTGCCGGGGTTCTCGCGAAAAAGCGCGGGACCATAGGCTTAAGTAAGATTCACTCCCAGTGGGGAGAGGCAGAATAGCGCAGCGGGCGCGCCAAGTCTCTGGTGATGCTAGTTTATTTCGCCAACCAGGGCGGTGGCGCCGGGACTGGTGCCGCCGGCCACAAGGTCGGAGCGCCCGTCCCCTTCCTTGCCGCCGATAAAGCCCTGAACGGGATAAACCTTAATGCCCCAGGCAGAGGTCTTGAGGTTGAACACCCGCACCAGCGACCAGTCATTGGCGTCGCTGACATCTTCCACCGGGTCGTTCACATAAATCGAACCGTCGTTCAGCCAGTTGGCATGATCCACCCGGATTTCCCGCGTGGAGACCATCTGGCGCACCACCGCAAGATGGGCATGCTCCGGGCCCGCATAATTGTTCAGGACCATGACGGCGCCGAGTTCAGGCACCGCGCCGCGCGGATATTTGTCTTTCGCCTTGTCCCACCAGGTATAGGCGTCGCCGAATAGCTTCACGTCGGAATGGGCGCGCGCATAAGGCACGCATTGCAGCGGCTTGTTGCCCTCGCTGCGGGTGACGGTGCGGCCATATTCCTGCGGCATGGGGTTTTCGTCATAGTTCATCACCGTGCTGCCGCAGCCTTCCAGGCTCAATGCCAGAAGCGCAACAGCCGCCAGTTTTGTGATGATGCCCATGCCCGCTGTCCTAGAACTCCCCGAATAGGAGCTTAGGCAGACGGCTTCAAGCCAGGGTTAGTACGAGGCGGAGCAATTTAAAAAATAAAATTGCAGCGATTTTTAACCGCTTGTTAACTACCGAAATCGCGGCGGGACGCTATTCACCCGGCGTGATCTGCTGGCGCACAGCCCGGCGCGGCATCGCGCCCATGGTGCCGATGGAGACAAGACCGGACACCGCGAAGAAGAAGAACAACGCGCTCCAGTTGGACTCGGCAAAGGCGAAGACCGGCAACACCACGCCCACCACCAGTTCGGGAATGCCGCGCCAGCCGCCGCTCTGGATTTCACCCACGCGCGTGGTGCGATTCCAGCCGCTGAAATCGGTGCGCTTGGAGAAGAAAGCGTCCAGGGTGGCGCGGGTATTGGCCAGGATCAGGCCGGACGGAAACACCACGGCCAGAAGCAGCGAGGGCAGCAGCTTGTCCTCATGCTGGCGGTCCAGCATGCGCTGGCCGAGATAGAGATAGCCGATGGAAGAAAAGATGCCGAGTGCCGTCACCATCAGGCCCAGCCAGGTGACGCCCGGATAATAAACCACGCCCATGCCCATCAGGGTCAACGAGATCACGGCGCTGGCAAAAGCCAGCATATAAAAGGCGAACTGGCACATCTGCAGCGTCATGGCGGCCTTTTTCCAGACCGGCATGGCGCTGGCCCAGATCTTGGGCAGCAGCTTTCTGGCGCATTGTGCATGGCCTTTTGTCCAGCGGGCCTGCTGCGCTCTCCACGCCGCGGCGGTCTGCGGCAGTTCGCCGGGCACCACCAGGTCGGACACCATGGCGCCGCGCCAGCCCTGCATCATGCAGCGCATGGAAAGATCCAGATCCTCGGTCAGGGTATCGCCGGTCCAGCCGCCGCCCTGCTCGATGGCGGTGCGGTTCCACACCCCGGCGCTGCCGTTGAAGGAAAGCGGCAGGCCGGCGCGGAAGCGCGCTTCCTGCTCCACCGAGAAATGCGCATCCAGCAAAAGTCCCTGCACGCGCGTCAGCCAGGTGGCGGCGCGATTGGCATGGCCCCAGCGCGCCTGGACAAAGGCCAGGCCGCTATCGGCCAGAAGCGCCGGCACGGTCCGGCGCAGGAAATCCTGCGGCGGCACGAAGTCGGCATCCAGCACCGCCACGAAGGGCGCATCGGAATGGGAAAGCCCAAAGGCGAGATTGCCGGCCTTGAAACCTTTGCGATCGCCGCGGCGCAGGATCTGCAGGCCGATGCCTGCCGGAATCAGCGCGCGCACTTCCGCGGCAAGAGAATCGTGATGTTCGATGTCACCGTCATCCAGAAGCTGGATGGTGAGACGGTCGGCTGGCCAGTCCAGCCGCGCCGCGCTGGCGGCAACCCGCAAGGCGAGCGGTCCTTCATTGCAGACCGGAAGCTGCACCAGTACATGCGGCAGATCCGAATCACTCAACTCGGAACGGCGCAGCAGCGGTCCCTTGCGGAAGATTCGCACCCACGCCAGCCCCGCCAGCTGAAAAGACAGCATGCAGACAGCAATAAGAACCAGGCACAGGGCAAATTGAAGGAATTGAGAAAGACCGTGCATGGCGATCGTTCAGGCCCCCAAAAGGCTCGTTGTCTCGGACCGGTATGACCCGGCGTTCCGGCCCATTTTTGGACCTTTGCCTGGCAGGTAGGCACCGGGCAGGGCGAACTTCCACTTCTGGACGGTGTTTATCAAGAGGGTGCAGTGCAAAATGAGCCTGGCCCGGCTGGGAAGTGTCCACGAAATCAATACGCTGCCGCAGGGCCCAAAATCCATGTCCAGCCTTTAAAATGCGTCACAACCCGCAAGGGAACTGGCATTTGTGGCAACCCGTTCCCATATTCCTAGAGTATGGCCGTGAGGGGCACGGACAGGAGCGCGAACCATGACTTTTGTTAGGGATAAATTCCGGCCCCTGATGCGGCTTCTGCCGCTGGGGCTGCTGGCCGGTACACTTATGGGTTGCATGCAGCCCACCCCATACCAGCCGCGGCTGGAAGGGCAGGCCACCGGCTACACCGACCGGGAGCTGACCCACAACCGCTATCGGGTCACCTTCACCGGCAACACCGTCACCTCGCGGGAGACGGTGGAAAGCTACCTGTTGCTGCGCGCGGCGGAAGTGGCCCGCGCCGCCGGCTTCAGCCATTTCATGTTCGACACCCGCAACACCCAGACCAACACCAGGGTGGAGGCCGTGCCTTATGGGCCACCTCCGCCCCCCTTCTGGGGCCTGCGCGGACGCTTCGGCTATTGGGGCGGCTGGGGCTTTGCCTATGATCCGGCCGTCGACATCGTGACGCGCACCAACTACCAGGCCTATGCGGAGATCGTGCTTCTGACTCCGGAGCAGGCGGCGCGCGAGCCGAGGTCCATCAATGCGGCCGATGTCATTTCGCACCTGGGACCGGAAGCGGCGCCTAAGCCGAACCAGACCTAGTCTTTAACACGAACTCGCAATAGCCATCGCGCGAGGCCACGCTTTCCACGGCGTGGCCTTCGCCATGGCACATATGCGGAATATCCACCGCTGCCAGTGGATCGTCCGCCCACACCATCAACACGGCGCCGGGAGAAAGCCGCGCCAGCGCTTTTTTCGTCAGCATGGCGGGCAGCGGGCATTTAAGCCCTCTCAGGTCCAGCGTTTCGTCCATGGCCGCGCATCTTGATTGGCCCATGCCTTGATTGAAAGAGGTGTGCGGCTCAAGCTTCGCGAATCAGGAGAGACGCTTGGGCATTCCTGCGGCGATACGGCGCGAATATATCTATCTCACGACCATCGCGCGCACCTTGTGGCTGCTGCGGCGGATCAAGCCCGGCGCCACCCGCAGCATCGTCGATATTGTCGAGGAGCAGGCGCGCAAGCGGCCCGGCAATATCGCGATCTATTGCCAGGACCAGGCCATGACCTACGCGGACCTGGACACGGCCGCCAACCGCTACGCCAACTGGGCGCTTGCCAACGGCATCGGCCGCGGCACGCCCGTCGCACTTCTGATGGAGAACCGGCCCGACTATATCGCCGCCTGGCTGGGCCTGTTCAAAGTGGGCGCGCAGGTTGCGCTGATCAACACCAACCTGGTCGGCGCGGCCCTGGCCCATTCCATCGCCATCAGCGGCGCGCGCCATGCCATTGTCGGCACCGAATTGCTGGCGAATTTTCACGAAGCGCCATTCGAGACTGCGCCCGCCCTTTGGGTTGACGGTGAAGGCGGCAATTTGACGGCCGCGCTCATTGCCGCCTCCGACAAATCGACCGGCCGGCAGGCCCGCGCCGGAGTCACCCTGAAAGACCGCGCCTTCTTCATCTATACTTCGGGCACGACCGGCCTGCCCAAGGCCGCCAATTTCAGTCATATGCGCATGCTGTTCATGATGAGCGGCTTTGTCGGTGCGCTCAGGCCGCGCGCCACCGACCGCATCTACAATCCCTTGCCCCTCTATCACTCGACCGGCGGGGTTTGCGCTGTGGGCCTGGCCTTCTTTGGCGGTGGCGCGCTGATCCTCAAGCGGCGATTTTCCGTGCATGACTTCTGGCCCGACATTCATCGCTACGGCGCCACCATGTTCGAATATATCGGCGAGGTGTGCCGCTATCTGCTGAACGCACCGCCCTCGCCGCTGGAGCGGGGCCACAAGATCCGGGCCATCACCGGCAATGGTCTGCGCCCCGAAATCTGGCGCGAGTTCCAGGGCCGCTTCGCCATTCCCCGCATCGTGGAGTTCTACGGGGCCACCGAAAGCAATGTCGCGATGCTGAATTACGACGGCACGGTCGGCGCGGTGGGCCGGGTGCCGGATTATCTGGAATGGCTGCTGCCGTCCCGGGTGGTGCGCTTCGACGTGGAAAAGGAAATGCCGGTGCGCGGGCCCGACGGGCTCTGCATCGAATGCGCGCCCGACGAAGTGGGCGAAGCGCTCGGCGGCATCTCGGCGCGGCCCGGCCGCCAGTTCGAGGGTTATACGACCAAGGCTGAAAGCGAGAAGAAGCTGCTGCGCGATGTTTTCAGAAGAGGCGATCTGTGGTTTCGCACCGGCGACCTGATGCGGCGCGACGCCCATGGCTACTTCTACTTTGTCGATCGGATCGGTGACACCTTCCGCTGGAAAGGTGAGAATGTCTCGACCGGCGAGGTGGGCGAGGTGCTGGCGGCCGGGCCCGGCATCCGCGAGGTCAATGTCTATGGCATCGCTGTACCCGGCATGGAGGGACGGGCCGGCATGGCCTCGCTGGT
>CAYQZM010000041.1:0-17781 GCA_964421935.1 uncultured Rhizobium sp. | reverse complement strand
ACCGCTGCCGCCCAGCCCCGTGCCGGTGAAGGAACGCTGCAACACCTCCACCGCGTACCGGCCGGGAAAGAAGACCGACACATGCTGCACCCACAGCGGCAGGCTTTCCAGCTGCACCGCGACGCCGCCCAGGATCAACATGGGCAGGAAGATGCACTGGCCCAGGGCCTGCACCGCCGGGACATTGTCCACCAGCATGGCGATGGTCATGCCCAGCCCCATGAAAGCGAAGGCGGTGAACAGAAATGCAGCCGCCAGCGCGCCCACATGCGCAGGCCAAGGCATGCCGAAAGCAAAGCCCAGGGCCAATTGCAGCAGCGCCGCCGTCACCAGCAGCACCAGCCGCGCCGCCAGCACGCTGGCGATGAAGACCCACGGGCGCGCCGGCAACAGGCGATAACGCCGCCACACCCCGCGCTCACGTTCCGCCACGATGGTGGTGGGCAGGCCGAAACAGGCGCCGCCCAGCACGGTGATGGTCAGAAGCTGGCCGATATGCAGTGCCAGCGGCACCGGATCGTTGCGGTACAGCGCCCAGAAGGCGATCAGGAAAACCAGCGGAAACAGATAGCCGTAGAGAATGGCCATGCGGTTGCGGAAATTCAGCTTCAGGCTGAGCGCCGTCAGCGCGAATACGGCGCTCATGCGCGCGCCGTCTGCCGGAGGATCATGTCTTCCAGCGTGGCGGCGCCGGAGGCTGCGATCAGATCGCGCGGCGCGCCCGTGGCGACGATCCGGCCTCCCGCAATCACGGCAATGCGGTCGCACAGGCGCTCCGCTTCCGCCATGTCATGGGTGGCCAACAGCACCGCGCGCCCCTCTTGCCGGATGGCCGCAATGTGATCCTGCACCTCCCGCCGCATCTGCGGATCAAGGCCAGTGGTCGGCTCATCCAGCAGCAGCAGGCGCGGATTGCCGACGAAGGCCAGGGCCAGCGCCAGCCGCTGCTTCTGGCCGCCGGACAAGGTGTCGAAAGGCGCGTCCGCCTTTTCGGCCAGGCCGAAACGTTCGAGCAGCATCTGAGGCGCGAGAGGCGCCGAATAGAAAGCGCCGAAGACCGTCAGCGCCTCACGCGGCGTGATCTTGTCGGGCAGGCCGGTGGACTGCAGCACCGCGCCCACTTTGGCGCATGCGTGCGTGGAAGCGGCGCTGCCTTCGATCTCGATCTGACCCGCATCGGGACGCACCAGCCCCAGAATGGATTCCAGGGTCGTGGTCTTGCCTGCGCCATTGGGCCCGAGAAGCCCAAACACTTCTCCGGCAGCAACGTCGAAACTGATCCCGTCCACGGCCCTCACCGCGCCGTAGCGGCGGGTGAGACCACGAACAGTGAGCGCCGCGATCATTTACCGCGCGGGCTTTTCCAGTTCCGCATCCGTCCAGGGCTTCTTGCGATAGGCGTAAAGCTGGCGGAATTCCTTGACCAACGGCGGATGGATAGGCGAGGCCGTATTTCCGAAACTGCCGCGAACATAGGTCAAAACTTGCGCGAGTTGCTCGTCGCTGAGCGACTGGCCCAGCGGCGGCATCTCACCGATCGAACCTTCCTTGCCATTGAGCAGCACGCGCAGCGGCATTTCGGGACGGCCATTGACGATCCTGGAGCCTGCCAGCGCCGCGGCGACATGCGGCGCGCCCTGGCCATTGTCCTGATGGCAGCCAGCGCAATTGGTGGCGTAGACGCCCTGCCCTGCCTTGAACATGGCTTCCTCTTCCGGCGTGCGCGTGTTCTTGGGCGCCGGCGGCACGGGCTTGCCGGGCCAGGAAAGATCATCCAGCACCGCCTTGGCGGCCGTACCCATTTCGCCGCTCTGCCTGGACAAGGAAGCAAGCGCCATGGGCTGGGCCGGAAGCGGCAGCGGCTTCACCACGGGGCGCGGCCGGGAAACGATATTTTCCATGCCGCCGGCGCGCCCGCCCTTGACCGTACCCGCGGGACGCGGATTGACCCCGGAAAGACCGGTGATGGCACCCGTGAGCATGGCCTGGCGCAGCGTCTCGGGCTGCTTCGCATCGGTGGCCAACGCCACCAGCTTCTGCATTTGGGCGGCATCGCGGCTCTTGGCGGCGGCGCCTGCCAGCATCTCCACCGCATCGGCGCTGGCATCGGGCTGGGAGACCAGCTTTTCCAGCGCATCGGCTTCCTGGCCCTTGAGCCCGCTGATGCCGGCATCCACCGTCATCGGGTCATCGCCAAATTTGCGCAGCAGTGCGACGATCTGATCGACGCGCGCCTCTGGCGGCAGCTCGCCGAGCGAGGCAGCAAGCTGGCGCCGCACATCCCAGTCGGTATCGTCGGACAGCTTGAGCACTGCCGCCTGCATGGCGCCGTCGCCCTTGGCCAGGAACGGTTCGGCGCCGCGCACGCCGGCCAGGCGCATATAAGGATTGGAATCGGACAGCGCCTTGCTCACCGTTTCACCATCCAGTGCGCCCATGCCGGACAGGGTCCAGAAAGCCTGAACCCGGGTGCGGAAGTCCGAAGCGCCTGCGGCCAGCTTCTTGAGGGCCGGCACCACCGACTTGTCATTGCGCTGGACCAGAAGCTGCTGGGCGACATCGCGGGTCCAGCCATTGGGATCGGACAGATGATCGACAAGCTGTGCGGGCGTCTCTTCCAGCATGTGCGGCTTGGCGTTCTTGGCGGTCATGCCGGTATGGACAACCCGCCAGATGCGGCCCCTGTGGATGCCCTCCCACAGCCTGTGCTGCATGATGTAGTTCTTCAGATAATCGCTCTGGATCGGTTCGTCCTGAGAGACGCCGCGATACATGTCCACGATCAGGAAGCTGCCGTCAGGTGCGGGCACCATCCAGGTGGGGCGGAAACGTTCGTCGGTCGAGGCGAGGAATTCGCCCTTCGGCCAGTAATCACTGCCGGCGAAATTGCCATGCTCGTCCTGCTGCAGCTTGACCAGGTGGACGATGTTGGTGGGGCTGTCCACGACAAAGGCCTGGCCATAGAATTCCTTGGGCAGCGCGTTGCCGCGATAGATCATGGGCGAGGATACGCCCTGATAGTAATAAGCCGAGCCATCGGGGCGCGGCACTTCCGGCCGATAGCCGCGATTGACGCCCAGGGTGGGCCTGACCGGCCAGATCTCCGACTTCGTCTGATCGACCAGATTGACATAGAGACCGCTGGTGCGGGTCAGATCGGGATTGCGGACGTAATATTTGGCGGGAACATAATCGGCAAACAGCGGGTCGGTGTTGAAGTTGCGGAAGATCAGGCCGCCGTCATTCTGGGTCACACCCCACTGGCCGCGCACCAGATTGGGCACTGTCTCGAATTTGCCGCCGCCGGTGGGCACCACATTATAATTGTGCTCGGAGACATTGATGGTGTTGTCCATGCCCCAATAGAGCGCGTTGGCGGCATGCTCGATATTGCCGACCCGGCCGAAGCCGTCCTTGACGATCTCCTTGGTGTCGGCCTTGCCGTCGCCATTGGTGTCGCAGGATTTGACAAGGTTCGGCGGCTCGCCGATCAGGGCGCAGTTGTGATCCAGGATCTTGAGAGCGCGCGGCAGCACCAGCTTGTCCTGGAAGACGGTGCGCTTGTCGAAGATGCCGTCACCGTCGGTGTCTTCCAGGATCACGACATCGCCGACCGGCTCGGTCATGTTGACCATCTTCTCGCCGACGGCATAGCCCTTCATCTCCACCACCCAGAGCCGGCCATCGCCATCGAACTCCGCCACGATCGGGTCGGTCACCAGCGGATCTGATGCGACCAGCTGCACCTGGAAGCCCGGCGCCATGCGGAAGGTCTTGACCTCTTGTTCCGGAGTCAGTGCGGGCGGAAATTGCGGCTGGTTGGTCTGAACCTTCGCCGGCCATGGCTGATTGAGTTCGGAGACCACGCCTTTGAGCCCTGCCTGCCGGGTGACCAAGACGACCGCAACGACCACGACCGCGACAACCGCAACGCCGGTAAGAGCATAGGTCCTGAATTTCATGGCAAATTTGTTCCCGTCCCAATATTTGGGCAGGATAATAGTCTGGGATCGGGATCGGTAAAGTCCCGGTTTGCCGCACGGCTTTTTCAGGGCCCTTCCGGGTCCTTGGGTGTATTGCGGAACGGCGCGGAGGTCACACCGGGCGCGCCGGGCGCGTAGGGGAAATATACGTCTTTGTAATATGCGAGGTCATGCGGCGGCGGCGGATGGCCGGCAGGCATCGGCATGTGAGAGAAGGTTTCGAAATAGGCCAGGCAGGCATCGCGCCACCAGCGGGCTTCTTTTTCCTGGATGGCCAGAAACGCGGCCTGCTGCGACCAGCGTTCCGCGTCCACATAAGGCTTGGCGGCATCCCAGCTCTTGCGCATCTGGCCAACCGTGGCGATCCCTGAGTCGTAATGCAGCGCCAGTTCGTCCCACAGGGTGCGGCCCGACTTCATCTTGAAGTCCCAGGGCACGTGATGAAACCAGAGCAGGAAACGGTCCGGAATATCGGGCCCGTTGAACAGCCTGGCGATCGGCGGCGCATACTGCGCGGTGGCATCGCTGCCGCTGGGGGTGCGGTCAAAGCCAATGCCCTTGGGATCGGCGCGATGATAGTAGACCGGATTCCATTCCGGCCGCGCCAGATTGCTCACCCATGGTCCCGGACCATAATGGCTGTTGGTCGCCATCATGTGCGCCAGGCCCAGCGGCGTCATGTAATTCACCACCGCCTCGCGGCTTTCCATCATCATCGGGATCATGGCGGCGATGAAGCCCGGATCGTTGCTGAAGGTCATGCCCAGCCATTCGCGCGCGATCTGCTCGGGCGTCAGCTTCAGGTCCCAGCTCATGCGGCCAAAGCCATACCAGTCCGCCTGACCGAAGATGGAGCCGGACCAGTTGCGGTCGTCACCGACATTGGAAACGCCCACCATGGCGGAGCGATCATGACCTTCCAGCGAACCATCGATCACCCGCGCCACGGTCGAGCCCGTGCCCTTGGCCAGGGTGTCCCAGTCCAGCACTTCCTTCCACAGCACCGGCAGATAGACCAGATGGGTGGCAAAGCCGAGATATTCCTTGGTGAGCTGCACCTCCAGCGCCAGGTTGGTGCGCGGCATGGCACCGAACATGGGATGGGCCGGCTCGCGCGGCTGAAAATCGATGGCGCCGTTCTTGGTCTGGACAAAGACATTGTCGCGGAAGGCGCCGTCCTGCGGCTTGAATTCGTTATAGGCCTGCTTGGCGCGATCGGTCGGATCCTTGTCGCTATAGACGAAGGCGCGCCAGAACACGGTGCCGCCGTGCGGGCGCAGTGCATCGGCGATCACATTGGCGCCATCGGCCTGGGTGCGGCCGTAATCGCGCGGACCGGGCTGGCCTTCCGAATTGGCCTTGACCACGAACCCGCCGAAATCCGGGATCAGGCGGTAGATCGAATCCACTTCCTTTTTCCACCAAGCCTGGACTTGGCTGTCATTGGGATCAGCAGTCTTGAGCTTGCCCAGCTCCACCGGCGCGCTGAAGCGGGCGGCGAGATAGACGCGGATGCCGTAAGGGCGAAAGACCGCCGCCAGCGCCGCGACTTTCTCGATATAGAGCGGCGACAGCATCCAGGCATCGGCCGAGACATTGTTCAGTGAGATGGCGTTGATGCCGACGGAGGCATCGGCCCGCGCCAGCACGGTGTAGCGCGGGTCCATGTAGTCGGGGATCTTGTGCCAATCGAAAATCGAATGACCGGCATAGCCGCGCTCAATGGTGCCATCGAGATTGTCCCAGTGATCCAGCGCGCGGATCTTGATGCTGGGCCTACTCGAAACGTCGAGATGAACCAGCGGCTGGCGTGTCTGGATCAACCGCAGGAAGGCGAAGCTGCCATAAAGTACGCCAATATTGCTGTTGGCCGCGATCACCGTCACGGGATGGCCGGCAAGCGTGGCGCTGCGGATCAGATAGCCTTCCGGCCCCAGCGCCGCGAGCGGCAGTTTGAGGCCTGCGATCAATGGCGAGGAGTCCGGCGTACCGATCACGATGGCGCCATCTGTCGTGGCGCCCTCCGTCACTTTCTTGTCCAGCAAACCGCTCAGGCCCTTGATCAGCTCGGCGCGGGCCGCAACGAGCGTGGGCGATGCGCCTTCCGAGACAATCGCCGTCGCCAGCGGCCGGTATTGTGCCAGCGCGCTTGCCTCCATTGGTCGGTAGCGCAGCCAGAGGTCATAGCCATCCTCGGCCCGGGCCGGGATAACCAACAGCAACAGCAGCGCGGCGGTCAGAAAGCGCATGACATTAGGCCCGCTGCGGAAGGTTTGACTCGGCCCGGACCGGAGCCGCGGCCGTATCCAAGCCAGCAGCCATCACCCGGTCAGCCATATCGCGGCGCGATATATCCTCCATGCCCTGCTCCTTTTGTCTTTGCGAGCTTGAAAGTTAGCGTTACCATTTCCCAGCCCTCCGTCAACCCGGCGGCAAAGCGGCTAAAGTGAACGACAAGAAAAAAGCCTGTCCGTCAGGCGAAAGGGAGAAGGAATGCGCCGCTTTCTGGGTCTGCGCTGGCTGACCATTGCCCTGATCATGCTGGGCGCCTTGGTCAATTTCCTCTCCCGCCAGACCCTCTCCATCGCCGCGCCCACGGTGATCGCCAACCTGCATATCACCACCCAGCAATATGGCTGGATCACCGCGACCTTTCAGGGCGGCATCATGCTGCAACCGGTGGTGGGCTATATCATCGACGTGATGGGGGTGAAGTCGGGCTTTGCCCTCTTCGCCTTTCTCTGGTCGGTGATCTGCATGGCGCATGGCCTGGCCACCAACTGGCAGATCCTGGCTGGCCTGCGCGGCCTTCTGGGCTTTGCCGAGGGCGCCTTCTCGCCCGGCGGCCTCAAGGTGGTGTCGGAGTGGTTCCCGGCCAAGGAGCGGGGCCTGGCAGGTGGTCTCTACAATATCGGGCCGTCGCTGGGCTCGATGATCGCACCGCCGCTGATTGCCTGGGCGATCCTCAACTATTCCTGGCAGGCGGCGTTCGTCATCGTCGGGCTGATCAGCCTGGTCTGGGTCGCGCTGTGGCTGGCCTTCTACCGTCCTGTCCGCGAACATCCGGCGCTGTCGGCGGAAGAACGGAATTACATCCTCTCCGGCCAGGAAAGCTTCCTGCAGGCAGACGACAAAAAGCCGCCGATCCTCTCCATCCTGTCGCGGCGCAATTTCTGGGGCATCGCTCTGCCGCGTTTTCTGACCGATCCCACCTGGGGCATGCTGTCCTTCTGGGTGCCGCTGTATCTGACCACGGTGCGTCATTTCGACCTCAAAGCCATCGCGCTCTATGCCTGGATGCCCTTCCTGGCCGCCGACCTGGGCTGCATCTTCGGACCGGCCATCGTGCTGTTTCTGCAAAAGCGCGGCCTGGACCTGATCGATGCACGCCGCGGCGCCTTCACTGTCGGCGCCTTCATGATGATCGGCGTCGCCTTTACCGGCGTGGTGAAAGACCCGCTGGTCGCCGTGGCACTGATCAGCCTGGCGGGCTTTGCGCACCAGACCCTGTCGGTCACCATGATCACCATGGCCACCGATCTGTTTCCCAGGAACGAGGTCGGCACTGTGGCCGGGATGGCCGGCACCTGCGCCAATCTCGGCATCCTGATCTTCACCTTTGCGCTGGGAGAGCGCGTGGACCAGATCGGCTATACACCGGTCTTTGTTATGCTGGCGGTGCTGGATATCCTGGCCGCCATCGTCGCCTGGACCGTGATCCGCAAGCCCGCCCATGCCTGACATCCAGAACCCGATCCTTCGCGGCTTCAACCCGGACCCGTCCATCTGCCGGGTGGGCGACGACTATTACATCGCCACATCGACCTTTGAGTGGTATCCGGGCGTGCAGATCCACCATTCGCGCGACCTTCAAAATTGGCGGCTTCTGACGCGGCCGCTGCGGCGCGCCAGCCAGCTGGACATGCGTGGCGATCCGGATTCCTGCGGCATCTGGGCGCCGTGCCTGACCCATGACGGCGAGCAGTTTCACCTGATCTATACGGATGTGAAGCGCTACGGGCGCACTTCGGTGGGCGGGGCTGCGGGCGCGTCCTTGCGCGACTTTCACAATTATCTGGTAACGGCCCAAACGGTCGATGGCGACTGGTCCGATCCGGTTTATCTCAACAGCAGCGGCTTTGATCCGTCGCTGTTCCACGATGAGGATGGCCGCAAATGGCTGGTCAACATGCTGTGGGATCATCGCCCCGGCCAGAACCGCTTCGCCGGCATCGTGGCACAGGAATATTCGCCGCGCGAAAAGAGCTTGATCGGCGAACGCGTGAATATTTTTGCCGGCACGCCGTTGGGCCTGACCGAAGCGCCGCATCTCTACAAGCGCGACGGCTTTTACTATCTGTTGACGGCGGAGGGCGGCACGGCCTGGAGTCACGCCGTCACCATGGCGCGTTCAAAGGACCTGCTGGGGCCTTATGAACTGCATCCCGACACTTATATTCTCAGTGCCCGCAACCGCCCGGATGCGCCGCTGCAGCGCGCCGGCCATGCCGATCTGGTGGAGACGCAAGGTAGCGAGACCTACATGGTCTATCTGTGCGGCCGGCCGCTGAAAAACCGCGGCCGCTGTATCCTGGGACGGGAAACGGCCATCCAGAAGATGCAGTGGCGAGAGGGTTGGCTTTACACCGAAGGCGAGCCAGGCCTGCCGCAACTCTTCACGCCGGCGCCCATGCTAAAGGCGCATCCTTGCCCGCCCGCGCCGGAACGAGATGATTTCGACACGCTGGTCCTGCCAATCGACTTTCAATGGCTGCGCACGCCGCAGCCGGAAACGATCCTCAGCCTGACAGCGCGGCCTGGCCATCTGCGCCTCTATGGCCGCGAGACCGTCGGCAGCCAGTTCGTGCAGGCCCTGGTGGCGCGGCGCCAGCAAGCCTTCTGCTACAGCGCCAGCACCCTGATGGATTTCGAGCCGGCCCATTTCCAGCAGGCGGCAGGCCTGGTCTGTTATTATGGCGGCACCAAATTTCATTACCTTCACGTCACCCATGACAAGATCCATGGCAAACACCTGCGGGTGATGTCGGCGCTGCCCGATGCGCCGGTGGGCGATGCCTTCACGCTACCGATTCCGCTGCCGCCTGGCCCGGTCGAGCTTCGCGTGGAGGTAGACGAAGAACGGCTCCGCTTTGCCTGGCGCCAACCGGACCAGGCTTGGCAGCCTCTGCCCCAGACCTTCGATGCCTCCATCCTGTCGGACGAGGCCCAGACACCCGGCACGCCCAATTTCACGGGTGCCTTTGTCGGCATGGCCTGTCAGGACATGGCGGGCACCGCTGCCCCTGCCGACTTTGACTGGTTCTGCTATCGTGAGCGCGCCTTCCTGGCCGACCCTTTCGCATCTGCGTAAGGACTTCGTGTTTTGACATGATTTCCAAGGGTTGATAGCGTTACCACAAAGCGGCGCCTTTATGCATAAAGACCGCTTCTCCAAAAGGGATGTCCGTGCTCAAGATCGTTTCCGCCAAAGTCATCGTCACCTGCCCCGGGCGCAATTTCGTCACCCTGAAGATCGAGACGTCAGATGGCGTCACGGGCCTGGGCGATGCCACGCTCAATGGCCGCGAGCTGGCGGTGGCGAGCTATCTCACCGACCATGTCATTCCCTGCCTGATCGGGCGCGATGCGCACAATATCGAGGACACCTGGCAGTATCTGTATCGCGGCGCCTATTGGCGGCGCGGGCCCGTCACCATGGCGGCCATCGCCGCGGTGGACACGGCGCTTTGGGATATCAAGGCCAAGGCCGCAGGCCTGCCGCTCTATCAGCTCCTGGGCGGGCGCTGCCGCGACGGCGCCATGGTCTATTGCCATGCCAACGGCACGACCATCGAAGAGACCTTGGAACAGGCGCAGTCCTATCTGTCGATGGGCTACAAGGCGATCCGGCTGCAGTCCGGCATTCCGGGCCTCAAATCCACTTACGGCGTTTCCAAGACCCGGCTGTTCTATGAGCCGGCCGATGCCGACATCCCGACGGAAAATTTCTGGTCCAGCGAGAAATATCTGCGTTCGGTGCCCCAGCTGTTCAAGACGGCGCGCGACGTGCTGGGCTGGGACATCCATCTCTTGCACGACATCCATCACCGGCTGACGCCGATCGAAGCGGGCCGGCTGGGCAAGGATCTGGAGCCTTACCGTCCCTTCTGGCTGGAAGACGCCACACCGGCAGAGAACCAGGCCAATTTCCGCCTGATCCGCCAGCACACCACCTCGCCGCTGGCGGTGGGCGAAATCTTCAACAGCATCTGGGACTGCAAGCAGCTGATCGAAGAGCAGCTGATCGACTATATCCGCGCCACCGTCGTCCATGCCGGCGGCATCACGCATTTGCGCCGCATCGCGGCCCTGGCCGACCTTTATAATGTGCGCACGGGCTGCCATGGCGCCACCGACCTGTCGCCGGTCTGCATGTCCGCGGCGCTGCATTTCGATATCTCGATTCCCAATTTCGGCATCCAGGAATGGATGCACCACACCAAGGAAACCGACGAGGTCTTCCGGCGCAGCTACACCTTCGAGGGTGGTATGCTGCATCCGGGCGAGGTGCCGGGCCTGGGCGTGGAGATCGACGAAAAGCTGGCCGCCAAATTCCCCTACAAACGCGCCTTCCTGCCCGTGAACCGGCTGGAGGATGGCAGCATGTACAACTGGTAGGTGCTCATGAACGCGCCCGAACCCGCAATCGTCCGCACCGGCCATGTGCGCTGGTTCGTCTGCGCGCTTCTCTTCGCCATCGTCGCCCTGAACTATACCGACCGCCAGGTCTTGAGCGTGCTCAAACCCACTTTGCAGAAGGCCTATGGCTGGAGCGAAGTGGGCTATGGCGATGTCGTCTTCTGGTTCCAGGCCGCCTACGGCCTGGGTTATGTCGCTTTCGGCCGGATCGTCGACCGCTACGGCGCCAAGGTCGGAGGCACCATCGCGGTCACCATCTGGACCGTCTTCCACATTGCCCATGCCTTTGTCCGCAGCACTGTCGGCTTTACCTGGGTGCGCATCCCGATGGGGCTGGGCGAATCCGGCCTGTTTCCTTGCACCTTGGCGGCGACGGCGGAATGGTTTCCCAAGCGGGAACGGGCCCTGGCCATCGGTATCTTCAATGCCGGATCCAATGTCGGCGCCATTCTGGCGCCCTTTATCGTGCCGATCATCACCATCGCCCTGGGCTGGCAGATGGCCTTCATTCTTACCGGCCTTCTGACCTTTGCCTGGCTTGCGGTATGGCTGGTCTGGTACCGGCGTCCGCGCCAGATGCGGGCGCTCAGCGCCGGAGAGTTGGCCTATATTGAATCCGACCCGCAGGAAGCGCAGCGGCCCGTGCCCTGGTCCAAGCTGCTCGCAACCCGCCAGACCTGGGCCTATATCCTGGGACGCTTCCTGATTGATCCGGTGTGGTGGACCTTCCTGTTCTGGCTGCCGGACTTTTTCTCCCGACGCTATGGCGTGGACCTCAAGAATTATGGGCCGCCCTTGGTGGCGATCTATGTGATGGCCGATATCGGCTCGGTGCTCGGCGGCTGGCGTTCAACAAGCCTGATCAAGCGCGGCCTTCCCTTGGGGCGCGCGCGCAAGATGGCGATGCTGGCTTGTGCCGTCTGCGCCCTGCCGGTGGCCGGCGCCATGTATGCCTCCAGTCTCTGGCTGGCGGTGGCCGTCATCGGGCTGGCCTGTGCCGCGCATCAGGGCTTTTCCGCCAACCTCTATGCCCTGCCGTCCGATCTTTTCCCGCGCTGGGCCGCCGGCTCCATTATCGGGCTGGGTGGCCTTTCCGGCGCGCTGGGCGGCATGCTGATGAGCAAATATGCCGCCAATGTGCTGCAGACCATCGGCAGCTACACACCCATCTTCGTTTTCGCTTCCGTCGCCTATCTTATCGCGCTGCTGGTGGTGCATTTGATCGTCCCGGCTTACGCACCCGCCACCAACATTTCCTCCGAGACCTGAATGCCCCTTGATCCCCAGCGTTATTTCCCCGCCGATCCGGCGCAACGGCGCATCGCGGCCGAGTTGTTCGCTACCATCGAGAAACTGCCGATCATCAGCCCGCACGGGCACACGGATCCGGCCTGGTTTGCCGGCGACGCACCTTTCGAGGATGCGGTCTCGCTGCTGCTGTGGCCCGACCATTATCTGCTGCGCCTGCTTTACAGCGCCGGCGTCACCTTGGAGAGCATTGGCATCGCGCCGCGTGACGGTGACGGCGAGGTGGAAAAGGACCGCCGGCGCATCTGGAAGCGCCTGGCCGATCATTATCACATCTTCCGCGGCACACCCTGCCGCGTCTGGCTGGATCATACGTTTCAGGAGGTGTTCGGCCTGGATCGCCCTTTCGTGCCGGCCAGCGCCGATCACTATTATGACGCCATCAATGAGAAGCTGAAACAACCCGCTTTCCGGCCCCGCGCCCTGTTCGAGCGCTTCAACATCGAGGTGATCGCCACCACCGAGCATTCCGTGGACGGCCTGAAGCATCATGAGGCACTTGCTGCCTCGGGCTGGAAGGGCCGCGTCGTCACCACCTTGCGGCCCGACGAACTCACCGATCCCGATCATGACCAGTTCGCCGCCAGCATCCGGCGTATCGGTGAATTGTCGGGCGAGGATACGGGCAGCTGGAAAGGCTATCTGCGCGCGATCGAGAACCGGCGCGCCTTCTTCCGCGCCCATGGCGCCACCGCCACCGACCACGGCCATCCCACGGCGCAGACCGCGGATCTTTCGCCCGTCGAGGCGGAAGAACTATTTGCCCGCGTCCTTAGCGGCAAATCCGAGCCCAAGGATCGCGAACTCTTCCGCGCCCAGATGCTGACCGAAATGGCGCGCATGTCGGTGGAAGACGGCATGGTGATGCAGCTCCATCCCGGCTGCTGGCGCAACCACAACGCCCAGCTCTATCGGCGCTTCGGCAGCAATATCGGCGGCGACATGCCGGCGCGTGGCGCCTTCCTGGCCGAACTCAAGCCGCTGCTGGACCGTTTCGGCAACCGCGCCGATTTCACCCTGCTGCTCTTCACCCTGGACGAAAGCACCTATAGCCGCGAGCTGGCGCCGCTGGCCGGGCATTATCCCTGCCTGAAGCTGGGCCCGGCCTGGTGGTTCCACGATTCGCCGGAAGGCATGATGCGCTATCGCCGCCTGACCACCGAAAGCGCCGGCTTCTACAACACCGCCGGCTTCAACGACGACACGCGCGCCTTCTTCTCCATTCCGGCCCGCCACGACCTGGCACGGCGCATCGACTGCGCCTATCTCTCCGAACTGGTGATCCAGAGCCGCCTTCCGATGGAGGAAGCGGCGCATGTCGCGGTTGACCTCACCTATAACTTGCCCAAAAAAGTCTACAGACTGTGAGCCAGCTGAATGCGGCGGCGCTCGTCCGCCTGCCCGCCGCCATCGCCAGGCCGGCCTTCGATCCCGCAAAACTCAAGACCGGAATCGTTCATCTGGGGATCGGCGCTTTTCACCGCGCCCACCAGGCCGTCTTCACAGAGGATGCCATCGCGGCCAAAGGGGGAGATTGGGGAATCGTCGGCGCCTCGCTGAAGCATCCGGGTGTGCCCGACACCTTGGCGGCGCAGGACGATCTCTACACCGTGGAATCGCTTGGCACCGCGACGCGCTATCGGGTGATGGGCGTGATCCGCGGCGCGCTGTTCGCGCCACGCGACAGGCCTGCGCTGCTCGGGGCGCTGACGGCTCCCACCACCCATGCCGTCACCCTAACGCTTTCGGAAAAAGGCTATTGCCTGGCCGCGGACGGCAGCCTTGATTTCGCACATCCGGATATCGCCGCCGACCTGAACCAGCCGGCCGCGCCGCGTTCGGCGATCGGCTGGCTGGCGCTGGCCATGAAGGAACGGCAGAGAAACGGCGCGGGCCCGCTGACCATCCTGTCCTGCGACAACCTCAAGTCGAATGGCCCCAAGCTCGAGGCGGCGGTCGTTGCGTTCGCGGAGCACTGCTGGCCGGGTGTTGCGCCCTGGATCAGGGCCAATGCAGCTTTCCCCGCGACCCTGGTGGATTGCATTGTCCCTGCGTCCGACGCCGCCCATCGCGCACGCGTATCGACGGCGCTGGGCTTTGAGGATCAGGCGAGCGTGCAGCGGGAAGAATTCGCGCAATGGGCGATCGAGGACCGCTTCACCGGTCCGCTGCCCGCCTGGGGCGCGGCCGGGGCGGAGATCGTGGCCGACATCTCCGGCCATGAGCGCTTGAAATTGCATGTGCTGAACGGCACGCATTCGGCGCTGGCCTATCTGGGCCTGCCGTGTGGACATATGTATGTCCGCCAAGCCATCGCCGATGCCGACCTGCGCGCGTTCCTGGAAGAGATGGTGGCACGGGAAATCGCCCCCGCACTGGCACCGCTGGATGTGGCTTCCTATTGGCGTACGGTGAAAACGCGTTTCGAAAACCCGATGATCGATCATCGTCTGGGCCAGATCGCCGAGGACGGCTCCCTCAAGCTGCCACAGCGCCTGTTTCCGCTGTTGGAGGCCAACATCAAGGCGGGCGGCGAGTTCAGCCGGCTGGCCAGGGTGATCGCGGCATGGCTCGCTCTGATGGCAACCCGGCCGCCGCGCGACCCCGCCAATGACTGGTTCGATGCCTGGACGAAAGCCGGCGCGGACAAGGCGGTAGCACTGGACAACACCGCCTTGTTCCCCGCCATTTTCCGCGAACACGCCGAATTACGCGCCGCGATCCTGGCCCCTAAACTCTGATCTAAGAAGCTCGAGCGTCGCATTCCGCGACGCGACCTGCAGCATCCGCCAGCTCTCTTCCCCCTCATGGCGTAGCCATTTGAGGGGGGAGATGTCGCAGCGAGATGTCGGCGAAGCCGACTCGAGCTGCGACAGAGCGGGGTCATAAAAAAAGACGGCGGCTCCCTTGGGAGCCGCCGTGAGTGTTGCGCGAGAACCGTCTAGGGGAAAGAACCGCGCAAATGCGTGTCGGATCACCATGAACCGCGGATACCGAACAGGATCACTTGGCCCTGGTTGTAGTAGCTGTGGGTCGCGTTGGTGAACTGGTCGAAGGTCCTCAGCTTACCGCGGAACAGGTTCTGGACGTCGAACGTGACTTCCGGATCGGTGGGCAGTTCGCCGAACAGCCGCGACAGGCGAAGGCTGCTGGAGAAGTCCGCCTGGCCGTAAGCCTGGCTGAACAGATAGGCGCCGCCCGGACAGGTCGGCTGCGCCGAGACGTTCGGGAAGCACAGGCTCTGGGTGTTGGTCTGCGAGGCATAGGACTTGTCGTTCCACACATAGGAGAGACGAACCGAAATGCCCTCATTGTCGTAATAGAGCGTGGTGTTGTAGCTCATCGGCGCCACGCCTTGCGCGACCGCAGGAGCCGCACCGCTGCTCTTCTGGTCCAGGACGGTCAGGTTGCCGTTGAAGCCGAAGCCGTGCAGCCCGTAGTCGTCCAGCAGGAAGTCGAAGGGCTGGACATAGTCGAACTCCAGTCCATTGACGGTCAGAAGGCCCGGCGCGTTGATCGGCTGTGTGACCAGGATACTCGCCGGACAATTGGCGTCAGACGTGCAGCCGCGGCCTGCCAGCGCCGTCTGCTGGTTGCTGTTCAGCGAGTTGTAGGTGATGCCGAATTGCGACAGATAGCTGAAGGGCTGGGTGATGCCCTGGTTGACGGTGAAGCCCGCCAGGCCTTTGCGGAAGGCGGTAAAGCCGAAATAGCCCGCACCGCCGGTATAAAGCTCGAAGCCCACATCGATATTGTTGGAGTAGAAGGGCTTCAGCGCCGGATTGCCCAGGGCGAGCGTCTGCGCCGTCAGGTCCGAGAAATTCACCCCGGAAATCATGTCATTGGGGTTGGCGCGGGTCATGGTGCGGGAGATGGCGCCGCGAACCTGGAAGTCGTCCGAAACCTCATAGACCAGATTCACGGACGGCAGCCAGGAGCCATACTCCTTGACCTGCGTGGCAAAAACAAACTTGTTCGGATAGAGCGCGCCGTCCGCCAGCGTGGCATTGCGCGGGTCCACCACCGTCACCGGCGCGGTATCATACTGGTGGGTTTCGACGTAGCGGACGCCGATATTGTAACGCAGGTTGTGGCCGTAGATCGGTTGCTTGCCCGCCGCCTCCAGGTAGAAGCCGTAATTCTTCTCCTCGATGGTGCCCGAATTGCCGCCCGGGGTCGCCGCCTGGGCAAACGGATAATTTTCGGTCACGCCGGCATGCGAGCTGGGAATCGCGCTGGCCATGGCGTCGATGGCATAATAGTTCGACGCCGCTGCCAGCGCGTTGTAGTTGGCGCTGATGAAGCCGGTGGGGCCCGGCACCAGGAAACTGGCCAGTCCCGATTGTGGTACCAGCGAACCGCTATAGGCGTAGGCCGGGAAGCCGGCACTGAAACCGGTGCCATAGCCCGGATAGGTGGGCGACTGACCGGCCGAGGCCGCGTTCACGGTGGCGATATTGCCCGCGACATTGGCGCCGCGGCAGGCCGGCTGGGTATTGGGCGGCGGCAGGAAGACATTGGGATTGTCGCCGCAGATCGCATTCTGCCATTGCTGCGAGGCGTCGATGCCGGTGATGGCACGGAACGCGTCGTCGTACGCCGCGCCGGCATGCAGGGCGATGCGTTCACCGCCCCAGGTATAGTCCAAATGCGCGCCCGTCGTCTGGGTATAGCGGCGGCCGTTCTGGAGATTCACGCGGCCGTTATTCCATTGGAAGTTGGCCGGGTTGTTGAGGTCGATATTGGTGGTGATGTCAGGGAAAGCTGCGCCTGCCGGATTGTTGAAATTGACCGACACACCGCCGGCGGGCGCTGCGCAGCCCGGCGAGCCGGCGGGATTTCCCGCGCTCGGACAGGTCACGAACAGGTAGGTGGGAGAATCGCGGAAGAAATGGCTGCGACTGGCATTGACCTGGAAATCCAGGTGCATCAGGTCGTTGATCTGCCAGCTGCCGCCCGGATTGATGCTGAAGAAGTCAGCCTTTTCATGATAGGGACGCGCCTCCAGGAAGAACTGGGAGTTGGCGAAGGTGCCCGACTGCACCACCCCACCCACATTACTCGCATAGGCGAGCGAGGACGGGTCGAGCGTGACGTTCAGCGGAATCAGCGGCTGGGATCCGGCGCCGCCGCGCACGCCCCAGTCGATGTCGGAGCGGTCTTCATCGTTGAAGGTGCGGCCGCCGATCATGTCGAGATAGAAATGCAGACTGTCGGTGGGACGCCATTCAAAGCTCGCCACGGCATTGTAGCGGTCGCGATGACCGCGCTCATACATGGTGCGTCCCAGGCGCGGCACCAGCATGTTGGAGATCTGCTGGATGGTCAGGCCGGGATTGTGCGCCAGCAGAAAGGCCTGGTCGATCGGCTGACCCGGCACCAGGCCGCCGGTGGTGACACCCGCCGGCACATTGTTCGGGATCGCCCAGAAATTGCCGCCCAAGGTGTCGCAGCCACCGGACGAACATTGCGCCAGCTGCCCCGCCGGCGGTGACGCCGCACCGGACGAACCGCCGGTCAGCGGCCCCGGCGAACCCCAGCCGGCGTTGCCGTCTTCCCAGCCGGTGGTGAAGACCTTGTTGCTGACACCGGCCAGGCCGATCAAAACACCAAAGTCGCTGCCCCAGGTATCCGACAGGATCATCGAGCCGCGATAGCCCATGCTGGGCGCCTGGCTGTATTGGCTGCCCTGAACATTGTAGACGAAGCGGAAACCTTCCTGATCGAAGGGCCGGGCGCTGCGCAGCCCGGCGAGCCGGCGGGATTTCCCGCGCTCGGACAGGTCACGAAC
>CAYQZM010000040.1:0-3564 GCA_964421935.1 uncultured Rhizobium sp. | reverse complement strand
CACCCAGCTCTTGAACGAGCTGGCCGACGCGCTGGAAGCCTGGGACGGCGATGACAAGGTCCGCTGCATCATCGTCACCGGCAGCGAGAAGGCCTTCGCGGCCGGCGCCGACATCAAGGAGATGCAGCCCAAGACCTATTCCCAGATGTATCGGGAGAACCTGTTCGGCGACCAATTCGACCGTATCGCCCGCGTCCGAAAGCCCATCATTGCCGCGGTGGCCGGTCACGCCCTGGGCGGCGGCTGTGAGCTGGCGCTGGCCTGCGACTTCGTGATCGCGGCTGAGACTGCCAAATTCGGCCAGCCGGAAATCACCCTGGGGATCATACCGGGCCTGGGCGGCAGCCAGCGCCTGACCCGCATCGTGGGCAAGTCCAAGGCCATGGATCTGTGCCTGACCGGCCGGGCGATGGATGCGGCCGAGGCCGAAGCCAGCGGCCTGGCTGCCCGGGTCGTGCCGGCCGACCTGCTGATGGCCGAGGCCCTCAAAGCTGCCCAGAAGATCGCGGCCCAATCCTGTCCCGCCGTCCAGATGGTGAAGGAGGCGGTGAACCGGGCTTATGAAACCACCCTGGCGGAAGGCCTGCACTTTGAGCGCCGGCTGTTCCACGCCATGTTCGCAACCGCCGACCAGAAGGAAGGGATGGCCGCCTTCGCCGAGAAGCGCAAACCGGCGTTCCGGGACCAGTGAGCCGGAAACCACAACCGCCAGCCGGCGATTACCCGGCGAACGCCCCGGAGCTTGGGCGAGCGAGCAGGAACACTGGAATCCGTTGACCCGCGGACCTTTGGGGGGTATATGCCCGCCTCCTTCGGCAGAACCCGCCACGAACCTCTAGGGACGACCCATGCCCAATATCGCCTCCGCCAAGAAGCGCGTCCGTACCACGGCCAAGCGCACCGCCATCAATACGGCGCGCAAGACCCGGGTCCGCGGCTTCATCCGCAAGGTGGAAGAGGCGATTTCGGCCGGCGACCAGAAGGCGGCCCAGACGGCCCTGAAGGCCGCAGAACCCGAGATCATGCGCGGCGTCTCCAAGGGCGTCCTGCACAAGAATGCGGGCGCCCGGAAGGTGTCACGCCTGGCCAAGCGGGTCGCAAAACTGCAAAAATAAGGAAACCGCTGGAATCCTTCAGGGATTCAAGTAAAAAACAGGTCCGGAGAAAAATCCGGGCCTTTTTTATTTGTCAGTGTGCTGAGTGTCAGACAGGAGCTTTATTTTGCGGTGCAACACGGACGATCGGTCCGGTAAGTAGCTGATTCAAAAAAGCTTGGCCCGGAATTGTCATTTTCCGTATACGTCACAACACTTTAGCCAGGGTCACAAAAGCGAAAAAAATTTCGAATCAGGGCCTTTGTTCGCAATTTGGTCTCTTGTTCGCGCCCTCCGCCTGAGCGTATCTTAACCAAATGTTGGGGCGGGCATCGGAAATGTCGAAGACTTCGATAAATAAAAACAAAGTATTCGACAATAATCGCGAGATCGTCGGAAATATCCGAAAGCCTCGCAACCCCTGAAATCTTCGATTTTTGGCGTTGTTCTGCTGGGCGAAACCCCGGCAATCCTCGAATTGTCTCAAGGCGCTACAATGGTTCCTTCTTCTGCTCCCAACTATGCCGGCGATATCAGCGCCGCTGAGGCCTGGGAGAAGCTCCAGACGGATCCCCGTGCCCAGCTCGTGGACGTGCGCACCATGGCCGAGTGGAACTTTGTCGGCTTGCCTGACCTGGCCAGCCTGGGACGCCGGGTCCACTGTGTGGAATGGCAGAGCTTTCCCACCGGGGCCCCAAACCCGGGGTTCCTGGCCGAGGCCTTAAGCCTGCTGCCTGACAAAGGGGCGCCAGTACTCCTTCTGTGCCGCTCGGGCGCGCGCTCGCGTGCGGCAGCCATCGCCTTGACCGAGGCTGGCTGCCAACAGGCCTTCAATGTTGCAGGAGGCTTTGAGGGGGACAGGGACGGACAGGGCCATCGCGGCACTGTGGACGGCTGGAAGGCCACAGGCCTTCCCTGGCGACAGAGTTAGCGCAGCAGAAAATATAACCGGACAGGAAAACCTGCCGGCAACGCACAACAAATGGGTAGTGACATGGTGCAAGCGACAGAAAAGACGATGCCGGACTGGCGGGCAGCCTGGGGTCAGGTGCGCGAGCGGATGCGCAGGGAACTGGGCGATCCGGTATTCGATGCCTGGATCGGCCCGTTGAGCCTTGAATCTTTCGAGGCCGGCGAGCTCAAGATCGGCGCCGCCAAACCCTTTGTGCGCAACTGGGTCGCCAATCACTATGTCGGCCGTATCGAAAAGGCCTTTGTGTCCGAAGGCTTCCGCCCGGCTTCGCTTTCCATCGTGATGTCGGCCGCGCCGGCGCCGGTCGTGGCCGGCGGCGTGGCGCGCGAGGTCCCTGCCCAGGACATCGCGCCGGCCAGCGTCTCCTATCTGTCACCGCGCCCCGCAGCCGCCGAAGAGGAAAAAGGTCTCTGGACCCGGATGCTGCATCCGCAGCAGACCTTCGAGAGCTTCATTCCCGGAGCCGCCAACCAGTTCGGCCATAGCGCGGCCAAAAGCTTTGCCGAAGGCCAGCAGAGCGATATTCCCCTGCTCTATATCCATGGCGGCTTCGGCTTCGGCAAAACCCATCTCTTGAATGCGGCGGCCCTGGAATTCCGCAAGCGCGGCAAGCGCACTCTGTTCCTGCGTGCCGAGGATTTCATGCGCCACTTCCTGGGCGCGCTCTATCGCAAGGACACGCTGGCTTTCAAGGAAGAGCTGCGCACCGCCGAGGTGCTGATCATCGACGATCTGCAGCATATCTGCCGCTCGGCCGCCACGGCGTCGGAATTCCTTTATACCGTGAATGCGTTCGCCGATCTGCGCCGCCGGGTGGTGATCGCTGCCGACCGCGCGCCCCAGGCCCTCGAAGGGCTTGGCGCCGACGTCAAATCCCGCCTGGCCGGCGGGCTCTGCGTAGGCCTGGACAAGCCCGATCGTGACACGCGCTTCGCCATCCTGAAGTCGCGCGCCGCGGAATTCACCCGCCACAAGCCCGATGTGGTGCTGCCTGACAGCGTCTTAGAGCGCATCGCCGACATGGACGATGCATCCCCTCGTGAACTGATCGGCGTCTTCACCAAGCTGGCGACCTATGCCGATCTGACCAAGAAGCCGGTGACCCTTGAAACAGCCGAAGAAGCGGTGGGCCTGCGCGCCAGCCCCGGCGCCAAGACCTCGATCGAGGACATCCAAAAGAAGACGGCGGAGTTCTACAAGCTGGACGTGAAGGATTTCCATTCGCCCCAGCGCGCCCGCCGGGTGGCTCGGCCGCGCCAGGTCGCCATGTATCTGTCGCGCAAGCTCACCACCCGTTCCCTGCCCGAGATCGGGCGCCGGTTCGGGGGCCGCGACCACACCACGGTGCTGCACGCCTGCCGCCGCATCGAGGCGCTGATCGTGGAAGATGCGCTGTTCCGGCAGGAGGTCGACTTCCTGTCTCAGATGCTGCAGCGGCGTCCAGAGATATGATGAAAAGGGCCCGGAGCGATTTCGAGGCCTAGGAAAAGCTGGCCA
>CAYQZM010000039.1:0-24550 GCA_964421935.1 uncultured Rhizobium sp. | reverse complement strand
TCCTGCCCATGCCGGCGCTGGTGCTGGGCAAGACGGGGACCTGAATCATGGCCCAGCCCGCCCTGTTCACGCCGCTCACCATCCGCAACAACGAATTGCGCA
This sequence comes from uncultured Rhizobium sp., assembly GCA_964421935.1. Taxonomy (GTDB): domain Bacteria; phylum Pseudomonadota; class Alphaproteobacteria; order Micropepsales; family Micropepsaceae; genus Rhizomicrobium. The sequence goes on along the minus strand of CAYQZM010000039.1, from coordinate 24,448 downwards.
ACCGGATCGTGATCGCGCCCATGTGCCAGTATTCGGCTGTCGATGGCTGCATGACCGACTGGCATGTGATCCATCTGGGGCATCTGGCGCTGTCGGGCGCCGCGATGCTGACCATCGAGGCGACGGCGGTGGTGCCGGAAGGGCGCATCACCTATGCCGATACCGGGCTGTACGACGACGCCACCGAGCGCGCCATGGCCAAGGTGCTGGAAAGTGTGCGGCGCTGGTCCGACATGCCGGTCGCGCTGCAGCTGGCCCATGCGGGCCGCAAGGCCTCGACCGAGGTGCCATGGAAGGGCGGCAAGCAGATTGCGCCCGGTGAGGCGAATGGCTGGCAGACGGTGTCGGCTTCCGACGCGCCCTTCATGCACAGCGATGTGCCGCCGATCGCGCTGGACCGCGACGGCATGAAGCGGGTGCGCCAGGGCTTTGCCGATGCGGCGAAGCGCGCGGCGCGTTTGGGGATCGATGCGCTGCAGGTCCATGGCGCCCATGGCTATCTGCTGCACCAGTTCCTGTCGCCGCTTTCCAACAAGCGGACGGACGACTATGGCGGGTCGCTGGAGAATCGCCTGCGCTTTCCGATGGAGGTGTTCGAGACGGTGCGGGAGGCCTTTCCGGCGGACAAAAGCGTCAGTATCCGGGTCTCGGGCACCGACTGGGTGGAAGGGGGCTGGGATATCGGACAGACGGTGGAATTCGCGCGTGCGCTGGAGGCGCGCGGCTGCGATGCCATCCATGTCTCCAGCGGCGGGCTTTCGCCAGCACAGAAGATTCCGCTGGGGCCGGGCTATCAGGTGCCGCTGGCGCGGGCGGTGAAACAGGCGGTGAAGATGCCGGTCGTGACGGTGGGGCTGATCACCGATTTCATCCAGGCCGAGGAAATCATCGCCACCGGTGATGCCGACCTGATCGCGCTGGCGCGCGGCATGCTCTATGACCCGCGCTGGCCCTGGCATGCGGCCGCGGCGCTGGGCGCCACGGTCAAGGCGCCCGACCAGTATCTGCGCTGCGAGCCGGCGAATGCGAAAGGGCTGTTCGGTTAGACCGCAGATTCATGAAGCGCGCGGTCCTGCGAGGCGAGTGTGTTTCCGCGGCCCGTGGCAAAAGCGCAAGATCGGTCGGGCGCGTCCCGTCCGGATGCGCTTAGTTGGTGCTGCCACGGAGGAACGATGAAGGCAGCGCTTGAGAACTACCATGCCCGGATGCAGCGGGTGCTGGATCACATAGACCGGCATCTGGACGAAGATCTGGACCTGGATGTGCTGAGCAGCGTCGCGGCCTATTCGAAATATCATTTCCACCGGCAGTTCACGGCGACCTTCGGGCTGTCCGTGCATCGCTATATCCAGCTTGCCCGCATGAAGCGCGCTTCATACCGGCTGGCCTACAGCGACGCCGAAAGCGTCACGGATATCGCGATGGATGCCGGTTACGACGCCCCGGACGCCTTCGCCCGCGCCTTCCGGCAACGGCTGGGGCAATCGCCGTCCTCGTTCCGCAAGTCTCCCAACTGGGTGCCGTGGTTTGCGGCCTTCGGGCCTTTGGACAAAGCAAGGAACAAGCTGATGCAGATCACCTACACCGAAGACGACGTGACGATCCGCGATGTGCCCGCAACACCGGTTGCCATCATGGAGCATCGGGGCGACCGGGCGACCCTGGGCGCAACAATCGAGCGGTTCATCGCCTGGCGAAAAGCCGCCGGCCTGTCGCCTGAGACAAATCCCACTTTCAATATCTATCGTTCGGAGCGGACCCCCGCGGTCCCGGCCGATTACAGCATGGACCTGTGCGTGGGGACCGACCAGCCGATCCAGGCCAATGACCAGGGGATGAAGCCTGGTCTCATCCCCGGGGGGCGTTGCGCGGTGTTGCGGGTCGTTCACAACACCCACAATCTGGAGCCTGCCGCGATGTTCCTTTATCGCGACTGGCTTCCGGCCAGTGGCGAGGAAGCGCGAGACTTTCCGATCTATTGCCAACGGCACTTTTCGTCCTTCCCGAAGGCGCCGGCTCATGAAGTGATCGTGGAATTGTTCCTGCCGCTGAAATAGCGTCCGTCAGGGCTGGCCACATGTCAGCGGCCTGCTATTCGCTGCCTGCGTCGCGCGGCTTGTTCTGGCCGGTGCTGACATAGACCACGCTGTCCCAGCTGTTGTGGATGCCGATGAAGAGAAGGGCCACCGCGGCCGCGCCGACCGCGAGCAGGGCGCTGTGTTCATGGCTTTGGGCGCGGGACGCCGACAGGTCAAGGAACAGATAGGTGGCAAGCGGCAGGACGCCATGGAATACCCAGTCCTCGGCGTCGGGCATATAAGCCTGTTGCTTGCGCATGCGGCCCGCCACCATCAGCGTGTAGATGAAGCCGGCAAGGCCGGTGAGGCCCCAGGCCCAGGCGGCATCGGCGACGCTGGTCCAGGGTACGCTCATCAGTGCCGAGAGGAGGAAGCAGGCACTGAAATGCACGATGGTGGGGGTGGCGAAGACCGGATTGGCCTCGGCGATGCGCTTGGGCGGGTTCTCGGCGATCAATGTCATGACCACGAATTGCAGCCCGATCAAGGCGCCCGCGGCGGCGCCGACGATGACGTAGAAGCTTTCCCAGTGTTCCAGCTCGGCCATGACCTCGCGCGCTCCCGATCCCGTTGGGAGATGCTAGCGGCTAAAGGCGGAAGAGTCAGGGAGAAGGGCGGCGCCCGGCGCCGGCCACAAGAAGTGTCTAACGCGAGAGGGGGTTTGCGGCAAGCCCCCGGCTGTGGCGCAGACAGCCGGCCGCAACAGGCTGATGGGCGGCGACAGATGATCACACAAGCAAACGACAATCCTTCCGGCCTGTTCTTTCATGGCACGCGTGCGGATCTGGAAGTGGGTGACCTGCTGACACCAGGCTTTGTGTCGAACTATGGCCAGCGCGACACGGCATCCTGGATCTACCTGACGGCCACCCTGGACGCGGCCATCTGGGGGGCCGAGCTGGCGGCCGGCGAGGGGCGGGAGCGGATTTACATCGTGGAGCCCACCGGTGAGATTTTCGACGACCCAATCTCACCGACAAGAAATATCCCGGCAATCCGACCAGGTCCTATCGCTCGCGGGCGCCGCTTCGGATCACGGGCGAAGTCGAGAAGTGGCAAAGCCATTCGTCCGAACGGCTTGCCGAGATGAAGGCCAATCTCAGGCGGCTCAAGGAGCAGGGCGCAGAGATCATCGATTGAGTGGGCCAGGCGACTTTGCCCGGTAAAACGGTTATGATCGCGTTCTGTGGTTGGCCATGCCGGGAACGGTGGTCATGCGGGCAATGGGCCCAGTCGTAGCGATCGGTGTGATGTTGGTGGGGTCGGCGCAGGCTCCCGCGCCATCACCCGAAAGCGTCACCGTGACGGCGGCCAGGTCGCGCGCCACGATCGACAAATTCGCCAAGGCCTTTGCCGTACCGACAAAACTGGCGGGAAAGATCGCGCGCTGGGAAAGTGGCGTCTGCCCGGTCACGCTGGGCCAACCGCCGGACGTGGCATCGCTGGTCACCGACCGGGTGAAGGACATCGCGGCCAGCGTTGGCGCCCCGGTCAACAGCAATGAGGCCTGCACGCCCAATATCCAGATTGTTTTCACCACCACGCCACAGGCGCTGCTGGATGATGTCCGCGCCCATGATCCGGACTATCTGGGTTATGTGGAGAGCAGCGCCGCCAGGGAGAGGCTGGCGACGGTCACTCGCCCCATTCAGGCCTGGTACATGACTGAAACCATCGACCTGGATGGACGCAGGCAGGTGGACAGTTCCCGGCGCATGGGCATCGAGATGAACAATGTCACGGCCTTTGCGATGCCCTCCAGCATGGGCGTCAATCGCGATCCCATATCCTTGCCCTATGCGACCTATGCCAGGGTGACCGGCAATCACATCAACAATGGAGTGCGCAGCGGCTTCAATCATGTGTTGATCGTGGTGGATTCCGGCAAGCTTGCGGGGCGCGGCCTCAACCCGCTGGGTGATTACATCGCCATGCTGGCGCTGACGCAGCTGGGTTCACTGGATGTCTGCCAGCAGCTGCCCAGCATCGTGAACATGATGGCCTCGAATTGCGAGCAGGCGATGGAGGGCATGACGAGGACCGACCTGGCCTATCTGCGCGGCCTCTACAAGATGGATGCCGACAAGGACCTGCTGCGCCAGCAGAACGAGATCGCCGACCGGATGCAGGAAGCGCTGAAGCGATAAAGGCCGTGCGGATCAGGCCTTACGGTCCGGTCCGGGATGGGCGAACCAGCCGGCCGCCGCCGTCATCATCAGCGCCAGCACGATGGGGGCTTGCAGGAACCAGGCGACGATACCGGTGCAGATGATATCGGCGATGATGAGGAAGTTGAGCAGCAGGAACAGCCAGCGCGGAATCGCGGACAGGCCGATGAAGGGAGCGGCGACAAACATCAGGCCGGTCGAGACCACAACCAGCAATGTGCCACGGCTTTGCGAGATTGCGCCGTGCGGCATGAAATACTCGATCAGCAGGAAGGCGAAGGCGGCGGCGGCGGATAGCGTTAACAACCAGACGCCCGGGGAAAGACGCGGGCGCGGTATCGTGATAACATTTGACATATAGATTCCGGGACTGTGCATGGTAACCCCCTCGGGCTTCCGGTCTTGTAGAGAATGAATGTTTCTGGGGGTTACCGGTTCCACAGTCATCGGAAAACTTCTGACGGAATATGTCTGTATGTACGCAAGGACATGGTTGTTGGCCGTCGCTATACGGAAATTTATTCGTAGGCGGATGGAAACGTCCCGCCGGGCCGCTCGGGAGCGTTTTTCAGCCGCTTTCTTGTACAGTTGGTTCTGATCCGGCACGCACAACGGCGCGCTCTCAGCCCAGCATCAGCTGGGCGCGCCGGCGCCACTGGGAGGCAAGGCCTTCCATCTCACTCATCCGGATGAGGTCGGCGCGCTCACCGCGTTTGCGATAGACGATGTCGACCAGGCGGGAGAAGGGGAAGTCGGGATTGGGCCGCTGCTCGAGGATGACGGTGTCGCCGGCGGCCAGGGTGCCCGGCGCCAGCACGCGATAGTACCAGCCCGATTGCTGGCTCCTGATCATGGCGGCGGAGACCGGCGCATCGTGATGCAGCAGATTGAACTTGAAGCAGGGCTGGCGCGGCTGGCAGACCTGAAGCAGCGCGGTGCCGATCCGATGCACGTCGCCGACGCAGATGTCCGTTTCCATCAGTCCCGCAATGGTGAGGTTCTCGCCCATGGCGCCATTGGTGATGGCAAGGGCCGGAAAGCGCGTCATCCAGCTCGCAAAGTGATCTGCGGCATAGGCATAGACGGCTTTCTCAGGACCGCCATGGACTTCGAGGTCGGCCTGTTCGTCTCCCTCAAGCCCAAGCGGGCCGACCGGGATGGCGCCGGCGCGGCCGTGCTTGACGATGCCGCTGGGGACCTCTTCGGGGCCAAGCGCTGCCACCCGGCCGGTCTGCACGGAAAGAAGAGTCGCGGTCATGGCGGGAAGCTAGCGGCGGACCGGCAGCGCGACAACGGCGGCCGACGCACGCCCTCCATGCACGGTCCCATGCTATGGTCCGGCCGCCGGGAGGCGAGGAGACAGAATGTCTCGATCGAATTGGGTCGTGATCTGGGTGCTGCTGGCGTTGGGAATCGGCGCGGCGATCTATGCCGACAAGGGCTCGTGGATCAATGCGGTGGCGACCGGCCAGTGCAAAGCCTGTCCGGCGCCCCGGCCATGCCGCCAGCCGAGCGGGCCGGGAAGAGGATTTGTGCCGTCCCTTGATGGCTGCAATCACGCCGCGCCGGGCCATCGCGGCTGATAGCGCTAGCTCGCCGCGGGAATCTCAAAGCAGTGGGGCAGGGAGTGCGGTTCGCTCTCCTCCGCTGGAATGATGCGGATATAACGGGCTTCGGTAATGAGGTCGCTGCAGCGGCTCCGCGCCCGTTCGGGACAGAGATAGCGCTCCTTCAGACTGAAAGAGCCACGCTGATATGCAACCCAATAAATCACGGCGATTCCCCTTGAAGGGAGTATATGCGCTGCAGCGCGCGGCCGTTCCCTTATGGTGAAGATTCCGATCCTGCTGGTTACCAGAGGCTTGCCGCGATCACGAAAGCGCAACGATCCACAGGCCACGTCCGCTGCGGCAGGCAAGGACCTCAAAGGGCTAATCAGTCTGAATCTGGTCGCAACCATTGCAGACGATCAATGGATCACCCGATCTGGTGCGGCCTGTCTCGGCATGAAAGCTGCCATCGACACCGACCAGGCGGCGCTGAGGTCCCTTCGGATTGACAGCGCTGTTCTCTTCCCAGGTCACCGAACCGGTGACGCCGCAGCGCGGACATGACAAGGGCGGGGTGAAGCGATCGCGCGGCATGGCGCACCATCAGCACCGCCCAGGCGCGCATGATTGCGCGGCTTCGTGCGCCTTCGCCCTTTGTATCTTTTTTTCAGAGCGCGGAAATGGTTCTGCGGCGGAAATTTGGAGTTCCAGCCGGTTTCACGCAGGAGGCGATTTATCACTTTTAGCAACTGATACAAGCGGCGCCGAATGCGTTACGGAATGCGGAAACGAGATTTGCGAGCCGGTCGCATTCGATGAGCAACGATCCCGAGGAAAGGCGGCGGGAAAATTTCCTGGAGCGCGCCAGGGAAGCCGAAGAGCGCGCGGCCAAAACCAGCGACCCGATGCTGCGCGAGAGTTGGCTGAAGGTGGCGGAAGGGTATCGCGACCTGGCGCGGAAGAAATGACGTACGATAAGCTACAGAAATAATTCACGGCGGCGTTAACAAATTTCAGCGCGACCGGAAGCGACTCGGGACTAGGGTAGCCTCCATTCTTGGGGCCTGGTCATGCGCACAGAAAGCATCGTCTTCGGTTTTATCGCGCTGACATCGGCGCTGATCCTCAGCGGCCTGTTCGTGATGATGCCGTCGCCCTGAAACCCGCCGGTCTCAGGCCAAGGCCCTGCGGCGCGAGATGGTGTCGCGAATCTTCTCGATCACCGTGTCGAAATCGAAGGGTTTGCGCAGCACTTCCGCGCAGCGCAATTCCGCCGCCATGCTTGTCTTGCCGGCATAGCCGCTGGCCAGGATGACGGGCATATCGCTCTTGTGCTCATTGACCCAGCGCGCCAGCTCGAAACCGTCCATGCCGGGCATCTTTACGTCGCTGAACACCAGATCGACACGAGGCCGGCCTTCCAGCAGGGTGATGGCGTCATGGGCATTTTCAGCCTGCAGGACGTTGAAACCCGCATCCTTGAGGATCTCGCTCAGGACGTTGCGAACCAGGAACTCGTCGTCCACCACCAGCACGACATGCCGGCTGACCTGCTCGGGAAAATCTATGACCTCAGCCACAACTCCTGCTCCACACCCCCGATGTCTTAAAACCGCCAAATGTTGGTAGCGTTCCGTGCCCGCATAAAAATTCCGCTTTAAATTCAGGCGCTTGGAACCAAGCCGAAAAATGAAATTGTTTCAATGGGATGGATGGTTAACGGGGGTAGCGTTACCAACCCTTTTGAAACAGGCAGATGCCTGTTTTTTCGCCGCCGTCGCAAAAACATCACGGCATCGGAGTGCCGGCGCGAAGCGTGCACGGGCCGGTACCGCCTGATGCCTCCGGGTGCCCTTGAAGTTGGCGCTGGCGCCATAGCGCGGAGTTAGACGAAGGCGGCGTCCATGCGCCACCCTGGTCGCGTACTGCACCGTACCAACCCCTTGCCGATTCACCATTTGCGATGGCGTGGAGCGATACTAGAACTGCAAGAGCGGCCCCGTGCCGCCCCGCAACAATGCTCCGTATACGGAGAGGCATATTACCATTTTGAACGATCAGATACAGACGACGCGCTTGCTGGAAAGCGAAAGAGAATTGCTGGCGCGGGTGGCGCGTGGCGGCGGGTTGGAAGAGGTGCTGAACGATATCGTGCTGGCGGTGGAGAAGGCATCCGGCGGGGAGATGCTGGCCTCCATCCTGATCGTGTCGGAGGATGGCAGCCGCCTGACGCAAGGTGCCGCGCCAAGTCTGGCCGCCGATTACAATGCCGCCATCAACGGCATCGCCGTCGGACCCAAGGCCGGTTCCTGCGGCACGGCGGCGTTTCGTGGCGAACCGGTTTTCGTGTCCGACATCGCCAACGATCCGTTATGGGCTGATTTCAAGGGCCTGGCTTCGGCGCATGGTCTGGCCGCCTGCTGGTCGGTGCCGATCCGCGGCGCCGATGGCCGCGTCCTTGGCACCTTTGCCAACTATTACCACAAGCCCAAAAGCCCCAGCCAGCGCGATATCGAAGCCATCTCGATGATGGCCCAGACCACGGCCATCGCCATCGAGCGTCACCGGCGCGAGGCCGAGCGCATCAAGGAAGAAGAACAGCGCGTGTTGCTGATACGCGAGCTGAACCATCGGGTGAAGAACCTGTTCGCGCTGACCAATGCGATCGTCACCATGACCGCGCGCTCCGCCGCGAGCCCCAAGGAGATGGCCGAAGCGGTGCGCGGGCGGTTGACGGCGCTGGCGCGCGCCCACGACCTGGTACAGCCGCGCCTGAGCGATGCGTCGCCGGCGGAGACGGTTTCCTTCCGGATGATCCTGAACGACATCCTGCAGCCCTATCAGCAGAAGGATCTGCCCGGCCGCATCCGGATCGAAGGCGAGGATATCGCGCTTAAGGCCCAGGCCATCACCAACATCGCGCTGGTGCTGCACGAGCTGGCCACCAATGCCGCCAAGTATGGCGCCCTGAGTGTGCCGGAAGGCCATGTGGCGATCGGCTGGCGCCGCAGCGAGGCGGTGCTGGAATTGACCTGGACGGAGGAGGGCGGCCCGCCGGTGTCGCCGCCCTCGCGCAGCGGCTTCGGTTCCATGCTGACCCAGAAGTCGGTGGAGGGCCAGTTCGGTGGCACCATGCAATATGACTGGAACACCGCCGGCCTGAAGGTGACCTTGCGCCTGCCACTGGTGGCGATCGCGGTCTAAGGGCCCCAGCTTTTCAGGTTTTTGCGCCGCGGCTCGCTCTCCGCAGCCCTTTGGGACAACCTGTTTATATTCTGGCGGCGGTGCCCGTGCTGAACTTAAGTATTGGATTCCAGGCCGTCCGAGCCGCCATCCTTGGCCTCTTTCGCCCGGACCTCGTCGGCCATGCGTTCCCAGTCCACGGCAATGCGCAAATAGGTTTCGCGCAGATGGGGACTGAGGGCCCGTTCCGCCTGTCGCCGCATGTCATTTGCGCGTTGCCGATAGAAATCCGCGCCCCGAGGTTCCACCACTATACCCTGCCACTGATGCCCGTTTTGTACGCTAGTGTCCCTTAGAACGGTAAGGCGCTGGAAACGTTCCACAATTGAAGAAAATCGTGATGGCGTGGTCCTCAGGGTACTGAACGTGGCGCTGAAGCTGGGCAAATGGCGGCCGGGGACTATTTGACCGTGAAGATGTAAGCGCCGTCACTGCGCCGGCCCCCATCGGCTGTCACCGCATGCCAAGAGAGCGTCCATTTTCCGGCCATGAAGGGCGCGGTGGGCCGGGCGGTGAGGGTCTTGCCATCATCGGAGAGCGAGGTGCGGGCCGGGATCGCCATGCCGTCCGCCATGGACAGCTGAATGCCGGAAGAAGGGGCGAGCTTCTCGCTGAAGGTCAGCTTGAGGCTGCGTGGCGCGGGACCGGCCGCATCGGCGGCGGGACTGGATTGCACAAGGGTTGCCTGCGCCCAGGCGGGTGACAGAGCTGCGGAGGCCAGAAGAACAGCGAAGGCAAGGCGCATGGCAGTCTCCGCGTCAGGTTGCAGCCGGAGCCGATTCCTTTTATCTATATACCCCATAGGGGTATCAGATGCCACACCATGATCCCAAACTGATCGGCCGGCTTTCGCGCATCCAGGGGCAGGTGGGCGGCATTGCCCGCATGATCCAGGATGACCGCTATTGCATGGACATCCTGACGCAAATCCACGCCGTCAAGGCCGCGCTGCGCAAGGTCGAGGACGAATTGCTGAAGTCCCATTCCCATCATTGCGTGACGGACGCCATCAGAAGCGGAAATGTGAAGGACGCGCGGACCAAGTTCGCCGAGCTTGTGGACCTGTTCAGCAAGGCGGCGCGCTGAGTTGTCCGTGAGAAAGCTGGTCCTGTGTCTGTTGCTGCCTGCTTGCCCCGTCCTGGCTCCTGCCTGGGCACAGGAGATGCCGGGCATGGACATGGGGGGCGGCGGCATGGCGATGCATGGCGCCCTGGGCGGCTATGCCATGAACCGGGACTCTTCAGGCACAAGCTGGCAGCCGGACCTAGGCCCCGCCATGGGCCGGATGGACATGGAGGGCGCCTGGATGCTGATGAGCCGCCTGACCCTGAGCGGCATCTACGATTATCAGAGCGGGCCGCGCGGCGACGAGATGACCTTCCTGGACGGCATGGCGATGGGAATGGCGCAGCGCGATTTCGGTGACAATAGCATCGGGCTTCGCGCCATGCTGAGCCCCGATCCCCTGATGGGCCGGCGCGGCTCTCCGCTGCTGGAGGCGAGCGGGGAGACGGCGGATGGCACGACCCATCTGATCGACCGGCAGCACCCGCACGACCTGGTGATGGAATTGGCGGGGACTTACAGCCACAGGTTCGACGACCACAGTTCTGCGTTCCTGTATTTGGGCTATCCGGGCGAGCCTGCGCTGGGGCCGCCGGCCTTCATGCATCGTGCCTCGGGTATGGACGATCCGGCCGCCCCCATCACCCATCACTGGCTGGATTCCACTCATGTGACCTTCGGCGTGGCGACGGCCGGGCTGGTGCTGGATGACTGGAAGCTGGAGCTGTCGCAATTCACCGGCCGCGAGCCGGATCAGCATCGCTTCGGCTTCGATCATCCCCGGATGGATTCCACCGCGGCGCGCATCTCGTTCAATCCCGACGAGCATTGGTCGCTGCAGGCTTCGTGGGGCCATCTCAACAGTCCCGAAGAGCTGGAGCCGCAGGTCGATGAGACGCGCTATACCACCAGCGGGACCTATGTCACCGATATCGGCGATGAAGGGTCGCTGGCGGCGACCCTGGCCTGGGGGATGAAAAGCCTTTCCAGCGGCGAGCGGCTGAACGGCTTGTTGGCGGAGGCCGAATACAAGCCCGCTGACCTCTGGACACTGTTTTCCCGCGCTGAATGGGAAGAGAACGCCGAACTGGTGCCGGGCCGCATCGTACGCACGGGCGAAGTGTCGCTGGGCGCGATACGGGACTTTCGGCTGGACGCGCATTGGAAATTCGGACTGGGCGGGCTTTATGCCTTCGACCTGGCGCCCGGCCATGCCGCTTACGGCAATGCGCCACATGGGACGATGGCGTTTGTGCGGCTAGTAGCAGAATAACAAGAAGCCGGAAACGCGATGATCAATCCGCGCCTGCAACACCGTCTTGTGCGGCACCATCTGCCATTGGGTGTGCTCAGCATCGGCAGCGCGGCGGCGCTGTATCTGACCAGGCCCTATAACGATGTCATCACCAGGCTGAGCTTTGCCAGCGCCTGGCCCGGGCTGGTGCTGATCGCCTTCACTTTATTAATAGGGCCCTTCAAGCAGATCTGGGGGCGCAATCGGGCGGTATCGCTGGATTTCCGCCGCGACGTGGGCATCTGGGCCGGCATGGTGAGTGTTTTCCATGCCGGGATCGGCCAATGCGTGCATCTGCGGGGGCGGCCCTGGCTCTATTACATCTATGAGCATTGGGCGAAGGCGCATGTGCAGCCCTTGCGCCACGATGTCTTCGGCCTGGCCAATTATACCGGACTGGCGGCGGCCCTGCTGCTGCTGGCGCTTTTGGCAACATCGAACGATGCCTCGCTGCGCGCGTTGGGCACGCCGGGCTGGAAGAGCTTGCAGCGCTGGAATTATGCGGTGTTCGGGCTTCTGATCGTGCACACGCTGGGCTATCAGATCGGGATCGAGCGGCCGATCGGCTCGCTGGTCTCGCTGGCGGTGATGGCCAGCATCGTCACGCTGATGCTGCAGGGGATAGGCTATTTGAAACGGCGCGGCGCGATATAAGCCGCTTTGGGGTTTAAAGGGTGAGAATGACTGCCAGCTGGACGGCCAGGACCGGACTTGCCTTTGTGCTGCTGTTCGGGGCAATCAATCTGTTCGCAGATTTTGCCTATGAGGGCGCGCGCAGCGTGTCGGGACCTTTCCTGGCATTGCTGGGTGCAAGCGGGCTGGTGGCGGGCGCGGTCGGCGGGCTGGGCGAACTGATGGGCTATGCGCTGCGGCTGTTCTCCGGGCGCTGGGCGGACCGGTCGGGCCGCTACTGGATGATCACCATCCTGGGCTATGTGGTGCAGATGAGCGTGGTGCCGCTGCTGGCGCTGGCGGGGAGCTGGCAGGCGGCGGCGGCGATGATGGTGACCGAGCGCATCGGCAAGGCCGTGCGCAATCCGCCGCGCGATGTGATGCTGTCGGAAGCCGGCGAGATCATGGGACGGGGCTGGGCGTTCGGCGTCAATGAGGCGCTGGACCAGCTGGGGGCCTTCGCGGGGCCGCTGGTGGTGGCGGGGGTGCTGGCCTTCCGCCATGATTATCGCCTGGCCTTCGCCTGGCTGGCGGTGCCGGCGGTGATGGTGCTGTTGCTGGTAGGGACGGCGCGTTTCGTTTTTCCGCGCGCGGGTGAAATCCATCATGATGCGGCGGTGGGCGAGAGCGATGGCTATCCGCCCATGTTCTGGTGGTACACGGCCGGATCGGCGCTGGTGGCGTTCGGCTTTGCCGACTATGCGCTGATCGCCTTTCATTTCGCCAAGACCCATGTCGTGCCGGCGGATGTGATCCCCATCGCCTATGCCTTCGGCATGCTGGCGGGCGGGGCGGGATCGCTGTTGTTCGGCAAGCTCTATGATCATGTGGGGCTGAAGATCCTGCTGCCGCTGACCCTGGTGGGGGCGCTGTTCGCGCCGCTGGCTTTCCTGGGCGGATACGGCGCGGCGGTGGCGGGCGTGCTGCTGTGGGGGCTGAGCTTCGGCGTGCATGGCTCGGTGATGCCGGCCGCGGTGGCGGCGATGATCCCGGCCCACCGGCGAGGGAGCGCCTATGGCCTGTTCAACAGCATCTTCGGCGTGGCCTGGTTTGCGGGCAGCACGCTGGAAGGCTGGCTCTATGATCGCTCGATCATGGCGCTGGTGGTGGTTGCGGTGGCGGCGCAGCTTGCAGCGCTGGGGCCGCTGGTTCTGGCCACGCGCAAGGCCTGATTGGGCGGACTTATTGTTTGGGAGAGGGCGCCTGGACGGCCGGGTTCACCGGTGTCGAATCCGGCTCATGCGGAACCGATTTCACGCTGCAGGCCACGGTGCTGCTGCGGTCATTGCAGATCGTGGTCGGCTGGCCAGCGGCCATCGCCACGGCGTTGCTGTCGGTGCTGCTGGTATCCTGGGCGTGGTCGCTGGCGTCATCGCGGGCCGACACGCTGGAATCGTGGGAATCCTGCGCCCACGCCAGCGGGGCCGCGGCCACCAGGGCAATCAAGGCAGTTGCGGGAAGAAGTGTTTTGGTATGCATGTGCAACCTTCCGGGCTCTTCCCGGATAACGCAGCGTGCAGGCGCAGGTTCCGTGCCCGCGCCTGGACCATGGAGCGGATGCTACTGGATCGTTGCGGTGCCTTCACTGGTGGATTTTTCCGGCTTGGAGCCCGGTTCATGCGCCATCGTCTTGGTCTTGCAGGACGCAGAATCGCTGCGGTCATGGCAGACGGTATGCGACCTGGCCATGTCGCCGCCTTCATGCGCCATCGCCATGGCGTTGCCGTTCAGGTTGTTGTTGCCGTGAACGGCGGAGCGGGTCCTGGCATTGTCGCCGGCGGCCGAGGCACCCATGCCCATGGCCTGGGAACTGGAGGTCGGACTGTTGGAGACCGCGCCGGCGCCGAGGGTTGAGGCGCTCTGGCCATTGACGGCCGCGCTGCCGGCGCTGCCGGCGGTGGCGCTGCCGGCGGGGGTGTTATCGCGCGCAAAGGCGGGCGCGGTCAGCATCATGGCAAGAATGAGGGGAAGGGTGGGTTTCATCTTGCGCTCCTGTTGTGGGGGGCGTCGCAGCCGAAAAACTCGGTATGTGAGCCGGGCGAGCCGCCGCCGGCCACGGTGGACGAACCGCCAGGAGAGGTGCTGACGCTGGCGGAGGCCGAGGAGTTGCCGTTATGCACCGTGACGCTGCGGCTGTCGCAGTCGCGGGTGTCGTCGGTACGGGAACCTCGGGCAACTTGTTGGACATGGTCGCGATCATTGTCGGTCGGGCCATTGTTGACACCGGCGGTGGCGGTGCCGCTGAGATTGCCGGCGCGCACGCTGGTTGAGGCCTGAGCAAAGACGGGTGTGGCGGCGAGACACATAAGAAACGCGGCCATCGAGAGTCGGGTCATGTCTCTCTCCAAGAAAAAGGCGCCGCGCGCGAGAGATGCGCGCGGCGCCGGGTGCTTTCAGTGTTGGTCGTTGTCGTGATCGCGGCCGCGATGGCGCCCGCGGTCATGATCGTTGGAAGCGGTGCGCTCGCTGCCCGCACTGGAGCCGCCGGCCGCCAGCGACGAGGAGGTGTCGCCGCCGCCCGAAGAGGAAGCGCCGGTACCCATGGCCGTGTTGGTCGAGCCGTGGCCTGCTGTGGAGCCGCCGGCTGCCAGCGACGAAGATGTGCCGCCGCGGCTGCCGGAGCCGGACGAAGACGCGCCGGTGCCCAGTGCCGTCGAGGTCGAGCCGTGGCCGGCGGTGGCGCCGCCGACGCCCATGCTGGAGGAGGTTCCGCCATTTGCTCCGTAGCCGGACGAAGAGGCGCCGGTGCCGAGCGCGGCACTGGCCTGACCATTGGCGGCGCTGGCCGCGCCGACGCCAAGCGTGGAACTGTTACCGGTCTGGCCCGCAGAAGACGCGCCGGTGCCGAGCGCGGTGTTGGCGCTGCCGCTGCCGGTAGTGGAACTGCCGGCACCGACCGTCGAAGAACTTTGTGCCCATGCCATCGGGGCCGCGGCCATCACCGCAACGATCGCTGCGGCAGACAGAAGTGTTTTGCTGTGCATGTTCGACTCACTCCATTGTTCGCAACCCCTGACAGTTCGGTAACGTGAGCTTGCATGGCACGTTCCGGTCCCTCGCATGAAACCGGAACGATTGTTGGCACACGCACTTTCCTGTTCTAGTTCTGACAGGAGGACGAGATGGCAGATGGTAATGGTGGCGGCGGCAATGCGCTGCTCGGCGTGATTGTGGGTGTGCTGCTGGTGCTGGTGATCGGCTTCTTCGTGTTCGGCGGCATGCCCGGCCATCGCGGCGCGGCGCCCAGCAGCGGACCTTCGGCGACCTTGACGGTCACGCCCGGCAAAAGCTGATCCATGAGCTTGCGAGCGGCGCGAGGAGACGCGCTGCTCGCAAGCTTGCTTGATCAAGAAAAGAGTCTGGCGCGGGTGGGCTGCGCGGTGTTGACCGCGCTATAAAAAGCCGGCATCTATTTTCTCACGTTGGAAGCGTAGCGTTTTCCGGCGAGTATCATTTTTTTAGCGGGACAGTCGGAGAGAAAGGCCCGCCGACCAAAAAGGACGTGAAGGTGGGGTTGTCTCTTTCAGGGGCGCTCGCCTTGCGCATGTACCAGAGTATGGGGAGCGCTGCCCATATTGAGTCCTGCGGCGATGGCGATGACGATCTGCGGCTCAGGGGTGATCTTCTGTGCAGCAGGAACAAGCTTACCGGGAAGGCGGAATGCGACGTCGGAATAGATCTGCACTCGGGAAAGTCGGTGCTGTCTATTGACCCGTGCTGATTGCCTGCATCAATCAGGGAACTCTGAAGCTGTAGGTGTAGCGCCAGTGCTTTTCCTCGCCCGGTGCCAAGTCTACGGCGATGTAGGGTTCGACGGACTGCACCTTGTCGATCGAAAAGATGTTGAGGCGGGTGATAGGATGGTCGCCCTGGACGCGGACGCCGGTGCGTGAGGCGGTGTCTTCAACCGTGAAATCATAATCCTTGGCGTCGTTGGCGTAGCCGGTGATCAGGAAGGAGATGCGCTCCTTGTTCTTCATCGGGCGCAGATAGGTGAGGGTGGTGCCCTCGATCCGCAGCAGGTCGGCGGGCGGCGGGCTGGCGGCGGCGATCGTAAAGGGGAATGTGACCCGGATGCCGGCATTGCCTGGCTTCAGGGTGAGAAAATTATGGTCATAGACCGAAGTGTTGATCGGCTTTGAGCCGGTGTTCTTCAGCCGGTGTTCGATCACCAGTTCCGGTTTGCCCGGAACCAGGCGCAGGGTCTTTTCATAGACATAGGCGGTGCCGTTGTTGGAGAGCGCCTGGGTGAAGGTGATGCTGTCGCGCGTGAGTTTGGTGGTGCGCGTGCCGGCGTCCTCGATTTTGTAGTGCCGGTAGTGGTCATAGGCTTGTGTATCGGGCTGGCGCAGTACGCCCACGCCGATCTTCACGAAAGTGCCCGGTTTGGCCTCGAAACCCAGCGGGGCGAATTCCTCCACTGGGCCGCTGGTGGCGCTGTCGGGTCCGCCGACCACGCGGCCTTGCGGGTCATAGGCATAGTCCAGCACCTTCGGCGCAACACGGTCGAACCAGGGACCGTAGAAATTTCTATCCTGAAGGTAAGGCTGGTGATGACGCCCGCCTGGTCGAAGCGGGTGCCGCGATAAAAGCCCTTGCTCAGATCTGGCGGGGCGATGCGGGCAGTGATCACGCCGTTGCTGATGTCGACGTGCGGCGCGGCAGCCAGCGCATCTTCGACCGGCGTGCTGGTCGCCGGGATTGGCTGCTCCGGCTGGGCCGCCGCGGGCAGGACCAGCAGCAGTCCGGCGAGAAGGAGATATTTCATTTGCCGCCGTCTTATTTGCTATCGCCTGGGCCGTAGTAATCCAGGGTGTGGGTCCAGGTCTTTTCCTCGCCCGGCTTCAGCTTCACGTCCATATAAGGCTCGATACCCATGGTGCTCGGCACCGACCACCACAACAGCCGCGTCACCGGCATGCTGGCGCGCAGTCGCACGCCATAACCGGTCTTGGTATTGGTGACCTTGAAGTCATTGTCGGCCACGACATTGGTGAAGCCGGTCAGGTCACTGGCCACCTGTTCCTGGCCGGTGATGCCGCGCAGATAGGTCATGCGATTGCCGTCGAACTTGATCACGTCGGCGGGCATGGGCCGGGTATTCTTCAAGGCGAAAGGTGCTTCCAGCTGCACGGCCTCTTCACCGGGGCTGAGCGTCATGAAGTGGTGGTTATAAACGGTCGTGTCGATCGGCTTCTTGCCGGTATTCTTCAGCCGGTCCTCGATGATCAGCTGGGCCTTACCCGGCGTCAGCTTCACCGTCTTGGTGTAGCTGTAGCCATAGCCGGAAGGATCGCCGGCGATCACCTGGGTGAAGCGGATGCTGGATTTGGCGGCGGTTGTGGTGCGCTTGCCGGGATTGACGATGGGATAGGTATGAAAGCGGTCATAGGTGTCGTTGTCGCGGGTCAGGATACCGACGCCGATTTTCAGGAAACGCCCGCCTTTGCCGGCCTCATCAAAGCCGTTCTGGGCGAATTCCTCCACCGGGCCCGCCGCCACATCGGAGGGATGTGCCACCAGTCCATCCTTGTCATAGGTGAAATTCTTCACATCGGGCGAGGTCTTCACGAACCAGTAGCGGCCATAATCGTGCCCCTTGTAGGTGATGTGGGTAATCATGCCGGCGTGATCGAAGCGGGTGGAGCGGTAGAAGCCGAAAGGATCGGGCAGATAGACCTTGGTCGAGACCAGGCCGTTGCTGATGGTTTTTGACGGCATGTCGTCCAGGGCGCTGGCCGGCGAGGTATCGGCTGGATTGACCGGCATGAAAGGCGCGTTGCCTTGACCCATTGCTGGAGGTGCCATCGCCACGGTGGTGGAAGCCAGCAGCATCACGGCGAACACGGTCGGTCTCATCTTCTGCCTCCGGTTACTGTTTGGGTCCAAAGAAGTCGTAGATATAAGTCCAGCGCTTGGTCTCGCCGGGCTTGAGGGCGATGGCGATATAAGGCTCCAGGCTATAAGTCGGCGTGATCGACCACATGTTGATCTTCACCATCGGCTGATCGGCGCGGATGCGCTGGCCGAAGCCGGTCGCGGTGTTGATGATAGTGAAGTCATAATCGCTGGCCTCGCCATTGAAGCCGCTCATCAGGCTCTGGGTGGTCACGCCGGGCGGCAGTGGCGCGAGATAGCGAATGGCGTTGCCGTCCAGTTTCACGAATTCCGGTTGCAGCTCGTCCAGCGCCTGCCACGTGAAGGGCGCGGTGATCACCAGATGCTCGCTGCCGGGGCTGAGAGACAGGAAGTTATGGCAATAGACCGTGGTGACGATGTCTTTCTTGCCGGTGTTAGTCAGCACATGGCTGATGGTCATCTGCGGCTTGCCGCGCACAAGCTGGACGCTCTTCTCGTACTTGTAACCATAGCCGGACTGCGGATCGTCCAGGTCCTGGGTCCAGACCGCACCGGACTTGCTGGTCTTGAAGGTGCGCTCGCCTTCGTTCAGCGAGGGCAGGGTGGGAAAGCGCAGGGGATTGTCATTGTCGCGGGTGAAAATGCCGATACCAGGCTTGAGGAAGCGGCCGCCCATGCCGGCTTCCTGGAAGCCGACCGCGGCGAATTCCTCCATCGGACCGCTGGTAGCACAGCAGGCGGTCTCGGTGCCGGGGGGCTGCTTGCCAGTGTCGCGCGGGTCGACGACGAAGCGGTCGAACCAGTAGGTCGAGAAATCATGGCCCTTATAAGTGACATGAAACACGACGCCCGCATGGTCGAAGCGGGTGCCGCGATAAAGCTGCTTCTCGCCCGGCGGATAGACCTGGGCCGTGATCAGGCCGTTGCCGATCTGGACATGCGGAAAATCTTCCAGTGCCGTGGCAGGCAAGGTGCCCGCGTCTGCGGAGGGCTGGGCGCCCGCTGCCGCACAGGCGCCCGCCATCAGGACCGCGGCAAGGGCCGCACGCTTCATCTCAGCCCTCTCCGGGGCCGAAATAATCGTAGGTATACGTCCAGCGCTTGGTCTCGCCCGGCTTGAGCGAGATGGCGATATAAGGCTCCCAGCTGAAAGTGGTGCGGATGGACCAGAAATTGATCCGCGCCAAAGGCTGGTCGGCGCGGATGCGCTGGCCGAAGCCGGTCTTGGTGTTCACCACCTTGTAGTCGTAATCGGAGACGCCACTGCCGAAGCCGGAGATCGGGCTGGTGACGCTTTCACGCTCCTTTACCGCGCGCAGATACTTCAAGGTCTTGCCGTTCACCGCCGCCACATCGGCCGCCAGCGGTTTGTCGGTCTTGATGTCGAAGGGCGCGGTCAGGGTCAGATTTTCGTTTCCGGGCGCCAGGCTGAGGAAGTTGTGGCAATAGACCGAGGTCTCGATCGGCTTGGTGCCGGTGTTCTTCAGCACATGCTCGATCACCATCTGGGCTTTGCCGGGCACCAGGCGCACCGTCTTGACATAGGAATAGCCCCAGCCGGTGTCCTTGTCGTCCAGGTCCTGGGTCAGGCGGACCTGGGTCTTGGTGGCGGTGAAGCCGCGCTTGCCTTCATTGACCACCGGATAGGTGTGGACAAAGTCGTAAGTCTGGGTGTCGCGCTTCAGGATGCCGACGCCGACTTTCAGGAATTTGCCGCCCATGCCCGCTTCATCAAAGCCGATGACGGTGAATTCCTCCGACGGGCCCGCGGCGCCGCTGGCGGTGGAGACGGTGACCTGGCCGTTCGCCCACTGGAAATCGTGCACGGTGGGGGACTGGCTGGAGAACCAGTATTGGCCATAGTCCTGGCCCTTGTAGGTGGCGTGGGCCACCACACCGGCGCGGTCGAAACGGGTGCCGCGGTAGAAACCGTTTTCCCCGGGCAGATAGACCTTGGCGGAGACGATGCCGTTGGAGATGTCCTTGTGGGGCAGGTCGGCCAGGGCGCTGGCCGGGGTCGCGCCGGCCGGCTGGGCGTGGGTGCGATTCTGGGAATCGGTCATCAGGCCGCCTGTCAGGACTGCGGCCGAAGCCATTGCGATAACAGTGAATTTCCGCTTGGCGGACGACATATTCCCCCCTTGTTTTTGCTTCCATTCCCGTCCCCCTGTATGAGGGGCGGTCCCATTCCACTCCTTATATAGCAGAACATGAAGCGCATCCTCATCACCTCCGCAATCCCCTATGTGGCCGGGGTCAAGCATCTGGGAAACCTGGTCGGCTCCATGCTGCCGGCCGACATTTTCGCCCGCTATTGCCGCAGCCGGGGTTACGACACCCTGGCGATCTGCGCCACGGACGCGCATGGCGCGCCGGTGGAACTGGCGGCGCTGGAAGAAGGCACGCCGGTCGCCGACTATGCCGCCAAGTGGCATGCGGTGCAGAAAGAGTTGGGCGACCGCTTCGCGCTGAGCTGGGACAATTTCGGGCGTTCGTCCTCGCCGCAGAACCATGAGCTGACGTTGCACTTCGCGCGCCAGCTCTGGAAGAATGGCTGGCTGGAATTGCGCACCACCAAGCAGGCCTATTCGGCGACCGATGGCCGCTTCCTGCCCGACCGTTATGTGATCGGCACCTGTCCGCACTGCGGTTATGACCGGGCGCGGGGCGATCAGTGCGAGAACTGCACCCGGGTGCTGGACCCGGTGGATCTGATCAAGCCGCGCTCGGCGGTGTCGGGAGCTTCCGACATCGAGATCCGCGATTCCACGCATCTGTTCCTGAAGCAGTCGCAATTCGCCGACAAGCTGCGCGCCTGGATCGACAGCCACAAGGCCGACTGGCCGCAACTGGTGACGTCGATTGCCTATAAGTGGTTGGACGAGGGGCTGCAGGATCGCGGCATCACCCGCGACCTGGAATGGGGCATTCCGGTGCCCGACGACATTGCCGACGGCAAGCTGAAGGGCAAGGTTTTCTATGTATGGTTCGACGCGCCGATCGAGTACATCGCCGCGACCAAGGAATGGGCCGACAAGAACAAGAAGGGCGATGCCTGGAAAGACTGGTGGTACGGCGATGCCGCCAAAAACGTCACCTATTGGGAGTTCATGGGCAAGGACAATGTGCCCTTCCACACGGTGGGTTTCCCGGTGACCATCATGGCGTCGGGCGAGCCCTGGAAGCTGGTGGACCGGCTGAAGGGTTTCAACTGGCTGAATTATGATGGCGGCAAGTTCTCGACCTCGGGCAAGCGCGGCATCTTCATGGACACGGCTTTGGAAGTCGCCCCGGCCGATTACTGGCGCTATTACCTGATCGCCAACGCGCCGGAAGGCAGCGACAGCAACTTCACGTGGGAGCATTTCGCCGGGGTCATCAACAAGGACCTGGCCGATGTACTGGGCAATTTCGTCAACCGGGTGACCAAGTTCTGCGTCGCGCGCTTCGACGGTCAGGTGCCGGGCGAGGGCGACTATGGCGAGGACGAAAAGGCGCTGATCGCCGAGCTGGACCGCCGTATTGCTCAGTATGCGGAGTTCATGGAAGCGGCCGAATTCCGCAAAGCGCTGGGCGAACTGCGCGCCATCTGGGTGGCAGGCAACGAATATATGACCCGCGCCGCGCCCTGGACCCATATCAAGACCGACCGCGCCAAGGCGGCGGTGGGCGTGCGCATGGGGCTGAACCTGATCCACCAGTTCGCGCATCTGGTCTGGCCGGTGATGCCGTCCTTTGCGCGCACCATCCATGAATGCATCCAGCCGGTGGGCTATCGCGCCGGGGTGATCCCATTCCCGGATGTGCCGATGGCCGAGGCGCTGGATGATCTCACGCCAGGCCAGACCATCAAGGCGCCGCAGGTGCTGGTGGCCAAGATCACCGAGGAGCAGGTGGCGGAGTTGAAGGCGCGGTTCGGCGGCGCTGCCTAGCCCGCTTGTCATCCCCGGCTGAGCGCCGCGATGCGGCGCGAAAGAAAGGGGATCCAGGTGCCAATCACCTATAGGTCTCTATCGCTTAGGTTCCCTTCCCTCGCCACACGCTTTGCCGTGTGGCTCGCCGGGAATGACAGCAATGCCTATTGGCGTTAGCATTCCTCAAAACAATAAGAGGAAACGCCATGCGCCTGATGCTTGCCGCAGCTTTTGCGCTGCTTGCCGCCACGCCTGTCCGCGCCGCCGAACTCACCGTGCTGGCGCCGGGTTTTGTCAAGTTCGCCGGCATTGAAGACCTGGCCGTGGCCTATACCAAGGAGACCGGCGTCAAGGTGACGGTGAAGTCCACCGGCATGGGCGCGATGATGGAAACCATCAAGACCGGCACGCCGGCCGCCGATGTGGTGATGCTGCCGAAGAACCTGATGGACCAGTTGCAGGCCCAGAAAGGCATCGTCGCGGGCAGCCGCAAGTCCCTGGGCCGGGTGCAGATCGTGATGATCGTGCCGGCGGGCGCTCCGCATCCGGACATCTCCACCCATGCCAAGCTGGCGGCGGCGCTGCACGGCGCAACCCATGTCGCCTATTCCAGCCCCTGGAAGGCCGAGAAAAGCGCCCAGGCCATGATCATTCACAACATTCTCCAGCGCCCGCAATTTGCCGGTACCCATGAAGTGCTGATCATGAACGGCAATGGCGTGAAGGGCATCAAGGACGGCGCCGACATGGCACTGCAGCTGGAGTGCGAGACGCGCGATCCGGCGGTTTCGGTGGTGGGGCCCCACAGGATCTGCATGCCTGGCTGGATGGCGACGTGGCGATATCCGCGCGCTCACCGGACGCCAAGGCCGCTGCCGATTTTGTCGCCTATATCACGCGGCCGGCCGCCGCGCCGGTGTGGAAAGCCAAAGGCCTGGAGCGGTCCTGAACCGGCGCCGGATGGTGCCGGCGACACATATTTCAGTTTCGCGACGAGACGGCCCGCTCCGGCGGGCCGTTTTTTTGTGACAAATGCTCAGTTCTGCAGGCTTGAAGTCCGCATCCGGGGCCACGATTTGTGGCCAATCGTTCATGGACGAGCGCTGGTGATATTGCAGCGATTTGTGATGCGATGGCGCTGGACAACACTATCGTGTTATGCAAGATAGGCTACCGTGTAATGCAAGATAGATTCCCGGTTGACCGGGCGTGATATTCTCTACATCGTAGTACAAATAACGGAACGGGCGTGTAACAGGTCGTCAAGACAGGGGTGGTGCGCATGTCGGCAGTGTCATTGCGTCAGGTGGTCAAGCATTACCGCCGCGGCAAGGAGTCGGTCGAAGTTCTGCATGGGCTGAACCTGGAGATCCCGGAAGGCGAGTTCGTCTCGCTGATGGGGCCGTCGGGTTCGGGCAAGACCACCATCCTCAACCTGGTCGGGGGCCTGGACCACGCCGACTCCGGCGAAATCATCGTCGGCGGCGAGCATCTGGAAAGGCTTTCCGGGGGCCAGCTGGCCAAATGGCGCTCGCACCATATCGGCTTCGTCTTCCAGTTCTATAATCTGATGCCGGTGCTGTCGGCCGCCGGCAATGTCGAGCTGCCGCTGCTGCTGACCAATCTGACCAAGGCCGAGCGCCAGCGCCGGGTCGCGGTGGCGCTGGAGATCGTGAGCCTGGGCGACCGCGCCAAGCACAAGCCGGGCGAAATGTCCGGCGGCCAGCAGCAGCGCGTCGGCATTGCCCGCGCCATCGTGGCCGATCCGTCCATCCTGCTCTGCGACGAGCCGACGGGCGACCTGGACCGCGCCACGGCGGATGAAATTCTGGGTCTGCTGCAGCAGCTCAACCGCCAGCACAAGAAGACCATCCTGATGGTCACCCACGACCCCAAGGCCGCCGACCATGCCAGCCGCCAGCTGGAGATGGACAAGGGCAGCCTGGTCGAACGAGCCCTCGCACCGGCATAAGAGGCCAGGTCATGAAATATATTCCGCTGGTCTGGGCCGCGATCATGCGCAAGCCCACGCGCGCCGTCCTGACCCTGCTGTCGGTGATGGTGGCCTTCACCCTGTTCGGCCTGACCATCGGCATGAACGCGACCTTCGCCAAATTCTACGAGATGGCGCACAACGACCGCATCTGGACTCAGCAGCGCTTTGGCGGCGCCAGCGGCATGCCCAAAGCCTTGGCGGCGCAGATCGCGAATATGCCGGGCGTGTCCCAGGTTTCGGGAATGGGTTTTGTCGGCGGCTACAAGGGCGATCCCAAGAACCGCGTCTTCATCTGGATGGTGGACGATCAGATGGGCAAGGTCTTCAACGAGTGGGAAATCACGCCGCAGCAATGGGCCAAGCTGCGGACTGATCGGCAAGGCATCTTGATCAGCAGGATCCAGGCGGGCCGCTGGCATCTCAAGCCTGGTGACACTTTCACCATGACCTCGCCGGGATTGAAGAAGGCCGACGGCACCAACACCTGGACCTTCCATGTGCTGGAGGTGACCAACGAGATTTCCTTCGCCACCGACGGATTCATGATGGGCAATTACGACTATTGGGACAAAAGCCGGGTGCTGGCTGACCAGGGCAAGGTCGTGCAGC
>CAYQZM010000038.1:0-4548 GCA_964421935.1 uncultured Rhizobium sp. | reverse complement strand
CGGTCTTCAGGCCAAAGCGGGCATCGATCGCCTTCATCTCCTCGATCAGCTTTTCGGACTTGAGCTTGTCGGACTTGAGCAACCGGGTCAGTTCGGCCTGTTCCTTGGTCAGCGCGGCATGTTCGCCGCGGATTTCCATTTCTTCCAGCTTGCGCAAACTGCGCAGCCGCATGTTGAGGATGGCCTCGGCCTGCACCTCGGTAAGACCGAAGGCCTTCATAAGCTTGGGCTTGGGCTCATCCTCGGTGCGGATGATCTTGATCACCTTGTCTAGGTTCAGGAAGACGGCGAGATAGCCTTCCAGGATTTCCAGCCGCGCCCTGATCTTTTCCAGCCGGTGGGCGGAGCGGCGCTCCAGAACCTCGCGGCGATGGGCGGCGAAGGCTGACAGCGCCTCCTTCAGGCTCATCACCTTGGGCACCAGGCCCTTGTCCAGCACGTTCATGTTGAGCGGGATGCGCGCTTCCAGGTCCGAGGCACGGAAGAGCTGCTCCATCAGGATTTCCGGCTCGACGGCGCGGCTCTTGGGCGTCAAGACGATGCGGATGTCTTCGGCGCTTTCGTCATGGATGTCGTCCAGCAGCGGCAGCTTCTTCTGTTCCAGCAGCTCGGCGATGCGCTCGATCAGCTTGGACTTCTGCACCTGGTAGGGAATTTCGGTGATGACGATCTGCCAGGCACCCCGCGCGCCCTCTTCCTTCTCCCAGCGCGCCCGCACCCGGAAGGAGCCGCGGCCGGTCTTGTAGGCTTCCGCCACCGAGGCCGGATCTTCCACCAGGATGCCGCCGGTGGGGAAATCCGGGCCTTTGACGAATTTCAGCAACGTGCGGTCCTGCACATTGGGATTTTCGATCAACGCGATGGTCGCGGCGCAGAGTTCGCCCAGATTGTGCGGCGGAATGGACGTCGCCATGCCGACTGCGATGCCGTTGGAGCCGTTGGCCAGCAGATTGGGAAAGGCCGCCGGGAGCACCACCGGTTCCCGGGTCTCGCCGTCATAGGTGGTGCGGAAATCCACCGCGTCCTCATCCAGCCCTTCCAGCAGGGCCTGGGCGGCTTCGGTCATGCGGCTTTCGGTGTAGCGCATGGCCGCGGCGTTATCACCGTCGACATTGCCGAAATTGCCCTGCCCATCCACCAGCGGATAGCGCACGGAAAATTCCTGGGCCAGGCGCACCAGCGCGTCATAAATGGCCTGGTCGCCATGGGGATGGAAGGAACCCATCACATCGCCCACCACCTTGGCCGATTTCTTGAAGGCGGCGTCAGGATCGAGCCGCAGCAGCCGCATGCCGTAAAGGATGCGCCGGTGCACGGGCTTCAGCCCGTCACGGGCGTCGGGCAGCGCGCGCTGGGTAATGGTGGAAAGAGCATAGGCGAGATAGCGCTCGGCCAGCGCCTTGCTCAGGGGTTCGGAGCGGATTTCGTCAGGAACAGCAACCATGGAACACTTTTATTCTGATTCGCCGGCAATCGCTTCCAGGCGCAGCCGCGCCGGCGGCATCTGCCTGCCGTGGGGTTTCAACACCCGTTCCAGCAAGAAATGACCGGTCAGCGCAAGCCCCGCAGCCGCCTCACCATCGACAGGCTGGGCGGAAACATCCAGCAGGAAAGCCGGCAACGCGAACAGCCGATTGGCATAGATACCACCGGCATCGCGTGACACCGCGCGCCCGCTTTTTGGCGAAACATAGATCAGATCCGACTTGGCGCCGGTTGCGGCGCATTCGCTCAGATCCAGTCCGAACCCCAGCGCTTCCAGCAATCCCGCCTCCCAGCGCACATACAGCGGCAGCCAGTGCGCGGCGTCATCCGTCATCATCGCTTCCAGCAGGATCTCACCACTCAGGAAAACCGGCGCATGGGCCTCGCGCTCCGGCATGGCGGCGGAGGTGACGGCAGTGAAGGCGTTGAGGCCGGCCAGCGCCTCGCGGCTGTCCATCAATTCCCCGGCGCGCGCCCGGGCCAACTCACAGGTGAAACTGCCCAGATGTTCTTCCAGCCGGGCGCGCCAGCCGACATGCACGCTGTTGCCCGGTTGCAAGGTGGGTTTGACGCGGCGCGTGGCGCCGCCACGCACCAGGCCGGCATGGCGGCCATGATCGCGGGTCAGCAGCTCCAGGATCGTGCCGCTTTCCCCGAGCGGGCGGGAAGACAGCACGATGGCGTCGTCAGACCATTCCATCGGCCAGACGTCCCGGTTTTCGCTGAGCCCGTTCGCGACACGCGATAGCTATGGAAGTATCGCAGTCATACTGATTCTGCAGGTCGCCATTTCTCAGCGCGTAGACTTTTTCCCAGGTTTCCTCCCAAGACCCTTCCTCTGAGACAGGTTCCATAACTCTGTCAGCACCTCTTCTGAACACGCGCCATATCGGCAAATCCCTAACTGCATAAGAATCGAAGAATGCTTCCATGAAGGTTGTGAACCAGCCGCTGTCCTGCCCGAACAAGTTATATTTTGAGTCTATCGGCCAAAGCAGACCCCAGGGTGTACGCGGTCCAAAGCCATTTTCGCAGAACGCGATCTCACATGAGTCGCGCTTGAATACGATCCAGCAAAGATATTTCTGCTCCTTTTCCCCGTACTCCCAATCTCTGAGCTCACCGATGGGCTCAATCAGATGCTGGCGAATATAGTTCGTTATTCGCTGGTCTTGAATCGCGTTCAATTCCATTTCGATAAGTCTTTTCAATTGGACCGGATCAATGGTCATGATGGCCCTTATCCAAATGAGAGAAGTTATTCCTTCGGATAATCCAGCCCGATTTCGCGATAATGCTCGCTGTTCTCGGCCCAGTCTTCGCGCACTTTGACGAACAGGAACAGATGCACACGCCGGCCGAACAGCTCCTCCAGTTCGGTGCGTGCCAGTTCGCCTATTTTCTTGATGGTCGCGCCGCCCTTGCCCAGCACGATCGCCTTCTGGCCTTCACGCTGGACATAGACAATCTGGTCGATGCGGACCGAGCCATCCTTGCGCTCTTCCCATTTCTCGGTTTCCACTGCGGAGGCGTACGGCAGCTCGTCATGCAGGCGCAGATAGATCTTCTCGCGCGTGACCTCCGCCGCCAGCAGACGCGAGGGAATATCGGCCGCCTGGTCCTCCGGATAGAGCCACGGCCCTTCCGGCATCCGGGCCGCGACCCAGGTCGCCACATCGGCTACCGCCTCGCCCTTCAGGGCCGAGATCAGGAACACATCCTCAAAAATCCCCGCCGCATGGAATTTCTCCACCAGCGGCAGCAGGTCTGTGCGCTTCATGCCGTCGATCTTGTTCAGCACCAGCGCTGTCTTGCGGCCCTTGCGTCCGGCCTTCGCGCCTTCGGCGCTCGGCGTTCGGTTGGCTTGGCCGCCAACCTCACCCTTCAGACCCTCCAGGATCGCCATGGTATCGCGCGCCGCCGGCGCCCGCTCGCTGAGGTCCGTCGCATCCACGATCAGCAACACCGCATCGGCCTCCTCGGCGCCGGCCCAGGCTGAGGTCACCATGGCGCGGTCCAGCCGCCGCCGCGGGCGGAAGATGCCGGGCGTATCCACGAAGATAATCTGGGTCTCGCCCGCCATGGCGATACCGCGCACCGGCATGCGCGTGGTCTGCACCTTGGGGCTGACGATGGCGACCTTGGAGCCCACCAGCGCGTTGACCAAGGTCGACTTACCTGCATTGGGCGCGCCGATGATGGCGCAGAAGCCGCAGCGCTGTGTCATTGGCCGACCTGCGCCAGCAGTTTGGCCGCCGCATCCTGCTCGGCCTGACGCTTGGAACCGCCTTCGCCCAGCGCCGGATCAAAGCCCGTCACTTTGGCTTCGACGACAAAGCGCGGGGCATGGTCCGGGCCTTCCTGTTCCTTCAGGGTATAGACAGGCGCGCCTTTTCCCCGCGCCTGGCTCCATTCCTGCAGCCTGGTCTTGGCATCGCGGCTGTCGGTGGCGGCATCGGCGAACAGGTCCGCCCACCAGCGTTCGATGAAGGGGCGCGCCACCTCCATGCCGCCATCCAGGTAAATTGCCGCGATCACCGCCTCCAGCGCGCTGCCCAATATCGGTCCCTTGCTGCGTCCGCCGGCGGCTTCCGAGCGGGTCAGCACCAGATGGTCCCACAGCCCGATCGCCTCGCCCACTTTGGCGCAGGTCTCCCATCGCACCAGGCTGTGCACCCGGCGCGTCAGGGCCCCTTCGTCTTCGTCCGGATAGAGGTGGTAAAGCGTGTCGGCCACCACCAGGGCCAGCACCCGGTCGCCCAGGAATTCCAGCCGCTCATTGGAACGGGCCGCATTGGCGCCGGCATGGGTCAGGGCGCGGGCGAGCAGCGATGGCTCCTTGAAAACGTACCCGAGCGTGTCTGACAGCGCCCCGCGCACCGGGCCTGTCATGTCACCGGAGCCAGTCACTTCACCAGCGTAAGTATGCGCGAATAGCGGACGGCAAAGGGCCACTTCCACACTTCCCAGAAATGGGCCGATCCGTCGGTGGAGAAGAAGCGGAACAGCGCCCGTCCCTCCAGATTCTCGGCCGGCACATAGCCCACATCCTCGCGGCTGTCG
>CAYQZM010000037.1:0-3220 GCA_964421935.1 uncultured Rhizobium sp. | reverse complement strand
GGCGAGGCCGATGCTGCGCTCCGGCTGCTCCAGGCCCAAGGTCGCGCGCATCGGCCGCGAGAACCAGGGATCGGCGCTGGCGGAGCCAGGCCAGGAGCCTTCGTTCAGGCCGCCCAGGATGGTGAGGTCGAAACGTTGCAGCCGCGCTTCCAGCGGCCCCAGGATGGCAAGGCAGGGATGGCGGCCGAACGCGGCGCGCACGGGTGCCTTCATTGCCAGATGGCGAAACAGGGCGGCATAGGAGCCCGGCTCGATCGGCGGCAGATCCTGCGCATCGTCCTGCAGCGCAGCGCAGAGCATCGCCGCCTGTTCGCCGTCGGCGCCCGCCCAAAGAACACAGTTCTCATGCTCGTCGCAGGCCAATGCTTCCGCGGCGGCCATGTGCGCCGTGATCAGATCGGGCAGGGGCATGTCCTGGTGGGCGTAAATCGCCTCCAGCGGCCCCAGGATCGCCGCGATATTGCTCCACCAGTCCTTCAGCGCCGACAAGGCTTCGGCGGGCGGCGGAAATCTTTCCTGTCCGCATGTCTCAATTCGCTTGGCGATGCCGGCAAGCCCCGCATCGGGCCGCGGTCCGCGCAGACACCAGCGATCCAGCTCACGAGCACGCGCGCGGAAAGCAGCATGCTCCTGGCCGCGCCGCGCAAAGGGATGCTTGAGCAGGGCCAGAAGCGGCACGGGGGCAAAGCGCGCTTCCGCCGCTTCCACCAAAAGGCAGAGGAAGCTGCCGGCCGCGGTGTGGGCCAGCGGACGGCCGGCGGAATCATCGATAGTGATATTCCAGCGCGCCATCTCCGCCGCCACGCGCCGCGCCAGATTGCGGTCGGGCGTCACCAGCGCCGCGGTGCGGCCTGGCGTCTCAAGGCTTTCGCGCAAGGCCAGCGCGATGGCAAGCGCTTCCTGTGCCGGATCGGCGGCCGTCACCAAGCCGAGATCCTTGATGCCTGGCGCGATCCGGTCATCGCCATTTTCCGCCAGGGCGCGCCAGGCATCGGTGGTGGGTGCGGGCCGCAGGGTTTCGCTGAGCAAAGCCTCGCGCCAAGGATTGTGGTCGGCGGTGAACCAATCCTGCACATCCTCGCGGGCTGTTTCGATAGTGCGCAGCAACTGGCCCAGGCCGAATTGCGGATGGCCCGGATCGAGACCGGCCCAGCTTTCGTCATCCAGCCGCTTATCGAGTCCCGGCAGCACCACGGCACCCTGCGGCAGGCGCGCGATCACGCGCATCAACTCGGCGGTGGCGGGGATCGAACCGGTTGAACCGGCGGCAATCACCCAATGCGAGGGCGGCGAGACTTCAAGGCGGCCGCCCAGGGTCTTGAGCGCCAGAGCGCGGCGCGCCGCCGGATTGAGCGCTTTTTCTTCCGCCAGAATGGCTGGCCAGGCGTCACGGATCACAGCCAGAAAGCGGGTGATGCCTTCCCAATGCTCGGCCAGATTTTCCGGCGCCAGGTCCTTCAGCCGCGTCAGGTCGCAGCCCTGCGTCTCCACTTCGTCCATGACCTTGGCCAGGCTGTCGGCCAGCGCGGCGCATTGGGCGAAAGACAGGGTACCGTCGCGATCGCGGCGATCCCATTGCCGCACCAGCTGCGCCAGGAGCAACTGCCGCCGCAGTGGGCGAACGGCAGGCGCCAGCTCCAGCCCTTCGCCAACCGGATCGAACAGCAGCTCATCTTCTTCGGCATCGCCCAGGGCGCGGAATTGCGGCAGCAGCGCCGCGCCCCCCAGCACCCTGGCGAAGGCATCGCCGAAGGTGCGCGCCGCGCGCCGCGTCGGCAGATAGATCACTGCCGACGACAGGGCCAGCGGATCATCACCGGTTCGCGCGATCAGGCCGCGCGCCAATGTTTCGGCGAACGGCGCGGACGCGGCGATGGTGAAGACGGCTGGAAACTTCACGCCGGCGCGCGGAGATAGGCTTCCGCCTCCTCGCGCGCTTGCGGCGTGCCGACATGAATCCAGACCCCGTTCAGCAAGGTGCCGTACAGCCGGCCCTTGGCGATGGCGCGGTCCCACATCAGATTGGTGGAGAAGGCCCCTTCCGGCGCATCCTCGAACATGCGGGGATGGGCGATCTGCACGCCGGGATAGGCGCATGCCGGAATGCCGGCATGGTCGCGCGCGCGGCCGATACGGCCCCCCTCCATCAGCACGAAGTCGCCCGCACCCTCATAGCCCATGGCGGTGTGCATGTCCGCCAGCAGCAACAGCCCGTCCATGCGCGCCGCGTCCCATTGCGCGATCATGGCAGGAAGGGCTGCGGTGGCGCCTTCCACCCAGATGGAATCGGAGTTGAGAATGAAGAATGGTGCCGGCCCCAGCTGCGGCAACGCCTTGACCACGCCGCCGCCGGTATCCAGCAGCTTGTCGCTCTCGTCCGAAAAGATGATCTCGGCATCATGCCGCCGCGCCAGATGGGCGCGCAGCATCTCGCCGCGATAATGCAGATTGACGACAATGCGGGTTACACCCGCTGCCACCAGCCGGTCGATGGAATGGTCGATCAGCGTCTTGCCGCCCACCGTCACCAGCGGTTTGGGGCGATCGTCGGTCAGGGGGCGCATGCGCAAGCCCATGCCGGCGCCCATGATCATCGCGGCCGTGATCTTGCTCACCTGATATCCACTGCCCTTTTGTCTTTGGGAATCGTGCGATCATACCATGCCCTGAGGTCGCACAGGGCGGGATGCGCGAGATCGCGTTCCAGATAGCCCCAGACCCGCGGCAGGAAAGCGAGATAGCGGGCCTTGCCGTCGCGGCTATAGAGCCGGGCGAAGATGCCCACGATCTTGGCATTGCGCTGGGCCGCCATGACCGCCATCTCGTGACGGAACCCGGCTTCATCCAGCGGCGTGCCCTGGGTCCTCATCGCTGCCAGATATTGCCGCGTTGTTGTCTCGGCCAATGCAGGCGAGACATCGCGGCGGGCATCTTCGGTCAGCGAGATCAGGTCATAGGCGGGGCTGCCCGCCACCGCGTCCTGAAAGTCGATCAGCCCGACCCGCGCCACGCCCTGGCGCTCGGGCAGCCAGAGCAGGTTCTCGGCATGATAGTCGCGATGGATAAAGACGCGCCGGCCGGCCAGCCCCGCCAGCGCCGTGCGCCACAGCCGGCGATGCTCCGTAATTTCCGGATCGGTTGCGACGCGGTTCAGGGCCAAAGGCAGGAACCATTCCGTCAGCAGGTCGGTCTCCGCCAGCAGCGCGATTTCGTCATAAGC
>CAYQZM010000036.1:0-22264 GCA_964421935.1 uncultured Rhizobium sp. | reverse complement strand
AAGCTGAACCTGACGGTGACGCCCAACGTCGCCGCCATCATCACCGAGCCCTATAACGGACGCAGCGGCTGCATCAATTGCGGCGCCTGCTCCGGCTATGGCTGCCAGGTGAAGGCGCGCTCCTCCTCGGCGGTGGCGTTGCTGCCGATCGCGGTGGCCACCGGCAATTGCGAGATCCGCGTTCATTCCTATGTGCGCGAGATCAATGTCGATCCTAGCGGCCGCGCCACCGGCGTGACCTATTTCGAAAAAGCCAACAACAACCAGGAGGTCTTCCAGAAGGCCAAATGCGTGGTGCTGTCGGCCAACGGGACCGAGACGCCGCGCCTGCTTCTGTTGTCGAAATCCAACCGCTTCCAGCAGGGCCTGGCCAATTCCAGCGGCCTGGTGGGCAAATATCTGATGACCGGCAATGGCGGCGGCGCCTCCGGCCTCTTCCCCGATCCCCTGAACGAGTACAAGGGCGCGGTCACGGGCGCGGCGGTGCTGTCTTATGTGCCCAATGATGTGAAGGGCCGCGGCTTCTATGGCGGCGGCCGCATGACCGCCCGCGGCCAGATGTCGCCGATCCAATATGGCCTGGCGGGCCCACATGGCGCGCCGAGCTGGGGCGCCGGTTACAAGAAGGCGCTGATCGAGCAGGCCAACCGCCGGCTCACCATGGTCAACTTCATCTCCCAGCTGCCGGTGGAAACCAACATGGTGGACCTGGACCCGGAGGTGAAGGATGCCTGGGGCCTGCCGGCCATGCGCATCACCACCACCAGTCATGAGAATGACTACAAGGGGATGCAGTTCTTCATTGATAGGTCGGTGGAGATTCTGAAGGCCGCCGGCGCCACGGAAGTGTGGGCCGACAAGGTCAATGACTCCAAGGGCGGCGCACATGCCCGCGGTACCTGCCGCATCGGCAACGACCCTAAGACCAGCGTGGCGAACAAGTATCACCGCGCCCATGATGTGCCGAACCTGTTCATCATAGATGGTTCCAGCTTCGTCACCGGCGGGCGCAACCATCCCACCATGACCATTTCGGCCCTGGCCTATCGTTGCGCCGATCATCTGGTAAAGGCAGCCAAGACCGGCAACGTCACGATCTAAGCGGTCTTTTGCGTCGTGAGTACGTCGCGCCATCGCTCATGGGCTTGGCGCTCCTGCTCACGCCGCAAAACCCCTCGCTTGGCAAAATGCGGCGCTCCACCCGGTGGGGCGCCGTTTGCATGCCGGTGCCTGGACGGGCGCGGATCGCAGAAAAATACGGGGCATTGTACGGCGTCCCCTGCCGCACGCAGCAGGATGGGTGTTTTCCGGTTTGCGGGCCTGTTGGCAAGCATGGGCCCCTGTGATTTGCTCCAGGGAAAGAACGGGCCGGCCGGATGTGGATCAAGATAGGCCTCGCTGTGGGGGTGCTTGCCGTGGTTGCCGCGCCGGAGTTTTTTCCGGTGGTGAGCGCCGCGCCTGAACCGGTGCCCGTCATCTCCAAGCCAGTGGCCGCGCCGAAAACCTTCAAGGCGGTTTGCCGCGGCGACGAGGTACTGGATAGCCTCCCCGATCCGGCCTGGGTGTGCCAGAGATTCAACTAGGACAACTGCCGGGCGCCGCGCCTGCCTGCGGCCCTTGACGGTTTTTCGGCCACGCGCGAACAGGTCGTGGCAGCCATGGGCGAGGCAAAGCGCTATGCCGCGGCGGCCCATGAATTCCAGAGATGCGTCAGCGATTTCGTCGCGGCTCATCGCGCGGGCTCCACGCGGAGCGCAACACCGCTGACGCCATCGCAGGTCATCATCGAAAATCACCGCATTCTCGTCAGCCAAAGAGCTGTGCAGACCGCAGCCGCCCAGACGCGAGTGGCGATCAATGCCTTCAACAGCTATGGCAGCGACTGTCCGGATTAAAATCGCGCTAACAGATCCAAGAAACAGAAGGGGAAGGGGTTCAATGAAAAAGTTCATGCATTCGCGGAAATTCCTGGTGGGCGCCAGCCTGATCGGGTTGGTGACCATGGGCAGCATCGCCTCTGTGGCGCTCGATCAAAGCTGGATCGGCGAGGCCAGGGCACAATCGCCCGGCGATGTGATGGTGCCCTGGTTCGAGGTTGATCCATTCTGGCCCAAGCCCCTGCCCAATCACTGGGTGCTGGCCATGACCATCGGCCTGTCCATGGATGCGCATGACAATGTCTGGATTGTCCACCGGCCGCAGACCCTGGAACAGAAGGAATCCTATGCGACGCGCGGTGAAGCCGATTGCTGCATCGCCGCTCCGGACGTGCTGGAATTCGATCCGGCCGGCAACCTTCTGCGTCACTGGGGCCGCGACCAAGTCAAGGGCAATGGCCATGACTGGCCCAGCTCCAATCACGGCATCACCATCGGTCCGGACGGCAATGTCTGGCTGGGCGGCAATGGTGCCTATCAGCCAGGACCGGCGCCGGGCAGCGCCGCCCAGTTTGCACCCCGTCCTGCGCAAACAGCTGCGCTTCCCGCCGGAGCGACGGCGGCGCCTGCTGCGTTCCGCGAAGGCGGCGGCGAGCGTGGCGTCTATCACGACAGCTTCATCCTGAAATTCAGCCCGGACGGCAAATTCCTGGGCGAGATCGGCAAGGCCAATGCCAGCAAGGGTAGCCTGGACACCGAGAATGTGAAGGGGGTCGCCCAGATCCGCTTCATCCCTCAGACCAACGAGATGGTGCTGGCGGATGGCTATGGCAACAAGCGCATCTCGGTGTGGGATGCCACCACCCTGAAGTTCAAACGCATGTGGGGCGCCTATGGCAAGAAGCCCGACGACACGCCCATTCCGCATTACGACGTCAACTCGCCGCAGTTCGGCAACCCGGTGCATTGCGCTCAGCCTTCCAATGACGGGCTGATCTATGTCTGCGACCGCACCAACGACCGCATCCAGGTGTTCAAGAACGACGGCACGTTCGTGAAGCAGTATGTGGTCAAGCCAGGCACCAGGGGCGATGGCTCGGTGTGGGAGATCGCCTTTTCGCGCGATCCGCAACAGAAGTTCCTGTACATCTCCGATGGCTCCAACGAGAACATCCATGTTTTCGACCGCCAGAGCATGAAGGAACTCTACTGGTTCGGCGGTGGCGGCCGGCAGCCCGGGCAGTTCTATGCCGTGCACAGCATCGTCACCGACTCCAAGGGCGACATCTACACCACCGAGACTTATCGCGGGCAGCGGGTGCAGAAGTTCGTCTATAAGGGGATGATCAAGCTGAGCGAGTTGATCAAGAAGGGCAGAGTCGCGGGCAGCCTTATCAATCCGTGAGACGCGACCGGCGACGCCTAGCGACAGCGTGGGCACGTTCAAATCGGTGCCGCCTACGCTGCCGCTAGCGGCGGACCGATTTGAGCGCCGAACGCCACGAGTTTGAGCGAGTGACATAGGCGCCGAAAAGATTTTCCCCTGAAAACAGGGCTTTCCGGCGCCGCCAGTCCGGAACGGTTGCTA
Organism: uncultured Rhizobium sp.; assembly: GCA_964421935.1. Lineage (GTDB taxonomy): Bacteria > Pseudomonadota > Alphaproteobacteria > Micropepsales > Micropepsaceae > Rhizomicrobium. The sequence goes on along the minus strand of CAYQZM010000036.1, from coordinate 18,799 downwards.
TTAAGTATGGCGACGGCCTAGCATCCTTCTTTGGGGGAAGGAGCGCGCGCGAATGATCTCGCAAAGAGACATCGAGCACTATCGGGAAACCGGCTATCTGGTTGTGCCGGATGTGCTGGATGCTGACTTGCTGGTGCGGGTGCGCGGCGCGCTGGACCGGCTGGTGGCCGATGCCTCTTCCGTCAGCGCGCATACCGACGTCTATGACCTGGAACCCAGCCACACTCCGGAAACGCCCAAGGTACGGCGGATCAAGCTGCCGCATACCCACACGCCGGTGTTCTGGGAACTGGCGAATTACCGGCCCATGGTCGCCATCCTGGAAAAGCTGCTGGGGCCATCCGGCGTGCGGCTGCAGAGTTCCAAGATCAATCTGAAAGAGCCGCATCACGGCTCGCCGGTGGAATGGCACCAGGACTGGGCCTTCTATCCGCACACCAATGACGACATGCTGGCGGTGGGCGTGATGCTGGACGACGCCTTCATGGAGAACGGACCGCTGCTGGTGGTGCCGGGCTCGCACAAGGGCCCCACCTGGGATCATCATTCCGACGGCTATTTCTGCGGCGCCATGGACCCGACCCGCAAGGAGGTCGATTTTGAATCGGCGGTGCCGCTGATGGGCCGCGCCGGCTCGATGAGCTTCCATCATGTGCGGCTGGTGCATGGCTCGGCGCAGAATGTTTCCGACAAGCCGCGGCGGCTGCTGCTGTACGAATTCTCGGCAGGCGACGCCTTTCCGCTGATGGGCATCAAGGATTGGGCCCAGTATAACCGCAATCTGGTGTCGGGCATGCCGATCAACACGCCGCGCATTGTGCCGGCTCCTGTGCGCATGCCTCTGCCGCCGGCGCCGCGCCAAGGTTCGATCTATGAGAACCAGACCACGGCGCGAAACAAATATTTCGAACGCCGTGAAACGGCGAAGGTCTGACATGGCCGACAATCGCCTGCGTCATGTCATGCTGGCTGAGGAGGTCGGCTCGGCGCTGGAATGGTACGATTTCTTTCTGTACGCGGCAGCCTCGGCCCTGGTGTTCGGGCCGCTGTTCTTTCCGGGCTACGATCCCACAGTTGGAAGTCTGGCCGCCTTCGCCACCTTTGCGGTCGGTTTTCTGGCGCGTCCTTTTGGCGGACTGTTTTTCGGCCATTTTGGCGACCGCTGGGGACGCAAGCCGATGCTGGTGGCGACGCTTCTTCTGGTGGGAGGCTCGACCTTCGCCATCGGTCTTCTGCCCACCTATGAACAGGCCGGCATCTGGGCGCCGGCGCTGCTCCTGCTGCTGCGCCTGATCCAGGGCTTCGGCGCCGGCGCCGAATATGGCGGCGCGGTGGTGATGGCGGTGGAGTTTGCGCCGCCCGGCAAGCGCGGCCTTTATGGTGCCTTCGCCCCCATGGGCACCCAGGTCGGCAATGCGCTGGCGGCAGGCGCCTTCCTGCTGGTTGGTCTTCTGGGCCGGGATGCAGTGCTGGCCTGGGCCTGGCGGCTGCCCTTTCTGGTCTCGATACTTCTGCTGGGGCTTGGTCTCTATGTACGCGCGCATGTCAGCGAAACACCGGTGTTCGAGGCGGCGCGTGACCGTCGCCCGCCGCACAAGCTGCCGGCGCTGGAAGCCTTCCGCCGTAATCCCCGCAATTTCTGGGTGGTGGTGGGCGCGCGGCTGGCGGAAAACGGGCTGGGTTATCTCTATCCGGTTTTCGGCCTCAGCTATCTGGTGGACACGCTGCATGTTCCGCGCGTGGCTTCCATCACGGGCGTGATCCTGGGCAGCTTCGCGCTGGTGCTGGGCCTGGCCTTCTTTGCCTGGCTGTCGGACCGGATCGGCCGCCGTCCGGTCTATATCTTTGGCGCGCTGTTTTCGGCGGCCTGGGCCGTGCCGTTTTTCCTTTTGGCTGAAACGCGTGATCCCGCCCTGATTGCGCTGGCTTTCATGGTGGAGATGGGAATCGGCAGTGCTGCCATGTTTGGGCCGCAGGCGGTCTATTTCGCCGAGCTGTTCGGGCCGGGCCTGCGCTATTCCGGTTTTGCCTTTGCCCGCGAACTGGGCTCGATCCTGGCCGGTGGGCCGGCGCCTTTCCTGGCGGCGCTGCTGGTGGCGTGGATGGCCGGCGAGCCCTGGGGCGTCGCCGGCTATGCCATACTTCTGTCGCTGATCACGGCCTTTGCCGTCTGGTGCGGGCCGGAAACCTATCGCAGCGATATCAACGCCGAAGAGGAAGGGACCGCCTCCTCAAATCCGCGATCCAGTCCTCTTCTGCTCCGCTCGGCTTAACGCAGGCTGGTCGACACGTCGCTAGGCGTGGTGCACAGCTTGGTGCCGACCGCGATTTGTTTTTGGACACATTGCCTGGGCGTTCGAGCCGATGGACGTTGCTCCAGCAGGGCAACATGACGGCGGGCTTAGGCTTCTCTTCCGGAACCTTTCGCCGCATCGCTCGTTGGCGAGCGGGGAACAGGAGAGAAGAAGATGGCTCGTAAATATTCGAAAAGCGCTGGCAAGGATGTCAAGCGCGCAATGCATCGCAAGAAGAAGGGCAAGCTGAAACGTGGCAAGGGCGGCAAAGGCGGCACCGTCAAGAGCCGCAAGCAGGCGATCGCGATTGGCCTGTCCGAGGCCCGCAAAAAGGGCAAGAAGGTGCCCAAGAAGAAAAAGGGCGGCCGCAAGAAGAAGAAAGGCAGCCGCAAGAAGAAGTCATAGGGAAAGGCCGGAAGGGATCACCTTCCGGCTTTTTCGTTGAGGCCGGCTTCATAGGGGGCGTCTGCAAAGGTCCCACAGCGGAGGCACCAGAAGATCGGTGTCGATGGGCCGCGGTCCCAAAGCTTTCTTTCAAGGAATTGAGGTGAAGGACAGGAACGTTCGACCGCCACAGACGCTCTGTCCTTGATTCAAGCGGAAGCATGACGTGACAGTGGTTTACCACTGTTAACCGCCAAACTCGGGGAGTGCGAAAGGTCCAATCCATGCCCAATTCCGGAAAATTATCGCTTGTTACGGGTGCTTCGACCGGCATCGGTCTGGAACTGGCGAAATGCTGTGCCAGGGACGGGATGAACCTTGTGATCGTGGCCGATGAGCCGCAAATCCAGGATGTAGTTGCCGAGTTGCGCGCCTTGGGCGCGGCCAAGGTCGAAGCGATCGAGGCCGATCTTTCCAATGAGCGGGGCGTGGACAAGTTGATCGCCGTGGTCGGTAACCGTCCTGTCGAGCATCTGATCGCCAATGCCGGCCGCAGCCTGGGCGATGCGTTTTTGGATCAGTATTGGCAAGCAGTTCGTCACGTGGCCGATACCAATGTCATTGGTACCATCTATCTGATCCACGAGTTGGGCCGGCGCATGCGCGATGCCGGCCATGGCCGCATCCTGATCACCGGCTCGAGCACCGGATTCATGCCCGGTCGCCATCAGGCGGTCTATGACGGCACCAAGGCATTTTTGGATTCCTTTGCCTATGCCCTGCGCGAAGAGTTGAAAGATACGGGGGTCACCGTCACCTGCCTGATGCCGGGCGCCACGGAAACCGAATTTTTCAAGCGCGCCGACATGATGGATACCAAGGTCGGGACCGAGGAGAAAATGGACCCGGCCGACGTCGCCAAACAGGGTTATGACGCCATGACGGCCGGTAAGGCCCAAGTGATCACCGGCTGGAAGAGCAAGATGCAGGCGGCCATGAGCCATATGATTCCGGCCGGACAGCTTGCCAGGCAGCAAGCCAGACAAGCCGTACCCGGAATGTTGAGGCACTGACCATGCAGAACATCACGCACGAAACTCTGCGTCAGGCGTTGCGCGCTAGCGTGAAACCTTGTGGCGGCCCCAGCAATGGGGGCCTGGACAATCATATGTGGGCCGCGGTGGTGGATCGCACCGGCGTCGTTCGCGCCGTCTGCTTTAGTGGCAACGCTCTGGGCGACCAGTGGCCGGGCAGCCGTTCCATCGCCATCGCCAAGGCTAACACTGCCAATGGCTTCAGCCTGCCGCACTTCGCCTTCTCGACCGCCAATCTCTATTTCGGCGCTCAGCCGGGCGGCTTTCTGTTCGGCATCCTGGAAACCAATCCGGTAGATCCGGCCACCATGTATGGCGGCGATTCCGCATCCTATGGTTCGGCCGGCGATCCCATGGTCGGCAAGAAAGCCAGCGGCGCGGTGATCTTCGGCGGCGGCCTTGCCCTCTATGATGGCACCACCATCGTCGGCGCATTGGGAGTCTCTGGCGACACTTCGGCCGGTGATCACAATATCGCCTGGCGGGTGCGCAAGGCGCTGGGTCTGGACAAGGTGCCCGCCGGCATCACCGCCGACAACAATGACGCCATCATCTATGACATTGGGCTGATGGGAAAATCCAGCTCCGGCTATGGCCATCCCACCACCGGCCTGAAGGAGGACGATGTGGCCAAGGAGATCGGCGCCAGCGCCAACGGCAAATAGGCGTGGGAACAATTCCGGGCTGGCGGAACTGTGCACCGGGTGAGATGTTCCTTTGTCATGCTGCTGGAAGACATCAAGCGCCACACCGAAAAGTTGACCGGCGTTGGCCGGCCGTCGGCGCATCAGGCGCAGGCCCTGGTGCGGGAGCGCAAGGCCAATGCCTATTGTTTCCATGATGACGGGCTGACCCCCAATAATCCCGGATGGCCGCTGATCCATTATCGCGGTGTGGTTCGGCTGGATGAGGCCTTCGACCCGGCTGCCATTTTCGAGGTGCTGTTTGATAGCCATGGCTGGCGCGACGGCTGGCGGGATGGGATCTATGATTTCCTGCACTATCATTCCTCCACCCATGAAGTGCTGGGCATCGCCCGGGGCTGGGCCAAGGTGCGCTTCGGCGGCGCGCGCGGCCGCAACCTGATGCTGAAGGCCGGCGATGTGATCGTGCAACCGGCGGGCACGGGGCATCAGCGCATTGCCGCATCCCGCGATCTGCTGGTGGTGGGCGCCTATCCGGCCGGCAGCGACTATGACGAATGTCATCCGCGGAAGGGCGATCATGACCGCGCTCTGCGCGCCATCGCCAAAACGCCCGCCCCGCGCACCGATCCGGTCTATGGCGCCAAGGGGCCGCTGAAGCAGCTCTGGCGCTCGCGCTAGCCGACTTTCTTCTTGTCCTGATTTGTCGTTGTTTGCGCCGAACGTTCGGCCTCTTTCGTGCCCGGCACGATGCCCTTCTTCTCGACATGGGCGATGAAGGCCTGGACCCAGTCCTCGAAGGCGCTCATGCCGGTCGGTTCCTTGACCATGTCTTCCACCTGGTCGTCAGCATAAGGCTTGCCAGCGCCGAATACGGTGCAGCGCCATAGCGCGTCCGGCACCTCGATGTCGCTGTAGCGGCATTGCCAGACCAGCCCCTGATAGGCGTTGCGTTCGTCCTTGCCGCGCATCGGGTGCTGGCTGGCATCGAACCATTCGGGATGCTCCAGATGCTTGGGCATGCCCTTGCCGTCTTCCTCGTTGGCGCCGTCATCGCCATAACAAAAGAAAGCGGCGGTGCGGCCCGACAGATGATTGCGGCTGATCTCGCGCCAGAGGGCAGAGCGCTCCAGCGCCTGGGCTTTCAGCGTGTCCTTCTTGTCGATCAGGTCGGGCCGCGGATTGCCGCCATTCATGCAAACCAGCCGGTCGAACATCAGCTTGAGATTGGAAGAGGCGCCGTACCAGTTCACCGGTCCGATGATCGCCCAGGCATCGGCGCGGGCCAGCCGGCCATAAAGGTCCAGATTCCACATCAGGTCGGGCTGGTTTTCGCTGCCGGGCCCATAACAATTGCAAGGCCAGACGCAGAGCGCCATGGAGGAGGAAACGCAGGCATTGCAGCTCTGGATCTTGGGCTTGCCATGCTCGTTGCCGATGTCTTCTGTGTCCACTTGCCAGCCTGCCGGCATCATCGCCGCCATGCGCAGCATCAGGGCGCGCGCCTTGGAATCCAGACCAGGACAGGAATGCAGCCGCCGCTGCGAACCGGCAATCAAAAGCACACGCAAAGGGCGCTGTTCAGTACGCTGGATGGCGCTTTCGCCGTTATCCTTTGACATGCAAGCGCAACGGGCTGGAACCGCAGCAGTTCCCGGAACTGGCCTCCGTGCCGGTGGTTGTCTTGGCACAGATTTTCCCGGAGACGCTGGATGACCAAGAATCTGGACGACAAACTCGACCCCAAAGCCAAGGGCAAGAAAACCGCCCAGTCGGATTTCGACCGCAACCGCGATGGCCTCTATGGCGGCCTGCCCAAGGCGCGCGATCCCAAGGCGCCCGGACCGGAGTCCAAGCAACCCCACCCTGAACGCTGATGGCCAAAACAGTCGGCGACTTTGTGCTGGAGCGCCTGGCCGTCTGGGGCGTGCGGCGCGTTTTTGGCTATCCCGGCGATGGCATCAACGGCATCACCTCCGCGCTGGGCCGTCAGGACAAGATAGATTTCATCCAGGTGCGGCATGAGGAAGAAGCCGCCTTCATGGCCAGCGGTCATGCCAAGCTGACGGCCGAGGTGGGGGTCTGTCTGGCTACCAGCGGCCCGGGCGCCGTGCATCTGCTGAACGGACTTTATGATGCCAAGCTGGATCGCAAACCGGTGGTCGCCATTGTCGGCCAGTCGGCGCGGATGGCGCTGGGCGGCCACTTCCAGCAGGAAGTGGATCTTCTGTCCCTGTTCAAGGACGTGGCATCGGATTTCGTGCAGGTCTGCACCACGCCCGAACAGGCGCGGCACCTGATCGACCGCGCCGTCCGCATCGCCAAAGCCCAGCGCACGGTGACGGCGGTGATCTTTCCCAACGACGTGCAGGAACTGGCGGCGGCCGAGCCGCCGCGCACCCATGGCAGCATTCATACGGGCGCGGATTTCCGTGTACCCGTGGTTCAACCCGGAGCGGATGACGTGCGGCGCGCCGCCGATCTGCTCAATCGCGGCGACAAGATCGCAGTGCTGATCGGCGCCGGCGCCTGGAATGCGCCCGAAGAGGTGATGGCCGTCTGCGACCGGCTGCAGGCCGGTGTCGCCAAGGCGCTGCTGGGCAAGGCGGTGTTGTCGGACGACCTGGCTTATTCCACTGGCCAGATCGGGCTTTTGGGCACCAAGCCGTCCTGGGCCATGATGCAGGGCTGCGATACTTTGCTGATGATCGGCACTACCTTTCCTTATTCGGAATTCCTGCCCAAGGAAGGCCAGGCCAAGTGTGTGCAGATCGACATCGATCCCACCATGCTGTCCTTGCGCTATCCCGCCGATGTGGCGCTGGTGGGGGACGCCTGCGCAAGCCTGAAGGCGCTATTGCCGTTGCTGCAGCAGAAAGGACGCGGCGCCTGGCGGGAGGATATTGAAAAGAATGTCGCCGCCATGTGGGCGGAAGAAGAGCGCAAGGCCCATATCGAGGCGACGCCGCTCAATCCCGAATTGTTCTATTGGCAATTGACCGACCGGCTGCCGGCCAATGCCATGCTTTGTGCCGATACCGGCATGTCCACCACCTTCTTCGCGCGGGCCGTCAAGCTGCGGCGGGGCATGAAGACCGCGATTTCCGGCACCTTGGCCACCATGGGGCCGGCCATGAGCTATGCCCTGGCCGCCAAGTTCGCCTTTCCCGACCGGCCGGCCGTCGCTTTCATCGGCGATGGCGCCATGCAGATGCTGGGCATGAACGGTCTGATCACGGCGGCCAAATATTACAGGCGCTGGAGCGATCCGCGCCTGATCGTGGCGGTGCTCAACAATCGCGACCTCAACATGGTGAGTTGGGAATTGCGTGCGCTGGGCGGCTCGCCCAAGGTCGAAGCCACGCAGGATCTTCCCGACATCGACTATGCCGCCCAGGCCGAAATCCTTGGCCTCAAAGGCCTGACCGTTGCCGCACCGGGCGACGTGGATGGGGTTTGGGATCAGGCGCTGGCGGCCGACCGGCCTGTGGTGATCGACGTCAAGGCCGATCCCAATGTCATCGCTTTGCCGCCGCACGCCACCTTCGAGCAGACGAAAAATCTGTTCCTGGCGCTGGCTCGGGGTGACAGCGATCGCAGGGCCATCATCGACCAGTTGATCAAGCAACTCGCCGCCTGAGGAGATTTCAGAATGGATAAGGACCAGCAGGCGTTTGCCCATCCGCGAGATCCGCAGCAGAAGTACCCCAAGCCGCCATTCAAGAAGCAGAAACAGCCCTGGCCCGGCCTGGCCTGCAAGATGGAGCCGCCGCCGGATCATGGCGAGAAAAGCTACAAAGGCTCTGGCCGGCTGGCGGGCCGCAAGGCGCTGATCACCGGCGGCGACAGCGGCATGGGTCGCGCCGCGGCTATCGCCTTTGCCCGCGAGGGCGCCGACGTGGCGATCAACTATTTTCCGTCGGAAGAAGAAGATGCCCAGCAGGTGCTGGCCCTGATCAAGGAAGCGGGTCGCACCGGCCTCGCCATTCCTGGCGATCTGCGTGAGCAAGATTTCTGCCGCAAGATGGTGGAAGACGCCGTCGGCCGGCTCGGCGGGCTGGATATCCTGGTCAACAATGCGGCGCGTCAACAGTCATGCGAGTCCATCGCCGACATCACGGCGGAGGATTTTGACGCCACCATGAAAACCAATATTTATGCGCCTTTCTGGACCATCCAGGCGGCGCTGCCACACCTGAAGCCGGGCTCGGTGATCATCGCCACCACGTCGGAGCAGGCCTATGACCCGTCCGCCGATCTCTATGACTATGCCCAGACCAAGGCGGCGACCATGAACTACGTGAAGTCGCTGGCCAAGCAGCTCGCCAGGAAAGGTATCCGCGTCAATGGCGTGGCGCCCGGCCCGATCTGGACGCCCTTGCAGGTCTCGGGCGGCGCGCCGATGGAGAAGCTGGAGAAGTTCGGCAGCCAGTCATCCTTGGGCCGGCCCGGACAGCCGGCGGAGCTTGCGTCCATTTACGTACAGCTCGCGGCCGCAGATGCCAGCTTTACCACCGGCAATATCTATGGCGCCGGCGGCGGCCAGGGCCAGCCATAGCGACAGAAAATCCGGTACGGAACTCGCCGATGTTCCGCCCGTTGCTTTGGCATGGTCTTTGATCCGCTCGCCGGCGCCAAGCCGCTTCCCGCCGACGCGCGCGATACCCGCGAAGCCGCCAAGGCGGTGGGCCTGCGTTACGTCAGCGATCAGCAGTCAGGCATCAGCCGCGTCGGCGCACAGGGCCGCTTCCGCTATCGCGGGGCCGACGGCAAACCGGTCAAGGATCGCGAAACGCTGGAGCGCATCAAGGGTCTTGTCATTCCTCCCGCCTGGACCGATGTGTGGATCGCGCCGCGTGCCGATGCTCATCTCCAGGCCACCGGCCGTGATGCCCGTGGCCGCAAGCAATATCGCTATCACGCCGACTTCGCACAGATTCGCGATGCGGTGAAATATGCCCATCTGGTGGAGTTTGCCCAGGCGCTGCCGGATCTGCGCCGCCGCCTCAAGCATGACCTGGCGCAACAGGGGTTGCCGCGGGAAAAAATCCTGGCCGCCGTCGTGACCCTGCTGGAGCAGACCCTGATCCGCGTCGGCAATGAGGATTATGCCCGCGCCAATAAGAGCTTCGGCCTCACCACCTTGCGCAACCGGCATGTGAAGGTGAGGGGCACGGAGGTGCGGTTCCTCTTCAAGGGCAAAAGCGGCAAGCAATGGTCGCTGTCCCTGCGCGCGCCGCGGGTCGCCAAAGTCGTGCGCTCATGCCAGGACCTGCCGGGCCAGCATCTGTTCGAATATCGCGGCGACGACGGCGCGGTGCATGCCGTCACCTCCTCGGACGTGAACGATTATCTGCGCGAGATCACCGGCCGCGACATCACCGCCAAGGATTTTCGCACCTGGACCGGCACGGTGAAGGCGGCCATGGGCTTTCGCGAACAGCAAGGACCTTTCACCAAGAAAGCGGTGCGCACCGTGATCGGCGCCGTCGCGGAGGAGCTGGGCAATACCATTGCCGTCTGCCGCAAATGCTACGTCCATCCCGGCGTGCTGGCGGGCTTCGAGGCGGGCACGCTGAAGCTCAGAGTGCCGGCGCGGGGCCGTGACGGGATGAACCCGCAAGAGCTGGCAGTGCTGGCCTATCTGAAGCGGCTGGCCAAGCATAAGTCTTGATCAAACACTGCGCAGGTGAAACTGCTTCTGCAGGGCCCGCCGGCGTTCCCGAAGCTTGGCTTCTTTCTGCTCGATATCCGCCAGTTCGGCTTTCGCGGCCGCCTTGGCGCGCCGCTCGGCAGCGGCTTCCGCTCTCTTTCTGGCCTTTTCTTCCCGCTCGCGGTCCTTTTTGGCCTTGGCGTCTTTCTGCTTCTGCCGCGCGGCGACTTTCGGCGGGGCTGGCCTGTCCGGTTGCGCCTTGTAGGGTCCAGACTCCCCGTGCGGCCGGCGCAGCACCACGCCCGGCTGCTCCGCGGCGGCTTTTACCGCCTCCGGCTCCTTGGTCTCGGCGGCAAAGCCTTGTGCAAAGATGCGGGGATGGGCTTCCCAGGCCTCGGCTGCCGCTTTCATGGAAGGTGCGGCAACGATCAGATCGTAAAAGCCGATATGGGTCTTGAAGATTTTCAGGGCACGAGGCATCCGGCGATCGTCCGATTCCGCACGTGTGAAAACAAGACGGCATTCCTTGAGGTTCCAAGGAACCCCAACCCTGCGCCCGGCGTTCGTCCGGGGAATTAACACGGAGTCATGAAATGCCGGCCCAGGACGCCATCGCGCTTCTCAAAGCAGATCACCGCAAGGTGGAAGAGTTGTTTGAAAAGTATGAAACCGCACGTGGCCGCAAGGCCGACATCGCCAAGCAGATCTGCATGGAATTGATCATCCATACCATGATCGAGGAAGAGATCTTCTATCCCGCGTGCCGTGAGGCCGGTGTGGAAAGCGACATGATGGACGAGGCCAATGTCGAGCATGATGGCGCCAAGACCCTGATCGCCGAGCTGGAAAATGGTTCGCCGGATGACGAGTTCTATGACGCCAAGGTCAAGGTGCTGTCCGAAGAGATCAAGCATCACGTCAAGGAAGAAGAAAAGCGCGGCGGCATTTTCACCGAAGCACGCAAGGATCTCGATCTTGGTGCCCTGGGTGAAAAGCTGATGGCACGCAAGCAGGAGCTGAAGGCGCAGTTCGAGCAGAAGGGATTACCGATGCCCTTCACCCTGACCATGACCGCGCCACCGCTGGAACAGCGCGCCGGAGCTTGAGCCATGGCCTCGCAGGATGACCGCGAGGGCGCCCACAAGCGCGCTCGCATGGCCGTGCCGCCGAGCGCTCCACCAGGCATTGAGCAGGACGAGAAAGGCAATCTCATTCCTTTCGAGAAGCGTACTCGGGACGATCAGGAAAAAGCGCGGGGCGCCGGCTGAGGCCGCCGCTCAAGCTTGCTGGTAGTGGATCTCGAATTTCTTGTTGGTGATGAACAGCACCGTCACGTCGCGCTCCTGCGTGGCGCCATGCTGCATCTTCATTCCTTCCGGAAACCAGACGAAACTGCCGGGCCCGAAGGAGCCCTGATGCGTCACCAGGGTGCCGTCCAGCACATACATGCCATGGGCACAAGGGTGGGTGTGCCAGGTATTGGTGAAGCCAGCGGGATATTTCACCATCCGCACGGTGACGCCGGTGTCCGGGTCTTCCAGGAAACGCTTGGCGAACAGCGCCTTGCCGATCTCCGGTATGAAGCGCTCTTCCCACGGCATGGCGCTGGAATCGAACACTTGCAGCGTATCTTTCGCGTCCATGACAGGCTCCTGACTAGCGCGGACCGGTAGCGGGCCCCTGGTCCCATGGAAAGCCGTAGGTCGGCAGCTTTTCTGGCAGCAGAAATTTCGCATATTCGATGCGGTTGTTCACGGCGACAAGCTGCAGGATTTCCCGCCCATCGCCCAAGGGGATCATGGTCTGGCTGTAGCCATCCAGATCGATGTTGTAATCGATCGGCGTCTCGATCAGCGACCACAGGCCTTCGCCGCAGCGCTGGTTGATGAACATGCCTTGGCCGACACGGCCGATCTCGTCGCGCACCACCGAACGTGACGACACGATCAGGGTGCCGTCCGGCCCGCCCCAAGGCGACCAGACGATATAGGGCGTGCCATTGGGAAATTGCCGCCAGCGGTCCTGGACAAGGGTGCCGGGCTGTTTGGGGTCTCCCCAATTCAGGCCGTCGGCCGAGGTGCGGAAATGAACGGCATTGGTGCGCGGCTCCAGGGCATAGCCTGGCGCGCTCACCAGTTCATAGCTCATGTAATATTTGCCTTTGCCATCGCGGGCGACAACCGGCATGCCCGGTCGCGACAGGCCGTCCGGGATCGCAACATCGTAGACGATGGGTCCCCAGCTCTTGCCGCCATCGGTGGACACCACATGGTCCAGAAGCTGGCTGTAACCGTTCTTCTTGTCGCGTTCGTCCGAGAAATAGGCGACCAGCCGGTTCTGCGGGTCTGCGAACAGATACGGCTCAAAGACGGGAGTCTGGTCGCGCGACAGGCCCGCGCGATCCATCGGGTCATAACGGCCGATGCCGCCGATTGCGATGGTGCTGAGATAGGTCCAGCTCTTGCCGCCATCCCGGCTGACCGCCACACCCAGCGCGCGCTTGCCCGGATTCTGGGACGCCTCGCCGCCACAGGCCATGATCGTACCGGCAGGGAATTCACCCATGCGCACGGGAAGTTCGTACAGGCAGGGCTGGCCCCGCAGTTGCGGGATTTCTGAAAAAGGTTGCCAGGTCTCACCATTGTCTGTGCTGCGGAATACGGCCAAATCGCCGCGGCGGGCATAGGTTGCCAGCAGCGTTCCTTTTTGCGGCCCAACCTTCAATTGAATCACCCGCGGATAGCTCGCGCCGGGACTCTGTTCCCGGGTGAAAAAGCCGATCTTGGAGGTGAAGACCGTTGGGGTGGGAATGCCGAATTGGGGCACGGGCGGGGGCGGGGGTGGCGGCTGCTGGGCTGCCGCTGAAAGCGGTACTGCCAGGAGAGCTGCCCAAAGTAGGTTTGCTGGTCTCATGATTTGTGCACCCGATCGGTCGCAAAATGATCCGCCGGGCCTTCGTCCCTGTCAAATTCCCCGCTGTAACCCGATACCGCGTTCTGGGCTCTTCAATCCTGTCGGGTTTTCACGATAGTCTTTCGCCCGAGAAGAACGGCCAAGGCCGCCCGCAAAAGGGGAAGCTGTGCGTTTCGCGATCGCTGCGATTTTCGTGTTGGGCCTGTCGGTCCCGGCTGTGGCCGAACAGGTCAATCTCCTGTCTCCGCCCATGATCACCAATGCCGGGCTGAAGGAGATCAATGCCCGCTATACCGGAAAGACCGGCGTGACCTTCAATATCGCTGGCACCGAGATCACCAAGCTGGCGGACGCAATCAAGACCACCAGGCCGCCGCCGGACATCATCTTCATGCCCACCGACATGATGACCAAACTGGAGGCCTCGGGCGGCGTCAGGCCGGGCGAGCGCGTTCATCTGGGCCGCATGCAGATCGGGCTTGCCGTCGCCAAGGGCGCCCCCCATCCTGATATTTCCACCGTCGCCAAGCTGGCGGCGGTGCTGAAAAGCGCGAAAATGGTGGTTTATACCAATCCGGCCAATGGCAGCCTACAGGCCCGCATGATCGACACCTTGCTGAACCGGTCCGAATTCGCCGGCGTGCACAAGCAGGTCAGCAGCAAGGGCAACGGCATCTCCGCTCTGGCACGCGGTGATGGCGACATGGCGTTGCAACTGGTTTGCGAAATCCTGGACCGGCCGGAGACCGAGCTGGTTGGCCCGCTGCCGGCAGAGCTGCACGCCTCCATCGATGCCGATGCGGCGGTGCTGACGGGGGCGCCCCATCCCAAAGAGGCCGCAGCCTATCTCAGCACGATTACACAGCCGGACGCGGTGGCGATCTGGGCTTCCAAAGGATTGGTGCGGCAATGAAGATCAAGCTGTTGGTTCTGGCGCCCGCGCTGCTGGCGCTGCCGGCCCTGGCCCAGGAGGTGGACCAGGCAGAGGTGCAACGGATCATCGCGGCACATCCCGATTATGCGCGGTGGCTATCCGATCCCAAGCTGGCCCAGCTGACCCTGGCGGGACCGAAAATGCCTGGCTCGCCCTACAATGTGGATGACATCCGCCGGCCGCAGCCGCGCCGTGTGAATACCGGTACAGCGTGCTCGGCGCGCATGCCGGCCGGTGCCGAAGTGCTGTTCGACGGCCATGATCTGTCGAAATGGACGGGGGATCATTTCGACCAATGGACCCTGCATGACGGCGTCGTCACCACCGGCGCCCGGGTCTATAATTTCCTCAAGACGAAGGAGAGCTTCGGCGACGCGCAGATTCATGTGGAGTTTCGCGAGCCGGAGCAGCCGCATCCGCCCGTCAATCCGCAATATTGGGGCAACAGCGGCGTTTTTCCCATGGGCCTGTATGAGGTCCAGATTTTGGACAACTACAAGAATGAGACCTATCCCGACGGCATGGTCGGCAGCATCTACTCCCAGTTTCCGCCAAAGGTGAATGCGGCGCGGCCCGCGGGGGTCTGGCAATGCTATGACATCACCTTCCATGCGCCGCATTTCTCTGGCACCACCGTGACCCAACCGGCGCGCATGACGGTGAAGCTGAATGGGGTGCTGGTGCAGGACAATGTGGCGCTGATCGGCGCCACGGTGCATGGCAAGGTAGGCGTCTATGCGCCCCATGCCGCCGAACTGCCGCTGGCGCTGCAGGATCATGGCAATCCCGACAGCCATGTCTCCTTCCGCAATATCTGGATAAAGAGACTTTCGAACTAGGCTTTGACGGGCTTGAGGCCCAATTTGGTCATGGCCTGGTTGAAATGCGCCAGGGCTTCCCGTGTGGGGCCCGCATAGGGTCCCAGCGACGGCTTGTTGCCCATATAACCGATATCGGCCGCCCCTTCCGGAAGGCTGTAGAAGCCGATCATCATCAGGCCGCGCAGGCGGGCGAAGAACTGGGCGGGCCGCTCATAGCCGGGCGCGATCTTCTGGCGCCAGGCGATCAAATCGAACACGGCGCGGCGCTGCGCGTCGGTGGCGTCGGCAAAATCGGTGTTGAAGCGCTGGCGGCATTCCGCATCCAGCCACTCCAGGCCGTGCAGCATCAGCGCCCGGTCGCGCTGCTGGTCGGGATAGGGCGCGCTGATCCATTCATCCAGGAAGGCGTCCAGATGAAGCGCGCCGCCGGACGGCGAATGCTTGTCCGCTGGCAGCATCAGGTCGGCGGCAGTGCGCACCGCCTGGCGCTGGTGCGGGTTCAAGGTCAGCGGCCAGGGCACGGTCGGGCTTTGCAGGTCAGGGTCCTGGCCATAGCCGGGCGCGGTCAGCGGCGTGATGGCGTCGTCGTTCCAGGGCGCCGGCGCGGCGGCGTCCTGGGCGCTGACGGCATAGGGCAGGGTGGAGGCGGCTGCCACCCAGGCCAGGGTGACGCGGCGGGAAATACTGCTAGTGCCCCGTTTCCGAAGTTCGTCAGTCATCGCGGCTACCTCTATACGAACTTCGGAAACGATAGGGCATTAGCAACTTAATATTGGCAGTGCCGCCTTTCGATTTGAAGTTCCTGATAGGACGTGCGGCATGCACTGCAGGAACTTCAAATCGGGCGGCACTGTGGCTCATACTTCCCCTTTCTTCATGCGCTCGGCCAGCTTGTCCATGCTGCGCCAGGCCAGCGCCATGATGGTGAGGGTTGGATTCTTGTGCGCGTTGGAGGTGAAGACGCCGCCATCGGCCACCACCAGATTGTCCACGTCCCAGGTCCGGCCGAAACTGTCGGTGACGGAATCCGTGGCGCTGCTCCCCATGCGGGTGGTGCCCACTTCATGGATGATCCAGCCGCCATCGGCGATGGCGCGCTGGGGCGGCAGGTCCGGTGACGTCACCCGACCGCCCAGCCGATGAATGATGTCCTGCGCGGTTTTTATGCCATGCGCGATCTGGCGGTATTCGTGATCGGAGAATTTCCAATGGAAGCGCAGCACCGGAATGCCGAAGCGGTCTTTCACCTCGGGATCGATCTCGCAATAGGAATCGGCGTTGGGGATCATTTCGCCGCGCACCGTCAGCGAAATGAACGAGCCATAATAGCGCCGCGCATCCTGCTTCAGCGAGGCGCCATAGCCGTCTTCCAGCCCGCCAGCGGGATTGCCGCCCGGCGCAGCGAAGCGGCCGCCCAGCTCGTAGTGATAGGCGCGGGGGAAATCGAGCTTGCCGGCTGCCTGCTCCTTGTAGAGCCAGAAGGGGATATAGACGTGCGCTACCTCGATCCCGTCTTCATTGAAGCGGGGGCGGCTTTCCAGCGCCGGAATCTGGCCGACGATGTTGGTGCCGGTCGTGTCCATCAGGCCACGGCCGACCTGGCCGCTGGAATTGGCCAGGCCTTCGGGCACCTTGCCGGAATTGAGCAGCAGCCGGGAGCTTTCACAGGCGCTGGCCGCCAGCACCACGGCGCGGGCCTTGATCCTGCGCGGGGTGCCGCTTTTGTCGAAATATTCCACGCCACTGGCGCGGCCCTTCTCATTGGTGAGAACGCGCGACACCATGGCGTTGGTGATGATGCGCAGGCGTCCCGTCCCCATCGCCATGGGCAGAAGCGAGGTCGTGCTCTGGAACGCGGCGCCGATGGCGCAGCCGCGGCCACAGGGCGTGGCGTTGAAACAGGCCTGGCGTGGAGCATGGGGGTGCGGCATGTCGCGGGTCAGGATCGCATAGCGCGACGGCACGCAGGGAATGTCCAGGTCGCGCGCGGCTGCCTGGATTGCCAGCTCCGGAATACGCGGCTTGGCCGGCGGCAGCAGCACGCCGGGCCCGGAATCGGGATGGTTCTCAAGCCCGGCATTGGCGCCGGCGACGCCGATCAGCTTTTCGGTGCGGTCGTAATAGGGCGCGACATCTTCATAAGAGATCGGCCAGTCCGTTCCCAGCCCGTCACGGCTCTTGGCCTTGAAGTCATAAGGCCCGAAGCGCGGCACGTGCCGGCCCCAATGGTTGGTGCGCCCGCCCAGCATGCGCGAGCGCCACCATTTGAAGGTCGAACCCGGTGCATTGGTGTAAGGCTCGCCCGGCACCACCCAGCCGCCATTGGCAGTGGCATCGAAATAGCCGAAATGCTTGTCGGGCGTGGAGGCACCGCGCAGCGGTGCCTGTGCCGCGGTCTGGAACATGGCGGTTTCCTTGACCGGGTCGTAATCGCGCCCGGCTTCCAGGATCAGGCACTTGATTCCTGCCCGGGTCAGGACATAGGCCGCCATGCCGCCGGCCGCGCCCGATCCGACAATAACGACATCGGGCTCGAATTCGCGGCTGACAGCGCCCGCCTTGTGGGCGTCGGTTTTTCCGGCTTGGGCCATTTATGGCTCTTGTTCGACAGCAGGGGGAAGCTAGGCCATCGCCGCTTTGACCGCCAGCGATATTCCAAGCCGCCGGGCGGGCTATTAAGCTGTTCCCCGGCTGGGCTGTTTCATCACGGGATATGCGCCGGCCGTTGTCGGGAGGCGCTCATGAAACCTCAGAAATTTCTCGCCCTGCTGCTTTGTTCTTCCATGCTGATGCCGATGCCGGCCGGCGCGCTGGCACCGCCGGATTACAAGCAGGAAGCCATCGCCAATGTCGATTCGCACGCCAAGATGGTGCAGGTGATGGTGGATACGGTGTTCAGCTTCGGCGAGCCTGGTTTTCAGGAGTTCCGCACCGGCGACTATCTGACATCGATTCTGGCGAAGAACGGTTTCAAGATCACCAAGGGTGTGGCCGGCATCCCCACCGCCTGGACCGCGACCTGGGGCGATGGCGGGCCGCTGATCGCGATCGGCAGCGACGAGGACGATCTGCGCGGCGTCTCGCAGATTCCCGGCGATCCCAAGGTCGAGCCGATCGTGCCCGGCGCGCCCGGCCATGGTGAAGGCCACAATTCCGGCGTGCCGCTGGTGATCACCGCCGCGCTGGCGGTCAAGGCGGTGATGGAAAAGCATCACCTGAAGGGCCGGCTGATGCTGTGGCCCGGCATCGCCGAAGAGCTTCTGGGCTCCAAGGCCTATTATGTGCGCGCGGGGCTGTTCAAGGACGTGGATGCCTGCATCTTCGCCCATGTCGACAGCAATTTCGCCACCTTCTACGGCCCTTCCAGCAACGGCATGGTCTCGGTGGAATATACGTTCCACGGCAAGACCGCGCATGCCGCCGCCGATCCCTGGGATGGGCACAGCGCGCTGGATGCGGTGGAGATCATGGACGTGGCGATGAATTTCCGGCGCGAGCATCTGCCGCTGTCCCAGCGCACGCATTATGTGATCACCAATGGCGGCGGCCAGCCCAACATCGTGCCGGGCGTGGCCTCGGTCTGGTATTATTTCCGCGACTACACCTTCGACCGGGTGAAGGAGTTGTTCGATATCGGCAACCGCACCGCCGATGCCGCGGCGATGGCGACCGACACCACCGTTGATCACAAGATCCTGGGTTTCGCCGCGCCCAATTACGGCAACAAGCCGCTGGCCGATCTGCTGCAGTCCAATATCGAAGCGGTGGGCATGCCGAAATGGACGGCCGACGACCAGGCTTTCGCCAAGCTGGTGCAGGAGACACAGCAGCGGAAGGTCGAGCCCTTGCGGGCCAAAGTCTCACCCTTGAAGGTACCGCAGCCGGATGCGGTGCCGACCGGCGGCGGCTCCGACGATATCGGCGACATCATGTGGACCGTGCCGACAGTAACCCTGCGCTATCCGGCCAACATCCCCAACATGATTGGCCACAATGTCACCTCGGCCATGGCGATGGCCACGCCCATCGCCCACAAAGGCACGGTGGCGGGTGCCAAGGCGC
>CAYQZM010000035.1:0-10997 GCA_964421935.1 uncultured Rhizobium sp. | reverse complement strand
GGGGAGGGCGAGAGCATCCCCACCATCGCCGACATCTATCCCACCGCCGGCTGGTTCGAGCGCGAGACGTTCGACATGTATGGTGTGCCGTTCGCGGAGCACCCCGACATGCGCCGCATCCTCACGGATTACGGCTTTTCCGGCTATCCGCTGCGCAAGGACTTTCCGCTCACCGGTTATGTCGAGCTGCGCTATGACGACGAGCTCAAGCGCGTGGTCTATCAGCCGGTGCAGCTGGTGCAGGAATTCCGCGACTTCGATTTCATGAGTCCCTGGGAAGGCGCGCCGCATATCCTGCCGGGCGACGAGAAGGCCGCCATGGCGCCCGGGGTGGCTTCCGGCGATCCGGGGAAGAAGCCATGACCAAGGTCGCAGTGGGCAACATTCCTGCCGAAACCAGCAACGGTCCCGCCGAGGAACCGCAGCTCACCATCAATTTCGGTCCCCAGCATCCGGCCGCGCATGGCGTGCTGCGCCTGATCCTGGATCTGGACGGCGAGATCGTCACCCGCGTCGATCCGCATATCGGCCTGCTGCACCGCGGCACCGAGAAGCTGATCGAGCACAAAACCTACCTGCAGGCGATTCCCTATTTTGACCGCCTGGATTACGTCGCGCCGATGAACCAGGAGCACAGCTTCTGTCTGGCGATCGAGAAGCTGATCGGGTTGGAAGTGCCAAAACGCGGCCAGTATATTCGCGTGCTGTTCTCCGAGATCGGTCGCATCCTCAACCATCTCCTCAATGTCACCACCCAGGCGATGGATGTGGGCGCGCTGACCCCGCCGCTCTGGGGCTTTGAGGAACGCGAGAAGCTGATGGTGTTCTATGAGCGCATTTCCGGTGCGCGCCTGCACGCCAACTTCTTCCGTCCGGGCGGCGTGCACCAGGACCTGCCGCCGGGCCTGGCCGAGGACATTCTCAAATTCTGCGATCACTTCCTCACGGTGCTGGACGATATCGAGATCCTGCTCACCGAGAATCGCATCTTCAAGCAGCGCAATGTGGACATCGGCGTGCTGACCCGCGCGGAAGCGGAGATGTGGGGCATGTCGGGCGTGATGATCCGCTCGACGGGCGTGAAATGGGACCTGCGCCGCAGCCAGCCTTACGAGTGCTACAATGAGCTGGATTTCAAGATTCCGGTGGGCAAGAACGGCGACAATTACGATCGTTATGTCCAGCGCATGGAAGAGATGCGCGAATCCGCCAGGATCATGCGCCAGTGCATCGAGAAGATGCCGTCGGGGCCCGTGGTCTCCACCGACAACAAGGTGACCCCACCTCGCCGCGGCGAGATGAAGACCTCGATGGAAGCGCTGATCCATCACTTCAAGCTTTATACCGAGGGCTTCCATGTCCCCGCCGGCGAGGCTTACGCCGCGGTGGAAGCGCCCAAGGGCGAGTTCGGCGTCTATCTGGTGGCCGACGGCTCCAACAAGCCTTATCGCTGCAAGATCCGCGCGCCGTCCTACGTGCATCTGCAGGCGATGGATTACATGTGCAAGGGCCACATGCTGGCCGACGTTTCCGCGGTGCTGGGCTCGCTCGACATCGTGTTCGGCGAGGTGGACCGGTGAGCGTGCAGATTAATCCCAACATCGACATCGCCCAGAAGCAGCTCGATGCCTACAACGCCCAGGACCTGAACACTTATGTGTCCTTCTTCGCCGAAGATTGCATGGTATCGGGTTTGAACGGCACGCCAACCGAAACCAGCCGCGAAGCCATCAAGGCCCGTTACGCCAAGGCCTTCGCCCAGTTTCCGGAAAACAAGGCTGTTCTCAAGAATCGCATCGCTGTCGGCAATACGGTGGTGGATCACGAACTGGTGATCCGCGCCCCCGGCGGCGAACAATTCGAAATCATCGCCATCTACACTTTCAAAAACGGGCTGATCGCCCGCGTGGACTTCGCGAAATAACATGTCGCTGCGCCGCCTCGCCCCGCCGGAAATCCAGCCCGCCAGCTTCGCCTTCACGGCGGAGAACGCGGAGTGGGCCAAGGCCACCATCGCCAAATACCCGCCGGGCCGTCAGGCCTCGGCCGTGATCTCGCTGCTCTGGCGTGGCCAGGAACAGGAGGGCTGGGTCACCCATCCCATGGTCGAGAGCGTCGCCAGGATGCTCGGCATGCCCTTCATCAGGGTGCTGGAGGTGGCGACCTTTTACACCATGTTCAACCTGGAGCCGGTGGGCACATATCTGGTTCAGGTCTGCACCACCACGCCCTGTTGGCTGCGCGGCTCCGATGCCGTGGTCGATGCCTGCAAGAAACATATCCATCCGCACCAGCACACGGTCTCGGCCGACGGCAAGTTCAGCTGGATGGAAGTGGAATGCCTGGGCGCCTGCGTGAACGCGCCGATGCTGCAGATCGGCAAGGATTTCTACGAAGATATTGACGGGCCCATCACCGAAGGGCTGATCGCCGATCTGCGCAGCGGCAAGGCCATCCAGCCCGGCCCGCAGAATGGCCGGCGCCGTTCCTCCGAGCCCGAGGGCGGGCCACTCACCCTCACCGATCCTTCGCTCTATGACGGCTCGGTCATCGGCCAGTATCACAAGCAGGTGCCCGAGCCTGCCGTCACCGACGCCGAAGCCAAGAAACCCACCGAAGGCGCGTCCGACCGCGAGGCGCCCGTCCAGAAACCACCGGGAGCGGCCACCTGATGCTTGCCGATCGCGACCGTATTTTCACCAATCTCTACGGTTTCCAGGACCCGGGTCTGGAAGGCGCGAGGAAGCGCGGCCAGTGGGACAATACCAAGGCCATCCTGGCGCTGGGGCCGGAGGCCATTGTCGACATCATGAAGAAGTCGGGTCTGCGCGGCCGTGGCGGCGCCGGTTTCCCCACGGGCCTGAAATGGTCCTTCATGCCCAAGGAAATAAAGGAACGGCCGCATTACCTGGTGGTCAATGCTGACGAATCCGAGCCGGGCACCTGCAAGGACCGGGACATCATGCGCAACGACCCGCACACCCTGGTCGAAGGCTGCCTGGTCGCCAGCTTCGCGATGCGCGCGCACGCCTGTTACATCTATGTGCGCGGCGAGTTCATTCGCGAGCGCGAGGCGCTGCAGCGGGCGGTGGACGAAGCCTATGCCGCCAATCTGATCGGCAAGAACAACATCCATGGCTGGGACTTCGATCTTTATGTCCACCATGGCGCCGGTGCTTACATCTGCGGCGAGGAAACCGCGCTGCTTGAGTCCCGGGAAGGCAAGACGGGCCAGCCGCGCCTGAAGCCTCCATTCCCGGCCAACGTCGGTCTTTATGGCTGCCCCACCACCGTCAACAATGTCGAGAGCATCGCGGTGGCGCCGACCATCATCCGCCGCGGCGCCGACTGGTTTGCCGGCATTGGCCGGCCCAACAACACCGGCACCAAGGTCTTCTGCATTTCGGGTCATGTGAACAAGCCCTGCAATGTGGAAGAGGAGATGGGCATTTCCCTGCGCGAGTTGATCGACAGGCATTGCGGCGGGGTGCGCGGCGGCTGGGACAACCTGCTGGCGGTCATTCCCGGCGGCGCCTCGGTGCCGCTGCTGCCCAAGTCCATCTGCGATGATGTGTTGATGGATTTCGACAGTCTGAAAGCCGTGCAGTCGGGCCTTGGCACTGCCGCGGTGATCGTGATGGACAAGTCCACCGACGTGATCAAGGCGATCCAGCGTCTGGCCTATTTCTACAAGCACGAATCCTGTGGCCAGTGCACGCCTTGCCGCGAAGGTACGGGCTGGATGTGGCGGGTGATGACCCGCATGGTGCGCGGCGATGCCAAGGTGGCGGAGATCGATCTCTTGCAGGAAGTCAGCAAGGAGATCGAGGGCCACACCATCTGCGCGCTTGGCGATGCCGCGGCCTGGCCGATCCAGGGCCTGATCCGGCATTTCCGTCCCGAGATCGAAAAGCGCATCGCCGATTTCTCCAAGATGGCGGCGGAGTAAGACATGGCCACCCGCAAGCTCATCGTTGACGGCAAGGAAATCGAGGCGGAGGAGACCATCACTCTACTGCAGGCCTGCGAGCAGGCCGGCGCCGAGATTCCGCGCTTCTGCTATCACGAGAGGCTGTCGGTCGCCGGCAATTGCCGCATGTGCCTGGTGGAATGGGTGGGCGCGCCCAAGCCGCAAGCCTCCTGCGCGCTGCAGGTCAAGGACATCTTCCCCAACAAGGACGGCACGCCCGCAAAGATCAACACCACCAGCCCTTACGCCCGCAAGGCGCGAGAAGGCGTGATGGAATTCCTGCTGATCAACCATCCGCTGGATTGCCCGATTTGCGACCAGGGCGGGGAATGCGACCTGCAGGACCAGGCGATGGGCTATGGCCGCGCCGCCTTCCACCGCTTCAACGAGAACAAGCGGGCGGTCGAAGACAAATATATGGGGCCGCTGGTCAAGACCATCATGACCCGCTGCATCCAGTGCACCCGCTGCGTGCGCTTCGCCACCGAAGTGGCGGGCGTGCCCGACCTGGGCGCAACGGGGCGCGGCGAGGACATGGAAATCACCACCTATCTGGAGAAGGCGTTCGCCAGCGAGCTTTCCGGCAATGTGGTGGACCTGTGCCCGGTCGGCGCGCTGACCAGCAAGCCGTACGCCTTCAATGCCCGCCCCTGGGAGCTGCGCAAGACCGAGAGCGTGGACGTGATGGATGCGCAGGGCTGCAACATTCGCGTCGATGCACGCGGGCCGCAGGTGATGCGCGTCCTGCCGCGCCTGAACGAGGAAGTGAACGAGGAGTGGATCAGCGACAAGGCGCGCCACGCCTGTGACGGGCTCTCGCGCCAGCGGCTGGACCGGCCCTATATCCGCGTCAACGGCAAGCTGAAGCCGGCGAGCTGGGCGGAAGCCTTCGCGGCCATCGCCGAAAAGGTGCGCGGCACATCGCCGGCCAAGATGGCGGCTATCGTTGGCGACCAGGCCGCGGCGGAAGAGATCAAGGCGCTGAAGGATCTGATGGCGGCGCTGCGCGTCCCCAATATCGATTGTCGCCAGGATGGCGCCAAGATTGGCGGCGGTCCTCGTCAGACTTACCTCTTCAATTCCACCATCATGGGCGTGGAAGCAGCCGATGCCATCTTGCTGGTCGGCGCCAATCCGCGCTGGGACGCCCCGGTGCTCAATGCCCGCATCCGCAAGGCCTGGCTGGCCTCTGGCGTGAAGGTGGCGAGCATAGGCCCGCAGGTCGATCTCACCTATCCCGTGCAATGGCTGGGCACAGATATCGGCGCGCTGGACCAGATCGCCAATGGCAAGCACGACTTTGCCAAGATACTGACCGACGCCAAGCGCCCCATGATCGTGCTGGGTTCGGGCGTGCTGACCCGCAAGGACGGCGCTGCCATCCTGAAGCTGGCAGCGAAGATCGCCGGCGACACCGGCATGATCGGCCCGGCCGGCACCCATGCAGACGGCGGCTGGAACGGCTTCAACATCCTGCACACCGCGGCCAGCCGTGTGGCGGCGCTGGACCTGGGCTTCCTGCCGGGAGCAGGAGGTCGCGACGTGGCCGGCATCGTCGATGGCGCCCAGAAGGGCGAGATCGACTTTATCTATCTGCTCGGCGCCGACGAATTCGACGTCAGCCATCTGGGGCGCGCCTTTGTCGTCTATCAGGGCAGCCATGGCGACGCCGGTGCCCACAATGCCGATGTGATTCTGCCGGGCGCCGCCTATACCGAGAAGGACGGGCTCTACACCAACTTCGAGGGCCGGGTGCAGCGCGCGCGCCGCGCCGCCTTCCCGCCGGGCGAGGCCAAGGAAGACTGGGCCATCATCCGGGCGCTGTCGGACGTGCTCAGCGTGAAGCTGCCCTATGATGATCGGGGCCAGTTGCTGCGCGCACTGGAGACCGACGTCACTCATTTCGCCAATCTGAACGCGGCGCCGGTGCATGCCGAGACGTCGGCGAGCGTGTGGGGTTCGGTAGGCGAGGGCGGGCCGCTCGACGGCGCGCCGGTGGTCTATGCTATCAAGGACTATTACCTGACCAACCCGATCGCGCGCGCCAGCGAAACCATGGCCAAGTGCAGCCAGGAACTGGTGCATGGCGCGGCCCAGATGGCGGCGGAGTAGGTCATGGCGCTGATCCCCTTCCTGCAAGGTGCCGGACTGCCCTATGGCTGGGCTTGGTTCATCGGCCAGTCGGTGTTCATCCTGGTAATCTGCCTGGTGCTGATGCTGGGTGTCGCCGCGGTGATCCTGGCGGACCGCAAGATCTGGGCGGCGGTGCAGATGCGTCGTGGCCCAAACGTGGTCGGCCCCTTCGGTCTGTTGCAGACCATCGCCGACGCGGTGAAGTTCCTGTTCAAGGAAGTGATCGTTCCGGCCGGCGCCAACAAGGTCATCTTCTTCCTGGCTCCGATGGTCAGCGTGATGGTGGCCTTCATCGCCTGGGCGGTGATCCCCTTCAACAATCACTGGGTGGTTGCCGACATCAATGTCGGCATTCTTTACCTGTTCGCGGTGTCGTCGCTGGGTGTTTACGGCACAGTGATGGCGGGCTGGGCCTCCAACTCCAAATATCCCTTCCTGTCGGCCCTGCGCGCCGCCGCCCAGATGGTGTCCTACGAAGTCTCGATCGGCTTTGTGATCATCACGGTGCTGCTGTTCGCCGGCTCGTTGAATGTCTCCCAGATCGTGCGGTCGCAGGAAAGCACGCATGTGTTCGCGCTGCTGAACTGGAATGTCTTCTCGATCCTGTTCCCGATGCTGGTGATCTTCTTCGTCTCCTCCCTGGCCGAGACCCAGCGGCCGCCCTTCGACCTCCTGGAAGCGGAATCCGAACTGGTGGCCGGCTTCTTCGTGGAATATTCCTCCGGTCCCTTCCTGCTTTTCTTCCTGGCCGAGTACATGAACGTCATGCTGCTCTGCGGGTTGATGAGCATCCTGTTCCTGGGCGGTTGGCTGTCGCCGATCAATATCTGGCCGCTGAACATTCCGGCGCTGGGCATCTTCTGGTTCCTGGCCAAGCTGGCCTTCCTGTTCTTCATGATGGCGATGGTGAAGGCAATTGTGCCGCGCTACCGCTATGACCAGCTCATGCGTCTGGGCTGGAAAGTGTTTCTTCCGACATCGCTTATCTGGGTGGTGCTGACGGCGGGCTGGGTCCTGTTCGTCCGTCCCCACCTGCCGCATTTGTTCTGAGAGGCCGCCATGGCTGATTTCGACCGTACCGCGCGCCAGATCTTCTTCGTGGAGTTCATCAAGAGCCTCGTTCTGGCGATGCGCTATTTCTTCGCGCCGAAAGCCACGCTGAACTATCCGTTCGAGAAGGGCCCGCTGTCGCCCCGCTTCCGCGGCGAGCATGCCCTGCGCCGCTATCCCAACGGGGAGGAACGCTGCATCGCCTGCAAACTGTGCGAGGCGATCTGCCCGGCCCAGGCCATCACCATCGAGGCCGAGCCGCGCGAAGACGGTTCGCGCCGTACCACCCGCTATGACATCGACATGGTGAAGTGCATTTACTGCGGCTATTGCCAGGAAGCCTGCCCGGTGGACGCCATCGTGGAAGGCCCCAATTTCGAATTCGCCACCGAAACCCGCGAAGAGCTGTACTACGACAAGGCCCGTCTGCTGGCCAACGGCGATCGCTGGGAGCCGGAGATTGCCCGCAACCTGGAATTGGACGCGCCTTATAGATAGGAAATTGATTCCTCACCCTTCGACAAGCTCAGGGTGAGGATGAGGGGAACGAAAGACGTAAATGTTAGCGGCACTCGCCTTCTATTTCTTCTCCGTGATCCTGATCGCCTCCTCGATCATGGTGATCGGGTCGAAGAACCCTGTCCATTCGGTCCTGTTTCTGATCCTGGCCTTCTTCAACGCCGCTGGGCTGTTCGTGCTTTTGGGGGCGGAGTTCCTGGCCATGATCCTGGTCGTGGTCTATGTCGGCGCCGTCGCCGTGCTGTTCCTGTTCGTGGTCATGATGTTGGACATCGACTTCTCCGAACTGAAGAAGGGCGCGCTGCAATATCTGCCCTTCGGCCTGCTGATCGGGCTGATCCTGGTGGCCGAGCTGGTGATGGCCGGCAGCGTCTGGGTGCTGAAGCCCGCGGCCATCGCGGCCAAGGCCAGCGCCACCCCGGCGGGGATCACCAACACCGAGGCGCTGGGGCGCATCCTCTATACCGATTACGTCTACTACTTCCAGATCGCGGGTCTTGTGCTGCTGGTCGCCATGATCGGCGCCATCGTGCTGACTCTCAGGTCGCGGCCCGGCGTGCGCCGCCAGTCCATCCCGGCGCAGAACGCCCGCACCAAGGCGATGGCCGTGGACATGGTCGAGATCAAGCCGGGGCAGGGGGCTTAAGATGCAGATTGGCCTGACCCAATATCTGACCGTCGCCGCCATCCTCTTCACCATCGGGGTGGTGGGCATTTTCCTCAACCGCAAGAACATCATCATCATCCTGATGTCGGTGGAGCTGATCCTTTTGGCGGTGAACATCAATTTCGTCGCCTTCTCGGCCTATCTGGGCGATCTGGTGGGGCAGGTCTTTGCCCTGTTCGTGCTCACCGTGGCCGCGGCCGAGGCCGCCATCGGCCTTGCCATTCTGGTCGTCTATTTCCGAAACCGCGGCACCATCGCGGTTGAGGACGTCAATGTGATGAAGGGCTAGGCGCGACATGAATTCAGCGCTTTACGCGGCAATCGTCTTCCTGCCCCTGATCGGCTGCGCCATCGCCGGCCTGTTCGGCCGCATCATCGGCAACCGGTCGAGCGAGCTGGTGACCACGGGTCTGTTGTTTGTGTCCGCCGCCCTGTCGGTGGTGGCGTTCAACGATGTGGCGATCCAGGGCCACAAATACATCCTGCCCATCCTGGCCTGGGTCCATTCGGCCCAGTTCACGGTGGACTGGACGGTGCGGATCGACACCATCACCGCGGTGATGCTGGTGGTGGTGACGGGCGTCTCCTCGCTGGTCCATCTCTACTCCATCGGCTACATGGCCGAGGACCCGCACCGGCCGCGCTTCTTCGCCTATCTGTCGCTGTTCACCTTCGCCATGCTGATGCTGGTGACGGCCAACAACTTCCTGCAGCTGTTCTTCGGCTGGGAAGGGGTGGGCCTGGCCTCGTACCTGCTGATCGGCTTCTGGTACACGCGCCCGTCGGCCAATGCCGCGGCCATCAAGGCCTTCATCGTCAACCGCGTCGGCGACTTCGGCTTCGCGCTGGGCATCTTCGGCGTCTGGGCGGTGTTCAAGACCCTGGACTTCGATGCGGTGTTCGCCGCCGCGCCTGGCATGGTCGGCAAGAATTTCATCTTCGCTGGGCACAGCGTGGACATTCTGACCACCCTTTGCCTGCTTCTGTTCGTGGGCGCGATGGGCAAGTCCGCCCAGCTGGGCCTGCACACCTGGTTGCCCGACGCCATGGAAGGCCCGACCCCGGTCTCGGCCCTGATCCATGCCGCCACCATGGTGACGGCCGGCGTCTTCCTGGTCTGCCGCTGTTCGCCCATGTTCCAGCTTTCGCCCGTGGCGCTGGAATTCGTCACCTTCATCGGCGCCACCACCGCCTTCTTCGCGGCCTCGGTGGGCCTGTTCCAGAACGACATCAAGCGGGTGATCGCCTATTCAACCTGCTCTCAGCTGGGCTACATGTTCGCGGCCGCCGGCGTCTCCGCCTACAACGCCGCCATGTTCCATCTCTTCACCCATGCATTTTTCAAGGCGCTGCTGTTCCTGTCGGCCGGCGCGGTGATCCATTCCATGCATCTCGAGCAGGACATGCGGAAGATGGGCGGGCTGGCGCGTGCCATCCCCTTCACCTGGGCGATGATGCTGATCGGCAATCTGGCGCTGACCGGCGTGGGCATTCCCTATCTGGGCATTGGCCTGGCCGGTTTCTATTCCAAGGATGCCATCATCAACGCCACCTATGGCGGCCATACCGGCATGGCGACCTATGCCTTCACGCTGCTGGTGATCGCGGCGGGCATGACCAGCTTCTATAGCTGGCGCCAGTTCCTGATGACCTTCCATGGCCGCTATCGCGGGCTGGACCACCAGCATCTGGATCATTCCGACGCGGCCCACGCCCATGACGAGCCGATGGATGGGCACGATGACCATGCGCATGGCCATGACGAGCACCATGCCCCGCGGCTGGAAGAGATCCATGAATCGCCCAAGGTGATGCTGGTGCCGCTGGCACTGCTGGCGACGGGCGCGGTGTTCGCCGGCATGGCCTTCTTCCATTATTTCATGGGCGAGGGCGCACACGAATTCTGGCGCGCCTCGATTTTCGTGGGCGCGGGCGAGGAAGGCCATCTGCCGGTGTGGGTGGAGCTGGCGCCGCTGACCGTCACCATCATCGGCTTCGCCATCGCCTATTACTATTACATCCTGCATCCCGACCTGCCGAAGAAGCTGGCCGACCGCCGGGGCATGCTCTACCTGTTCCTCTATCACAAATGGTATTTCGACGAGCTCTACGACTTCCTCTTTGTGCGCCCCGCCATGTGGCTGGGCCGCTTCCTGTGGAAGTTCGGCGACGGCACCATCATTGACGGGCTTGGTCCCGACGGCGTTGCCGCCCGGGTGCTGGATGCCTCCCGCGGCGCGGTGCGGCTGCAGACCGGCTACGTCTATCACTATGCCCTGGCGATGCTGCTGGGGGTGGTGGCGCTGGCCACCTGGTTCATGATCTCGGGAGGCGCGCTGTGAGCTTGCCGCTGCTATCCCTTGTCACCTTCGTGCCGCTGATCGGCGCGGCCGCCATTCTGCTGCTGCCGAACGCGAGCAGCGCCCGCTGGATCGCGCTTGGCACCACCATCGTCACTTTCATCCTGTCGCTGATGGTGTGGGCGGCGTTCGATCCGTCCAATCCCGGCTTCCAGCTGGTCGAGAAGTTCGACTGGCTGGGTGGCGGCATCTCCTACCACATGGGCGTGGACGGCATTTCCATGCTGTTCGTGGTGCTGACGGCGGGGCTGATGCCGTTCTGCATTGCCGCCAGCTGGGAAAGCGTTGAACAGCGCGT
>CAYQZM010000034.1:0-5630 GCA_964421935.1 uncultured Rhizobium sp. | reverse complement strand
GGCGCGTGCGATCCGCCGGGTGAGATTGAGGTCCAGGAGGAAGTTCTGTCCCAGCGACTTCTTTGCCGCCAGGCCATGAATTGCGATCACGTCGCGAAGCGGTGGAAGCTTATCGCTCTCTGGCATCGGCCATGTCCGCTGCCAGTTTTACCGCCGCGATCATGCTGCGCGGGTCGGCTTTGCCGGTCCCGGCAATATCCAGCGCCGTGCCGTGATCGGGCGAGGTGCGCACGATGGGAAGGCCCAGGGTGACATTCACGCCATCCCAGAAGCTCAGGGTCTTGATCGGAATCAGGGCCTGGTCGTGGTACATGCACAGCGCCGCGTCATAGGTCCGCCGCGCTTCCTGGTGAAACATCGTGTCGGCGGACAGCGGTCCCCGCACCGCAAAGCCGCGCGTCTTCAGCGCCGCAATCGCCGGCGCGATGATTTCCTCTTCTTCCGCGCCCAGCATCCCTTCCTCGCCCGCATGGGGGTTGAGCCCGGCCACCGCCAGCCGCGGATGGGGGATGGCGAAATCGCGCTTGAGCGCCGTCAGGATGATTTCGGCGGTCTCGAGCACCGCCTCGCTGCTGATGGTGCCGGCAACCTCGGCCAGGGGCATGTGGATGGTCAGGGGCACCACCCGCAACGTCTCGCTGGCCAGCATCATCACAGCCCGGCGCGTGCCGGTCAGCGCGGCCAGGAATTCGGTGTGGCCGGGATAGGGAAAGCCCGCCCCGTTCAGCACCGCCTTGTTGATGGGGGCGGTGACCATCCCCGCTGCCTCGTCCTTGAGACAGGCCCGCACCGCAAGTTCAATGGCTTCGGTCACCGCGTCCGCATTGGCCGCATCCAGCTGGCCAGGCGTGGCCCGCACCCGCGCGCGGGTGGGGATGACATGCTCGCGATGGGCGGCGAACAGGGCGGGATCGCCCACCAGCTTGAGGGGCCGTCGGCCGACGCGGCCGCCGAAATGCTCGAAAGCGGCGATAGCGACTTCGGGCCCGATTCCTGCGGGCTCGCCCATGGTGATCAGGATGGGTTTCGCGCGATCCATTATTGGCCGCGCCGTGCGATCGGCGCTTCCGGCTCCCTACCGGATAAGGGCATCGGGCTTGGTGTTGTCGTGCACCTGGATATTGGCTTCGCGCTTCAGGTCACGCAGATAGCGCCGCGCCAGGGTCGAGATCTGGTTCTGGAAGAGCTGGTCTTCCACCTGCTGCTTGCTCGGCATCACATAGGCCGTCTTGACCTCGATGCGCTTGTCGCAGCGGCCGATCAGTTCGACGCCCGCATCGTCCATGAAAGGCTCGGCGGCCTCGCCGGGACGGGTGTTCTTCAGGCCTGCCTGAATCTGCGGGCTGAGGTCGGCCAGTTTGGCATCGCCCAAATCCATATAGACGGTACCCTTCATCTGCTTGTGCAGCTCGTCGAGCTGGGCGCAGCCGGCGTAACGCTGATGGATCTGCGCAGCCACCTTCATGATCTGCTCGATCTCGGCCTTGGGGCCGCGCGGATCGACCGGGAACAACAGGCGCGCCAGCGGCAAGGTACCTGCCGGGCCGGTGGGACCGGTCGGCACCTCCGCGATCTTGGTGCCCATGGGTTCCTGGCGTTCGCGCAGGCCCAGGATGTACCAGCCGCCGGTCGAGCGGATGGGATCGCTGATGGCGCCGACATCCATCTTGGCGAGGGCCGTGTTGAGCTCGGGCGCGAGTTGTCCGTCGTTGATCCAGCCCATGTCGCCGCCCGTGGCGGCGGTGGGATGCTGGCTGAACTGGCGGGCGACCACCGGGAAGGGCGCGCCCTCGTGAAGCTGGCGCTCCACTTCCTCGGCGTCCTTCTTCACCTTCTCGTTCTGCTCGGGATTGTCCACCGGCAGGAAGATTTCCAGCACATGGTAATGCGGCTTGTGAGCGCCTTCGGCATAGCGCTGCAATTCGGCAGTGACCATCTCCGGCGTGATATTCACCTGATCGCCATATTCGTCCTGCACCGCCTTCTGCCAGGCGAGCGAGGCCGTGATCTGGGCGCGCAACGCATCCTCGCTGGCGCCGGCCTTCTTCAGGTTCTCGCGCAGCTGATCGATGGTGAAATGGTAATCCTGCATCATGCCGTTCAGACGGCGGTCCACTTCCACCGGGCTGACGGTGATTTTCTTCTTCACCGCCTCCTGCAGCTGGAGCTTCTCGGACTCCAGCACTTCCAGGATCTGGCCGCGGATGCGCGTCTTCTGTTCCGGCGTGAGCTGCGCCACGGTGACGCCGCCGCCCTGAAGCGCCAGATACAGCGCCACACGCTGGCGGACCTCATAGTCGGAAATGGATTCGTCATTGACCGTGGCGATGACCGAATCGCTGTCATTGCCGGTGTCGGGATTGGCGGCATTGATCACCGCCGCGTCATTGTTCTTGGCTTCCTGAACGGGGGCGGCGGCATCGGGGGTGCCGGCATCCGGCGGAGCGTCGGTCTCAGGCTTTGCCGCGTCAGCCTTTGCCGTGTCGGGCTTGGCGGGGTCAGGCTTGGCCGGAACTGCCGGGGCGGCGGGAGTTGGTGTGGATGCGGCGCGGACGGGGGCCACCGTGGAAACGGGCTGGGCGGCAGCGGTGCGGGTGATGGCCTGGCTTCCGGTGCGCGGCGGCACCGCAGGCCTGGGTTCCTGCGCGCTTGCACCCGCGCCGGCCAAAAGCGCGGCGCCCAGCATCAGGGTGGTGGCAATACGCATAGTCATCTTTGGCCGTGAAAAGGGGCTCACATTGACGCTCAATTGGCGCTCCGCCGGTCCCCAACCCGCTGCCAAAATACGGAAATTCCCGGCCCAATCAAGGCAATGCGAAAATCGCGGTTTTTCTGCCTTTATGGCCTGGTCAGCGCGAAGACGTCCTTGGGGAACAGGCTGAAAGGTTGAACCGCCTGGTCGCCGGTCTTCAGCGAAAAGCGGAGAATCACCGAGGTCGAGGGCGGCACACCCAGGATCAGGTCCTCGGTGTATTTGCGGCGATAGGCCAGGGAAATGGCCAGGCATTCATCCTCGTAGCCCAGGCCATACTCGGTGTTCAGGAATTGGCTGTTGGCCAGGTCCCGCTGACCGGCGACAAAGACCTGCCAGTTCCCCCACAGGTTCAGGTCGGCCTGGGCATTGATCTGCTCGCGGCTGGGCAGCCCCAAGCTGGTAACCGACTGCGGCAACTGGACGTAGCTGACCTGCACCGAGGACCGGTTGTAGCTGCCGGTGACATAAATTTCATGGCGCCGGATGGTGCCGTTGCCGCGGTCTATGTCCATGCGGTCGGTCAGGTCCAGATGCGGGAACTTGATCGAGAAGCTTCCCACCACGTCCGAGACCGTGCCGGTATTGCCGGTCAGCGCCCCCAAGAGCGGGTCGGGCTTGAGGCGATAGGTCTGGCCTACCAGCCCCTCGACCTTGCCGCCGGGAAAGAGCATCTCGGCTTCGGCGCCGAGATTGGCGCGTGGGCCGCTTTCGATGATGTCGTAGCCGGGAAGCTGGTTGAAGCTGAAGACGTTGTAGTCGCTGAATTCGAAATCCTGCGCGTCCTCGTTGCGCAAGCCTATGGGATTGCCGCCATAGGGCTGGGCGATGAACTGGGCGATGGGCTGGAAGATGTAGGAATGGCTGTTGTCTTCGGCAATGAAGGGCCAGCGCCAGTCAAGCGCGGCATAGGCGGTGCCCCGCTCGATCGTGTCGTCGGTGGTGCGGATAGCATTGCGCGGCACATCGAAATGATAGGCGTCGCCGCGCGCGTCCAGCACAAGGGTCCAGATCTGGCCGTTGCCCAGGATGGCGGGACGCTTCCAGTTCACCTCCGCCGTGCCGCGCTGGTCGTTATATTGATCGTCACGGCCGATGGAGACACCGCTCAGATCCAAGCGGAAGCTGCCGCCCGCCACCTTGTCCACCGGGATGTAGGAAAATTCCAGCTTGGGCAGCACATAGGGAATGCGCGAGGTGATGTCGGTCGAACGCAGACCTTGGAAGTAATAGCTGGTGAGGGCAAAGCGCGAGCGGCCCGGCGTCGCTTCCACGAACAGATCGTTGGTCAACCGGTCGAGGAAGGAAATGTCGTAGAAGCGCATATAGGCGCTGTTGCTGGTGGCCTGGAGATCGAAACCCGCGCGCCAGTCCCCGCCGAGCTCCTGACGGCCCGAGCCGAAAATATGACCGTAAGTCTGCGCTCCCGGGGTGCCGGCCAAGCCCCCGTCGGGATTATAGGCGCCGCTGCCCTGCAGCCAGAAGCCGCCATTGTTCCAGCGCTGGCGATATTCGACCTCCAGCAATTCGCCGCCCGACGTGGAGATCATCGGCGCCACCGTCATGTCCTGGCTGGATGACAGGGAAATATAGACGGGCAGGCGCGTGTAATAACCGATCTTGGTGGAATTGCCGACTTCCGGCGTCAGCAAGCCGCTGGCATAGCGCACGGTGGGATCCACCATCGAGACGAACGGCATCCAGGCCACCGGCACGCCCTTCACCTCCACCGTGGCGTTGCGAAAGCGCACCTTGTGCTTGACCTGGTCATAGACCACCCGTTCCGCCTTGACCTGCCACAAAGGCGTGCGCTGGCCCTGCTGCTGACAGATCTTGCAGGGGCTGTAGACCGTGCGATGCGCGATCAAGGTGGTGCCGTTCACGCGCTCGGCGCTGCGTGCCGCCAGCCGCCCGCTCTTGCCGATCAGGGCGCCGAAGCCGGAGAGGGCCCCGTTGCGCATGCGGTCGGTCAGGACCACATGGTCGGCGAAGGCGACATTGCCCTTGGTATCCATGATGCTGACATGGCCGCTGGCCGTGACCTTGTCCGTGTTCTGGTCATAGTCCACCCGGTCGGCAATCAGGGTGCGATCCTGGTCGGCGATCTCCACATGGCCTACCGCCGAGACCAGATGGTTTTCGCTGTCATAGACGATCTCATCGGCCTGAAGCAGGATCGGCTGATCTTTGGTGGGCGGCCTGACCAGGGGCACGCGCAACTGCGCGGCCTGTGCCAGAAGCGGGATCAGGGCGCAGGCGATGAGGGCGGCAAAACGAACGGCGCTCGCGCGCATCAGCGGTCTTTTCCGCGCTGCATCAGCAGACGCGCCTTTAACAAGCGGCAGGACGATGGCATGAGCCGTCCTCCATGCGCGGAC
The DNA here is from genome assembly GCA_964421935.1 of uncultured Rhizobium sp. Taxonomy (GTDB): domain Bacteria; phylum Pseudomonadota; class Alphaproteobacteria; order Micropepsales; family Micropepsaceae; genus Rhizomicrobium. Next base: position 500 of record CAYQZM010000034.1, on the reverse strand, counting down.
GCGTCAGAGGACGCGCCCATAACGAAAGCAGCAGACGCCATTAGCCGTCTTCCTGCGCGAACACCAGCGTCATCCCGATCAGGATGGAGGCCAGCGCCGGGGCTGTCGCCGCCAAAAGGATGGGAACGGCGCCGGAGCGTCCCAGCACCGTGGTCAGATCCTGGAAAAAGAAAACCGCGAAACCGCAGGCGGCGCTGAACAGGATCACGCGCGCCATGCCGCCTTCGCGGCCCAGCTTGAGCGAGAAACTGGCGGCCATGAACACCATGGCGGCGAACAAAGCCGGCAGGGCGTAGAGCGTATAAAGATAGAGCTGGTAGCGCACGGCGGAGAAGCCGGCGGCCTGGGCGGCGCGAATATAGCCCGGCAGATCCCAGAACGAGAGCGCATCCGGAGCAGTGAATCGTTCCACGATCTGTTCCGGGGTCAAGGTGGTGGGCAGGCGATATTCGGCACGATGCACCGGCGAACCGCTGGTGCCGGACACCCAGGCATCGTTG
>CAYQZM010000033.1:0-4078 GCA_964421935.1 uncultured Rhizobium sp. | reverse complement strand
ACCTTGCTGACGGCTCAATTCTTCTCGCCGGCGCGGATCATCATGATCGATCGAGACGACAACAGACTCAAAATCGCACGTCGCCTGGGTGCCACCGATACGATCAACAACGGCAGGGAGGATGTTGTGGCCCAAGTCATGGCCCTGACGAATAGCAAGGGTGCCGACGCGGTCATCGAAGCTGTTGGTGTACCCGCCAGCTTCGAGTTATGCCAGGACCTGATAGCCCCCGGCGGAACCATCGCCAATATCGGGGTCCATGGTCACAAATGCGACCTGCATCTGGAACGGCTGTGGGACCGCAACATCGCGATCACAACCCGCCTGGTAGATACGAGCACGACAGGCCTGCTCCTGAAGGCAGTTTCAGCCGGAAAGCTTGCGCCCACCTCCCTGATTACACACCGCTTTAGCCTGGACCGCGTGCTCGAAGCCTACGACACCTTCAGTCGGGCCGCGGAAACCGGCGCGCTCAAGGTTCTGATCTCGGCCTAAGTATAATCCCTTAGGAACAAACCGAATTTCGCTAGGCCAAGCCGACAGATACCAATGCGCTCACACACGCCAAGGAGGGCATGATGAGAGTGCAGCAGGCGACGAAAAGCGAAATTTCCCCGGCACAGGCTCTGGCGGATCGGACCGCCTGGATGAGCCGGCTGAACGAGCCCCTGAAGTCGGCTGGCACCGTGATCGACGCGCTGGAGGGACGGGAAATCTGCGCCGAAGGCCAGGAAACAGAGACATTCTATAAGGTCCTGTCGGGCGTGGTGCGCGTCTGCAGATTCCTGGCGGATGGTCGCCGCCAGATCGAGGCTTTCCATGTCGCGGGCGACATGTTTGGCCTTGAACTCGGCGATGAGCGCGTAATGTCCGCTGAGGCGGTAACCGATTGCCGCCTGGTCGCCTACCGGCGCCGTGGCATCGAGCAACAGGCCAAGACTGATCACACGGTCAGCCAGCAACTGTTCCAATATGCGATGCAAAGCCTGTCACAGGCGCAATGTCATTCCCTGCTGCTGAGCCGGCGGGGAGCTGCCGAGAAGGTTGCTGCCTTCCTGCTGGACTGGATGGAAAAGACCGCCGGAGAGAACACGCTGCAATTGCCGATGTCGCGGCAGGATATCGCCGACTATCTGGGTCTTACCATCGAGTCGGTGTCCCGCAGCATGTCGCAGTTTGAGCGTAACCGCACCATCGCGCTGTCCGGCGCCCGGCACATCCGAATTCTCAATCAGGCAGCGCTCGAAGACACGACGGCCTGATCTGCAACGGGCGAAAGGGAATTGCCATGTCCACGAATGAGATTGCCTTCCTGCTTCTTGTGGTCGGCGCCTTTCTTTTGTTCGGCGGCGCCCTAGGTTGGGCATCATGGATGGAACGCCCCAACACGCGCGCAAAGACATGAATGTTTTACAAGCAATTCGGGAACGACGGGCTGTCCGCGATTTTACTGACCGGTCAGTTTCGCGAGCTTCCCTGCGCCAACTGATTTCAGCTGCGAGTTGGGCTCCAAGCGCGATGAACGAGCAGCCATGGCACTTCACGGTCATAACGGACAAAGCGATCCTGGACGAGATTTCGGCCCGCGCAAAAAGCTGGATGCTTGCCAATATGCCCGAGATGCGCCAAACCGGCCATTTTCGTGATCTTTTGGCTGATCCCAGCTTTAACCTGTTTTATAGCGCTCCTGCCTTGGTGGTGATTTCCGTGCCGGCCGGGCTGCAGTGGGCGACAGAGGACTGTGCGCTGGCCGCCCAAAACCTGATGCTGGCAGCGGTAGACCAGGGCCTTGGCACATGCTGGGTGGGTTTCGCACAAGGCTGGCTGACCTCGCGGGAAGGGCGTGACTTCCTCAATTTGGCCCCGGACAAGGTCGTGGCCGCGCCCATAGCCGTCGGCTACCCGAAGGCTCCGCAGGCTTTAGTGCCGCGCAAAGCCATCGCCCTCAGCTGGATCGGACCTAAAGATATTCAGGATGTTGGCAGTCCGCACCCTGTCCACTAATTTCGGAAGTGAGAATTTCATGGCACGAACGCGGGGCAAACCAGTTCATTGCTTAGTCTGGATCGACCATTGCATGGCGCGGATATTCGCGGTCACGCGGCATGAGCTGACAGAACTGGCCACCTTGCGTGCTTCGGATGAAGGTTATGGCCATATTCATCATCGGGCCGGCACGCCGGGGTCCGGCCATGAGCCGGTGTCGGAAGATTTTATGCGGAGGGTAGCATCCGCGTTACACGAACCTGCAGAGGTTCTGATCGCCGGTCCCGCCCAGGCCAAACAGGCATTTAAGGCTTACCTCGCCGCAAAGATGCCGGCACTGAGCCAGCGGGTCGTTGCAGTGGAAGCATTGAACCACGCTAACGACGGTGAACTGCACGATTTTGCCCGGCGGTTTTTCTATCGGATCCACCGAATGCGCGGCTAATCACGATGGATTATCCGAGCACCATCTGAACGGAGAGTATGGAAAGCAAGGAGGCTGGCATGGCGCGGACACAAGTAAACACCGACATCACGATTCCGGCTGAACTCTGGAGCACAAGTATCTTGCCCGAAGGGCTTCTGGAACGGTGGATATTTTCCGATGAAGCGCGCGTGGAAGCAGGCGACCCGGTCGCTGCTGTGCGCGTCGAAGGAGCGTTGCATAACATTATGGCGCCAAGTAGCGGTACATTGCATATTGCTTCCAAGAAAAACACCGTCGTCGAGCCCGGAAGCGCTATCGGGACTATCTCCAAAACTATTTGAGCTTATGGTACCAAGACTGCGGCGCCATCAACTCTCCCGGCGCGCAGGTCCGCCAACGCTTGGTTGGCCTTGACCAGCGGATAAGCCGTCGTGTGTGTCTGGATTTTGATGGTCCTGGCCAAGGCGAGAAAATCGTGCCCATCCTGGCGTGTGAGATTGGCCACCGACAGCACGCTGCGCTCTTCCCACAGCAATCCATAGGGAAATGACGGGATATCGCTCATGTGGATGCCGGCGCAGACGACGCGGCCGCCCTTGCGAACGGCCATCAATGCCAGCGGCACCAGTTTGCCGTCGGGCCCGTAGAGGATTGCCGCATCAAGCGCAACGGGCGGCGATTCGTCGGAGCCACCCGCCCACTCCACTCCCAGACTGCGCGCGAAAGCCTGGCTATTTTTGTCACCCGGCCTGGTAAAGGCAAAGACGCGTTGACCTCCGGCAAGCGCAACCTGCGCGACGATATGGGCCGCGGCGCCGAAACCATAAAGACCGATGGCCCGCGCCTCACCCGCCATGACCAGGGAACGCCACCCGATAAGACCGGCACAAAGCAAAGGTGCCAAGGAGACGTCTTGCCCCTCCTCGCCCAGCTCGAGGGCATAATTGGCATCGACGATCGTGGCTGTCGCGAAGCCGCCATCCCGCGTGTACCCAGTGAAAAGCGGCCGGTCACAGAGATTTTCGTGGCCCCTTATGCAATAGGAGCAGATGCCACAGGTACTTGCCAGCCAGGGAATGCCGACGCGCTGGCCAATTCGCAGATGCGTTACACCCTCGCCTATTACGTCAACGCGGCCGACAATTTCGTGGCCCGGGATGATCGGAAGCTTGGCGTTCGTCAACTCCCCGTCCACGACATGAAGATCTGTGCGGCAGACGCCGCACGCTGTCACCCGAACCCGGACCTCGCCCGCCGCCGGTTGTGGCAGCGGCAGGAACTCTTCCTGCAGTGGCCGACCCGGCCGCCGCAAGACCATGGCGCGCATAGCCTCTAGTGGCTTAGAAGCACACAAAAATCGGGGTCCAGCAAGACATCCTGAGTAACACCACCGAAGATCCACTCTCCCAGGCGATTATGACCGTAGGCGCCGGCGACGAGAAGGTCGCATCTGTGGTTCAGCAGTTCCGCGTGGAGATAGCCAACATCATCGCTGGATGTTGTCTCCACCAGGCCGGTCGCGGTGATACCGTGTTGTTGTAACCACAGCCCTACATCCTGGACGCGGGATTCGGCACGGACCTGATCGCTCTCGGAGGTTACTTCCAGTACCGTGACGCTTCCGGCCGCATGAAAGAGCGGCAGAGCATCAAAGGCGGCGCGGCG
>CAYQZM010000032.1:0-4671 GCA_964421935.1 uncultured Rhizobium sp. | reverse complement strand
CATTGGCATTGGTGGCGATCACCAGCCTGTCGGCGGCAAGGCCCATGCGCATCGCGGCCTCGCCGGCGAAGATGTCGCCGAAATTGCCGGTCGGCACCACGAAAGTGGCCGCTTTGCCGAGCTGCGCCGTGGCCGTGAAATAATAGACGCACTGCGCGGCAATGCGGGCGAAGTTGATGGAATTGACCGCCGTCAGTCCGACCTTGGCGGCGAACTCCGTGTCGGCGAATAGCGCCTTCACGATCCCTGGCGCATCGTCGAAGCTGCCTTCCAGCGCGATGTTATGGACATTGCCATGTGCGCTGGTGGTCATCTGCAGCCGCTGCACGTCACTGACACGCCCGCGCGGATGCATGACGAAGACGTCGACATTGGCGAGCCCGCCCAGCGCGGCGATGGCGGCCGAGCCGGTATCGCCGCTGGTCGCCGCCAGGACCGTGGCGCGGCCGCCGCGGCGCGCCAGCGCGCGCGAGAAAAGCTGGCCCAGAACCTGAAGCGCCACGTCCTTGAAGGCCAGAGTGGGCCCGTGGAACAGCTCGAGCAGGAAACGGCCCTCGCCGATCTCGACAAGCGGCGCGATTTCAGGCGCATCGAAGCCAGCATAGGCGGCGGCGATGGCCTCATTCAGCTCCGCATCGCTGAAGGACCCGGCGGTGAAGCGCGACAGGATGGCGAAGGCCACGTCCCGGTAGCCGGCACCTTTGAAGGCGGCGATGTCGGCGGCGGAAAATTGCGGCCAGCTTTCAGGCAGATAGAGGCCGCCATCCGGGGCCAGGCCCGCCAGCAGCACGTCGGAAAAGGGGGCGGGGGAAGCGCCCCCCCTGGTGGAAATGAAATACATGGCGGGGGGTTATAGGGCGGGAAGGGCCCCCCTGCCACCCTGACTCATGCTATTTCAGGGCGATGCGGCCCTTTGAAATATGATAGGCCAGCCAGACGCCTAGCAGCACCGCTGCCAGTCCGAACCAGGTCACCGCATAGGACAGATGCTGGTTGCGGAAGTTGACCACGGTCTGGCCACCGCGCGGCAGGCCACCGGGATTGGGCGCGGCGTCGGCCTCGACCACCACCGGCGCCGCCAGGACCAGATGATCGGTGGCGGCGATGGCCCGCACATCACGCGAGAACCAGAGCCGCTTGGCGAGATTGGGCGCGGGCGTGAATGGGCCGGGCGGGTCCGGCTCGCGCCAGACGCCGGTGACATGGGTTTCGCCCGCCACATTGCCGGCCGCGCGCGTCGCCGGATCAAGCCGGCCTTCCGGCACCGCGCCGCGATCCACCATCAGCACGCGTCCGCCATCGGTGTGAAAGGGCGTCAGCACATGATAGACCGGCGCGCCTTGCGCATCGGTGGCGAAGACATAGGCTTCCTTGGCGTGATCGAAATGGCCGGACAGCGTGACGCGCCGGTATTGCGATTCATTGGGGCCCATCGTCAGCAGACGGCTCAGCGGCACCGGCGGTGCCGCCATGTGCCTGTTCACCCGGTCGATCAGGTCCAGTTTCCATTGCAGCCGCTCGAGCTGCCAGACGCCCAGACCACACAAGAGGGCGAACATCAGGACGCAGGCGATGGTGAGACCGGGATAAGGCCGAAAGGTCACGTGAGCCGTCCCTCGCCGGCCTTGTGCTTGTACTGCAGCACCAGCAACGCCGACTTGGAAAGGCGCAGGAAGATCGCCGTCAGCAGACAGATCAGCGGCAGCCACAGCACCGCATGGACCCAGAGCGGCGGCTGGTACGTGAACTCAACCCACAGCGCCAGGCCGCAGACGATCGCGCCCACGATCAGGATACCGAACACCATGGGGCCATCGCCGGCATCGAACATGGCATAGTCCAGCCCGCAGGCCGGGCACTGCTTCTTCAGCGCGATATACCCGTCAAACAAGGGCCCCTGCCCGCAGCGCGGACAGAGGCCCTTGAGGATCGCAGATACTGTATTGGGCGGGTTCAACGCCGAACCCCAGGGCTGAGGATTTTGGCATCCTGAGCAGGAGCGCCAAGCGATGTGGCCAAGAAGTCCATGAGCGAAGGCGCGACGAACTCAGGGGCCAAAAGATTAGCCCTGAATCAGTGGACCTTCGCCCCAGACGTAGATGCAGGCGAAGAGGAACAGCCACACCACGTCGACGAAGTGCCAGTACCAGGCCGCCGCCTCGAAGCCGAAGTGGCGGGTGGGCGTGAACTGGCCCGCGATGGCGCGGAACAGGCAGACCGTCAGGAAGATGGTGCCGATGATGACGTGGAAGCCGTGGAAGCCCGTCGCCATAAAGAAGGTCGAGCCATAGATGGCCTGGAAGTTACCCGCACCGACCGCCAGCACGGAGTGCGCCGGATCGGTGAAGGGCGCCAGCGCCAGATTGTTGAAGCCGAAGGTGAAGGGCGCATGGGCATATTCCCAGGCCTGCACGGCGGTGAAAGAAACGCCCAGGAGAACGGTCAGCACCAGGCCCTGGATCGCGCCCTTGCGGTCGCCGGTCTGGATGGCGTGATGTGCCCAGGTCACGGTCGTGCCCGAGGTCAGCAGGATCAGAGTATTGAGCAGCGGGAAGTGCCAGGGATCCAGGGTGACGATCCCGGCAGGTGGCCAGCTGGAGACGCCGACATCGCTGTGGAAGATGGCGGTGTTGAAATAGGCCCAGAACCAGGCGACGAAGAACATCACCTCCGAGGCGATGAACAGCAGCATGCCGTAGCGCAGATGCAGTTTCACCACGGGGGTGTGGTTGCCCAGCACGACGGATTCGCGGATCACGTCCCGCCACCAGCCGGCCATGGTGTAAAGCACCAGCGCCAGACCAATGATGAAGATCCAGGGCTGGCCGTTGACCGGCAGGCCCCAGAAGCCGGTGTAGTCCTTGTTCATCCAGAACACGGCGCCCAGCAGCATGGTAAAGGCGCCGATCGAACCGACCACCGGCCAGGGGCTGGGATCGACCAGATGATAATCGTGCTTCACATCGCTGCTCATGTCAGTCCCCTAGTGGTTCGCATGCTCGTGCCACTGCACGATCGACATCAGATAAAACAGAACGGCCAGGCCGGCGAGCGCCAGTCCCAGCGCGATATTTCTTTTGCGGCGCGCGCGTTCCGCATCGTCATCCCTCACGACCCCACCGTCAGGGAGAGAGGCGGAATGCCGGCCAGCTTCTCGATGATCAGGGCCGCGAACAGCGCGGCAAGATAAAGCAGTGAGACGCCGAACAGCCGGTGGGCCGCGGGCTCCTTGGTCTCATCGGTCTCGCCATAGGTAGCGATGGCTTCCCACAGGAACCACAGGCCGACGCCAGCCGAAGCAGCGAGATAGAGCACACCGCCGATATGCAGCGCGGCCGGCAGAACGCCCAGCGGCACCAGCACCAGCGTGTAAAGCAGAATCTGGAAGCGGGTATGGGGTTTGCCCTTCACCACCGGCAGCATCGGCACCCCGGCGCGGGCATAGTCGCCCGAACGCCATAGCGACAGCGCCCAGAAATGCGGCGGGGTCCACATGAAGATGATTGCCACCAGCAGCAAGGGCGCCAGCGACAGCGTGCCGGTCACCGAAGCCCAGCCGATGGCCGGCGGCAGCGCCCCGGCAAGGCCGCCGATCACGATGTTCTGTGGAGTCCGGCGCTTCAGCCAGAGCGTGTAGACCATGACATAGAAGAATACGGTGAAGGCCAGAAGCCCCGCCGCCAGGAAGTTCACGAACAGCCCCATGGTGGCGACCGCCGCCACCGAAAGCGTCCAGCCGAAAGCCAGCGCTTCTTCCCGGGCCACATGGCCCATGGGAATGGGACGGGTGGCGGTGCGGGCCATCAGCCGGTCGATATCGCTGTCATAGGCCATGTTGAGGCAACCCGAGGCACCCGCCGCCACCGCGATGCAGAGCAGCGCGGTGAAGCCGGTGAGCGGATGCAGGTGCCCCGGTGCGGCCACGATCCCCGCCAGGCCCGTGAAGATCACCAGCGACATCACGCGCGGCTTCAGGTGCGCGAGAAAATCGCGGACGGTCGTGACACGGGGATAGGCCAGGGAAAGTGACATGGCTGAGCGGATTTCCTATCGAATCCTGGGCAGTTCGTTGAACTGGTGGAACGGCGGCGGCGAAGGCAGCGTCCATTCCAGGGTCGTTGCGCCCACGCCCCAGGGATTGTCGGCGGCCTTACGCTTCCTGACGAAAGCCTCGACGATCATGGTCAGGAAAATCAGCACCCCGAAGCCGGCAATAAAGGCGCCGATGGAGGAGACGTAGTTCCAGCCCGCATAGGCATCCGGATAGTCGGCATAGCGGCGCGGCATGCCGGCCAGCCCCAGGAAGTGCATGGGGAAGAAGGCCAGGTTGACGCCAATGAAGGTGACCCAGAAGTGCAGCTTGCCCAGCACTTCATTGTACATGTAGCCGGTGAACTTCGGGAACCAGAAGTAGAAGCCCGCGAAGATCGCGAACACGGCGCCAAGGCTCAGCACGTAGTGGAAATGCGCCACCACGTAATACGTGTCCTGCAGCACCACGTCGACACCGGCATTGGCCAGCACCACGCCGGTGACGCCGCCTACGGTGAAGAGAAAGATGAAGCCGATCGCCCACAGCATCGGGGTTTTGAACTCCAGGGAGCCGCCCCACATGGTGGCGATCCAGGAGAACACCTTGATGCCGGTCGGCACCGCGATGACCATGGTGGC
>CAYQZM010000031.1:0-5753 GCA_964421935.1 uncultured Rhizobium sp. | reverse complement strand
CATATTCGGGCATGGTCGTCACGCCCGCGGCCATGGCCATGTAGCCGAGAAGAGCAATCAGCGCGAGCGCCACCGAATAGGCCGGCAGCACCATCGCATTCCTGCGGATCACATGGCGGCTGGAAGACGACAGCAGCCCCGTCACCGAATGGGGATAGAGAAACAGCGCCAGGAGCGATCCCAGCGCCAGGGTGACATAGGCAAAGCCGGCGCCCAGATTTCCGGGCGTCGAAGGGGCCAGCAGCAGCTGCTTGGCCGGCACGGCGGAGAACACCTTGCCATAGCCGCCCAGCTCCGAGGGGATGATGATGATCGCCGCCAGCACGGTGATATAGACCAGGATATCCTTCACCACCGCGATCAGCGCGGTGCCGCGCAGGCCGCTGGTATAGGTGAAGGCCGCCAGCACCAGGAACGCCGCCAAGAGCGGCAGCGAGACAGGACCCAGCCCGGGCAGGTTCACCGCCCAGTCCAGCCCCAGCGCGGCGATCACCACCTGCATGCCGACCAGCTGCAGCGCGATATACGGCATCACCGCCATCAGCCCGGTGACGGCAATCGCCAGCGCCAGGCCGCGATGGCCGAAGCGGCCGCGCACGAAATCGGCCGCGGTGATGTAACCATGCTTGTTCGCCACCGACCACAGGCGCGGAAAGGCCATGAACAGCACCGGATACATCAGCGCCGCATAAGGCACGGCGAAGAAGCCGGTCGCGCCGGCGCCGAACATCAGGGCCGGCACGGCGATGAAGGTGTAGGCCGTATAAAGGTCACCGCCCAGAAGAAACCAGGTGATCAGGGTGCCGAAGCTGCGCCCGCCCAGGCCCCACTCATGCAGTTGCGACAGGTCACCGGCGCGCCAGCGCGAGCCGAACAGGCCCAGCAGGGCCACGAAGACGAACAGGCCCAGGAAAACGATCAGGGTCGCAGTCATTTGCGGCGGCTCTCCTGGTACAGATAGACCGGATAGATCGAGGCGGCGGTGAGGAAGATGCCGAAGATCTGCCACCAGTAGAAAAAGGGAATGCCGAACAGGCTCGGCTCGATGCGGTTGTAGAACGGCACCCAGACCCATGCCGCGTACGGCACCAGCAGACACAGATAGACGGGATGGAATTTCACGAAAGCTCCCCTCGACGACCCCATTACAGCATTGCGCCGCACGGTTCTTTGGTGGTCGCGCCGGGGGCGCCTCGCGTTCCCGGTCGCTCCCGCCCGCGCGGTGCATGCAAGCTTTACGTTACGTCATTTTGCCGGCGGCGGCACAAAGTCCTGGCCTTCGGGCGCCTTGCTCGCGTCCTTGGGCACATAGCGGGTGCTTTTCACCGGTCCTTCGCCCACCAGCATGATGATGGCCGGCCCGGTCTCGGCCTTGGCGCCGTCCCAATGGATGGTGTTCTTGATGTCGGTGACGAAGGTCCCTGCCGGAATCGGATACATCTTGTCCGGGTCATAGTGGGTGCTGGATGACACCCACCAGGAGCCCGACACGACATAGATGTAGCGATCGGTGGAATGGAAATGGGGCCGCGAATTGTGGCCCGGATCCCATTTGATCAGGACGCCATAGATGCCCGGCTTGTTGGGATCGCCGAACAGATTGGCGCTGTGCTCGCCATTCTCGCCCTTCCACGGAATGTCCTTCCCGAAGATCATCGGGATGTGGCTGGGATCGGGCATCGGCTGGCTGGTCTTGGGCGGCCCCTGGGTGAGGAGCTGCTGCTGGGTCTCAGCCAGAACCGGTGTTGCGATCAGGCCCGCAAAGGCCAGCGCGGCAACAAGATGGCGCATGATCTTTCCTCCTAGCGCGGCGGACCCTGATCCTTGCCGTTCTCGTCCACCTGCTGGGTGATGTTGGGGCCGGTGCCCGCCAGGACCAGCACGGCGGGTTCCTTCTCGCCGGTGCGCGCGCCATCCCAGTGAATGCCTTTCAGCTTGTCGACCGCCACGGTGCCGGCATGAACCGGATAGGTGGTGCGTTCGTCATAGACATTGCTGGTGGACGTCCACCAGGTGCCGGAGACGACATAGGCGAAGCGCTCGTTGTTGTGATAGTGCGGCTTGGAAAAATGGCCGGGATACCAGATGTACTTGACCATGTACGGGCCGGGCTTGGCCGGATCGCCGTAGAGGTAACACATCTGCTGCACGCCCACGGTGCCGGTGCACTTCTGGTCCTTGGGCAAGGTCTCGGTGACACGGCTCGGATCCGGCGCCGGCCCGATCGGATCATTGACGGTGACGCCGACCTTGGGGTCCTTCTGGGCGAAAGCGGCGAAACCGCCCGCGCCGATGGCGACCCCGACGCATGTGGCAAGGCCAAGCTTGACGACGGGATGCATTTTTCTCTCCCCATGAAATTGGTGAGAGAACAATAGGCAGGAAGTGCGACAACCCGCAACGCGCGGCGCTTTTGGAATTGCCTTCGCAATCGCAGCGAACGGCCGCGCTCACGCCGCTTTCAGGCGGCTTTTCTGCCCACAAAGACCAGGGCGATCCCGGCCAGCACGGCAACGACGCCCGCCGCGGTGGGAATCCAGACAGTGTGGTCTTCCTGGCTGTTCAGCTCCAGCGGACCCACCTTGGCCACCGGCTTTGTCTCGGTCCAGCTCACGCGGCTGAAAAACAGGCCGGCTATGCCCAGCACGATCAGCACCACACCCAGCATCGCAATCGGTCTCATGAATCCCTCCCAGTATCGGGTGGCAACGGGCTGGCGGGCGTGAAAGTTCCGAAGCGGCTGATGCCGCATGCAAGCTGCGGGGCTATGGTGGCCCGATGATGCAAGGCGCGCCCATGAATTTGGCCCGGCTGCTGCTCGACCAGGGCCGCCCGCTGGAAGCGCGGCAGGTGTTGGCGGATGCCATCGCGGCCGGGCAGGACGGCGCGCCGCTGCGCAATCTGATGGGCCTGGTCCTGCACCAGCTGGGCGACCTGGCGGGCGCCGAACGCGAACTGCGCCAGGCGGTACATCTGGCGCCCCATGATGGCGGCGCCGAATTCGCGCTGGCTTCGATCCTCAACCGGCTTGGCAAAGAGGCGGATGCCGAAGCCGCGGTCCGCCGGGCCATCGCCAAGGGCGCGGATGATGCGCCGGTTCAAGCCTTGCTGGGCCGCATCCTGGGCAAGCAGGGCCGGCTGGCGGAAGCCGAAGAGGCCTGGCGCAAGGCGGTGCGGCTTGATCCCGTCTCGCCACAGGCCCAGCGCGAACTATCGGGCCTGGTCTGGATGCGTACTGGCGATCTCGCGCAGGCGCGCGCCGAACTGGACAGGGCGCCGCCGACGGCCGAGATCACCGCCATCACCGTGCGCCTGCTGGAAGCGGCGGGGGAGCAGCAGGCTGCTTATGCGATGGCGGCGGCGCGGGCCGCGCGCGATCCCTCGCTGCATGTGCTGGCCGCGCGCGCCGCGATCCCCATCGATCCGGCGGCCGCGGACCGGCATCTGAAAGCCGCGCCACCGGGCGCCATCTCACTACCCCGCGCCAAGGCCGAGATCGAAACCGACCTGGCGCTGGGCCGGGCAGAGCAGGCGGTGACACGCGCGCAAGCACTGTGCGCCGCGCGGCCGCGCGACCAGTATGCCACCGCGCTGCTGGCCACTGCCTGGCGGCTGGCCGGCGATGCCCGCTACAGCGCGCTCTATGACTATGACCGGCTGGTCAAAAGCTATCGTATCGAACCGCCCGAGGGTTGGCGCAGTCTGGACGACTATCTGCGCGATTTGGGCGAGGCGCTGGACCGCATTCACGGACCCCTGACCCATCCGGTGGACCAGTCCTTGCGCCACGGCAGCCAGACCTCGCGCAATCTCATCGATTACCCGGGTGCGCCGGTGCGCGCCCTGTTCGATGCCATCGATGCGCCCATCCGCAAGCACATCGCCGTCATCGGCGAGAAGGACGACTATGCGATCGACAGCGCCTGGTCGGTGCGCCTGAACAGCGCCGGCTTTCACCTGAACCATGTCCATCCCGAAGGCTGGCTGTCGTCGGCCTTCTATGTCCGCCTGCCCGGTGGCCTGAAAGACCGGGAAGGCTGGCTCAAGTTCGGCGAGCCCGGCCCTGTCACCGCGCGCCCGCTGCCGGCCGAACATCTGGTCAGGCCCGAGCCGGGGCTTCTGGTCCTGTTCCCCAGCTACATGTGGCACGGCACCGTGCCTTTCGTGTCCGCGGAAAAGCGGCTCGCCTGCGCCTTCGATATCGTCCGGCGCTAGCATCGCGATTCTACCGCCATTGGTACCGCTAACGAATTTCCTTGCGGCGGGGCGGGGACGGGTGATTATTCCGGGGAAGGCAGGGGGAAACGCCATGAAAAAACTGGTTTGCGCGCTGGCGCTGGCCGCAGCGCTGGGAACGCCGGCCGCGGCGCATGTGAATTTCCTGTCGCGCGATGAAGTCATCCACGACACGCCGGAATGGAAAGGTGAGCGCTTTGCCGACGGCCGGCCCAAGGTGTCGGACGCCATCCTGGACCGGATGAAAAACGTCACCTTGGAGGAAGCCTGGGCCACCCTGCGCAATGCCGGCTATGAGCATCAGTACGAAGACGGCTGGGCCAGGCTTTATCCCGACAAGATCCTGGTCGGCCGCGCCCTGACCTCGACCTGGATACCGGGACGGCTGGACCTGCAGCGCGTGATCGAAGCCGATGGAAAGGTCGAAGGACGCAAGGGCGGTCCCAATGCCTGGCCGGTCGACATGCTGGAAAAGCGCGACGTCTATGTCAGCGATCACTTCGGCCTGAAGGTGGATGGCCCCTCGATCGGCGACAATGTCGGCAACGCCATCTATGCCCGCTCCGGCAACGGCATCGTCTATGACGGCGCCGTGCGCGACATCAATGGCCTGCGCGAGCTGCCCAACTTTATCGCCTTTTTCCGCGCCTATGATCCGTCGCATCATTTCGGGCGCATCGGCGACGAAGGCCGGCCGCTGAACTCCACTATGATCGCCATCAACAGCCCCACCCGCATCGGCCATGCCGCGGTGATGCCGGGTGATGTGGTGCTGGGCCGCGACGGCGGGGTGATGTTCATTCCCCCACAACTGGCCGAGCGGGTGGTGCAGGAATCCGAGCATACGCGTCTGCGTGATACCTTCAGCCACCAGCGTCTGCGCGAGCAGAAATATACCGGCGGCCAGATCGACCGGGAATGGACGCCGGAGATCGAAGCCGACTTCACCCAGTGGATGAAGGACAATATCGACAAGCTGCCGGTAACCCATGTCGCCGTGCAGGAATATCTCGACCTGCGCGCCAAGGCTCTCCAGAACAAGGCCAGGATGCCGTGACGAAAGCGAACCGCCGGCACTGGATGAAGCTGGCCAGCCTGGGCATGGGCGGTCTGCTGGCCGCTGAACGCGATGCCTGCGCGCAACCGGTCAGCACATCACGCGCTCTGGCCGATCCGCGCAGCGCCATCAAGATCACGCGGCTGGAAATCATTCCGGTCCAGTCCCTGCGCAGCATCTTCGTCAAGATGCACACCGATGCCGGCATCATCGGTCTGGGCGAAGGCACGGTGGAAGGCAAGATCGAAACCGTGATGGCGGCAATCGCCCAGCTCGAGCCCTATCTGAAGGGCAAGGACCCGCGTCAGCCCGCCCATCACTGGCAGGCCATGTACCGCCACGCCTTCTATCGCGGCGACATCATCCTGTGCAGTGCGCTGTCGGCGGTGGACATCGCCATGTGGGACATCAAGGGCAAGGCGCTGGGCGTGCCGGTCTATGAGCTGTTGGGCGGGCCCAC
>CAYQZM010000030.1:0-5636 GCA_964421935.1 uncultured Rhizobium sp. | reverse complement strand
CCCTTGCAGTTCTCGCCGATGCTCTTGCCATTGGCGGTCAGGGCCTTCTCCTTGATCAGGCCCTGTTGCATCAGGATGTTCACCACCGCCGGCACGCCGCCGGCGTGATGGAAATCCTCGCTGAGATATTCGCCGGCCGGCTGCAGATTCACCAGCAGCGGCACCTTGTGGCCGACCGCCTGCCAGTCCGACAGCGGCAGGTCCACGCCCATATGGCGGGCGATGGCGGCCAGATGGATGGGCGCGTTGGTCGAGCCGCCGATGGCCGAGTTGACCACGATGGCGTTGTGAAAGGCATCCTTGGTCAGGATCCTCGACGGCCGCAGGTCTTCCTTGACCATATCGACGATACGCAGGCCCGTGGCATAGGCCATCTGGCCCCGCTCGCGATAGGGCGCCGGGATCGAGGCCGAGCCGGGCAGCTGCATGCCCAGCGCTTCGGCAAGGCTGTTCATGGTCGAAGCCGTGCCCATGGTGTTGCAATAGCCGACCGACGGCGCCGATGATGCCACCAGCTCCATGAAACCGCGATAGTCCAGTTCGCCGCGCGCCATCATCTCGCGCGCCTTCCAGACGATGGTGCCCGAGCCGGTGCGCTCGCCTTCATGCCAGCCGTTGAGCATGGGGCCGACCGAGAACGCGATGGCCGGAATGTCCAGGGTCGCTGCCGCCATCAGGCAGGCCGGCGTGGTCTTGTCGCAGCCGATGGTCAGCACCACGCCGTCCAGCGGATAGCCGTAAAGCAGCTCCACCAGGCCCATATAGGCGAGGTTGCGGTCCAGCGCCGCGCCAGGGCGCTTGCCGGTTTCCTGGATGGGATGGACCGGGAATTCCATGGCGATGCCGCCCGCCTCGCGAATACCTTCGCGGATGCGTTTGGCCAGCTCGATATGGTGGCGGTTGCAAGGGCTGAGGTCGCTGCCGGTCTGGGCGATGCCGATGATCGGCTTGCCCGACTGCAGTTCCTCGCGCGTCAGCCCGAAGTTCAAATAGCGCTCCAGATAGAGCGCCGTCATGTCTGGATTGTTCGGATTGTCGAACCAGGCGCGGCTTCTCAGCGTCTGGGGCGTCTTGCCGTCATATTTCTTGTCATCAGCCATCTTTGAAAATGTCCTGTCTAAAAAAGTTCAGCCGGCGAACAAGGTCATGCCGCCGTCCACGCGCAGCACCTGGCCGTTGACGAAGCCGGCGGCGCCGGAAGCGAGGAATGCAACCGCATTGGCGATTTCCTGCGGCTTGGCATAACGCTCGAGCGAGACGCCTTCCATCAGGCTCGGATCGGTGGTGCGGGTGGCGAGGAACCGGGCCGTGGTGGTCGGGCCGGGGCTGACGGCGTTGATCCTCACGCCCTTGGGCCGCATCTCCAGCGCCAGGCATCGTGTGTAGTGCAGGATGGCAGCCTTGGCGCAGCCATAGACCACTTCGGGCGAGACGCCGACATGGCCGTTGAGTGAGCCGAAATTAATCACCGAACCGGCATTGCGCGCCGCCATGCCGGGCACTACGGCCCGACACATCAGCATGGTGCCGATGAAGTTGCGGTTCATCACCGCATGGGCATCTTCCAGGCTGATATTGAGGGCATCATTGGGATTGGGCTTGCCCCCCTTGGCCGCAATATCGCCGCCGGCGCAATTGACCAGGATGGAGATGGCCCCCAGCGTGCCTTCCACCTTCTTCACCAGCAGGGCGACATCGGCCTCTTTGGAGATGTCGCCGGTGACGGCCACCACCTTGCCGGGGCCGCGCGCGGAAAGCTCGCCCGCCAGCGCCGTCAGGCTGGGGCTTTCGCCGAACGCGGCCGGCGCTTCCTCGTTAATGTCGTGCAAGGCGACGTTGGCACCGCCTTTCAGCAGGGTCTCGGCAATCATCCGGCCAAGGCCGCGGCCCGAGCCGGTGACCAGCGCCACCTGGCCCCCGAAATGGAAGGTTGTGGGGCTGTCAGATGTGCTCAAAGAAGGCTCCATGTCGGGGCGGTTGAGACGAGCGCCAGGCTCGCCGAAAGCCCTTGGTTTTTATAAGGAATCCGCGTGTGCGGGGCGCGCGCGGCACCGTGGATGAATTGACTTCCAAGGCCCCGAATTTAGTATAGAAATCGCAAGCCGATGTGAAGCCTTTGCTGACACCGGTCGCGGCTTCCATGCCCCACTAACGGGACAGGATAACAAGGGGCGGACGTCTCATGAAACCGACGCATACGCGCTATGGAGTCGTGGGCTTCGCCCTGGCCCTGGCCATGATCATGTATATCCAGCGGGTGGCCATCAGCCAGGCGATCGTGCCGATATCGGCCGATCTGCACCTCGACAAGGCCGAAACCGGCGCGGTGCTGGGTGCCTTCGGCCTGTCCTATGCCCTGTTCGAGATCCCCATGGGACTTCTGGGCGACAAGCTGGGCGTGCGCTGGGTGCTGAGCCAGCTGGTGCTGATCTGGTCTGTCTTCACGGCGCTGACCGGCGCTGCGTGGAATCTGGTATCGCTCTGGGTGGTGCGTTTCCTGTTCGGCGCCGGCGAGGCGGGCTGCTTTCCCAACCTGACACGCATGTTGTCGGCCTGGCTGCCGCTTTCCGAACGGGTCAAGGCCCAGGCGGTGATGTGGGCTTTCGGCCGCTGGGGCGGGGCGCTGGCACCGCCCGTGGCGTTCTTCGTGATTTATCATTTCGGCTGGCGCTGGGGTTTTGTGGCGCTGGCGCTGCTGGGCGTGGCGTGGGTGGCGCTGTTCCTGCCCTGGTTCCGCAACGATCCGGCCGAGCATAAATCGGTCAACAAGGAAGAGTTGGCGCTTCTGGAAGGCGGCCGCGAGTTGGTGCTGCATGACCATGGCGTGCCGTGGTACCGCCTGCTGTTGCAGCGGGATATTTTCTTCCTGGGCCTGCAATATTTCGGCTTTTCCTACACCTGGTATTTTTACGTCACCTGGCTGCCCACCTGGCTGCAGCAGGCGCGCGGTCTCAATCCCAGCACGGCTGCCGCCTATGCCATGATCCCGTTGGCCGCGGGTGGCTGCGGTTCCATCGTCTCGGGCTTCCTGCCGATGTCCATCCCGCGCAAATGGGTGGCCATCTTCGGCTTCTCCGCCACCGCGGTCCTGGTTTTCATCATCCCCAATGTTCCGAGCGTCGGGCTCGCCATGGTGCTGATGGGCATTGCCAGTTTCACGTCCGATCTGACCATGCCGATCTCCTGGAACACCTGCGTGGAGATCGGCAAGCAATATACGGCGACGGTTTCGTCGACCATGAACATGCTGGGCAATTTCGCGGGTTTCGTGGCCCCCACCGTGTTCGGACTGATCCTGCAGAATACCGGCAACAACTGGTCGGTTGTGATGTACACCATGGCGGTGGCGGCCGTGGTCTCCGCGGTTTGCTGGTTCTTTCTGGAGCCGGACGCCGAGCGCTAATTCTCTTCAAGAAGGTTTACACGTGAAGATCGATCTGACTGGCAGGACAGCAATCATTGTGGGCGGCTCCGGCGGCCTGGGCGAAGCCATGGCGCACACCATTTCGGGCGCCGGCGCCAATATCGCCCTGGTGGGCCGCAACCAGGCCAAGCTGGACAAGGTGGCCGGCGATCTGAAGGGCAAAGGCGGCACGGTCGAGACCTTCACCGCCGACATGACCAGCGAAAGCGACGTCAAGCGCCTGGCCGGGCAGGTCAATGCCAAATTCAAGAACCCGCAGATCCTGATCAACTCGGCCGGCATCAATATCAGGAAGTCGGTGACCGACTTCACGCTCAAGGAATTCCAGAGCGTGGTGGATTCCAGCCTGATCACCACCTTCCTGGCCTGCAACGCCTTCGTGCCGGGCATGAAGGGCACCGGCTATGGCCGCATCATCAACCTTGCCTCCATGATGGCGCATATCTCCCTGCCCAACCGCACGGCCTATTCCGGCGGCAAGGCGGGGCTGCTCGGCTTCACCAAGTCCCTGGCCTTGGAGCTGGCGATGGAAGGCATCACCGCCAACACCATCTCGCCCGGTCCCTTCCATACCGAGATGAACCTGCCGGTGATCAACGATCCGGAAGCCAACAAGCTTTTCCTCTCCAAGCTGCCGGTGGGCCGCTGGGGCAAGGTGGAAGAGATCGGGGGCCTGGTTTGCTATCTGTGCAGCGATCTGGCCGGCTTCATCACCGGCACGGACATCATCATCGACGGCGGCTGGACCGCTGCTTAACCGTTAATGCTCACCGGAGACATGCCATGACGACGCGGCGGAACATGATGATGGGCGGCGCCGCGCTGGCGGCTGCCGCGGCGATGCCGGCTTTGGCACAAGACAGGCCGAAGTCGCCGCTGGGTGTGGCCCAGACGGCACTGGGGCACTATTTCCGCAAGATGCGCGGCAACAATCCGAACCAGCGTGGGCCGGCCGATCCCATTGCCACGGTGGATTATGTCCGCAGCCTGGGCGGCGGCGGTGTGCAAATGGCGATCCCGCCGGACACCGACATCAAGGCACTGCGCGCCAAGCTCGACCAGCATGGCATGATGTTCGAGGGCGATATCCGCCTTCTGGCCAAGCCGAGCGACGATCCCGCGCGATTTGAAAAGGAGCTGCGCATGTACAAGGCACTGGGCGCGCCGGTGGTGCGCACGGTCTGCTTTGTCGGCCGCCGCTATGAGAATTTCGACAGCATGGAGCAGTACAAGGCCTGGCGCGCCAACGCGCTGGCGGTTCTGGACGTGTGCGTGCCGATCGCCGACAAGGTCGGCATTCCGCTGGCGATGGAAAACCACAAAGATCGCGTGGTGGATGAGGAAGTGGAGGTGCTGAAGAAATATTCCAGCCCCAACTTCGGCGCCCTGGTGGATTTCGGCAACAATATCGCCATGTGCGACGATCCCATGGATGTGATCGTCAAGCTGGCGCCGTATGTGAAGTCCTGCCACATGAAGAATATGGGCGTGCAGACTTATCCCGACGGCTTCCTGCTGTCGGAAGTGCTGTTCGAGGACGGCTTCATGGATATTCCCAAGATGTGGGGGGTCCTGAAGAAATCCAACCCGAAGCTGCAGCCCATGCATGAGCTGATCACCCGCGACCCGCTGAAGGTGCCGGTACTGACCGACAAATATTGGGTGACCTGGCCGGAACGCAAAGCCAAGTATCTGCCGCAGACCATGAAGCTGGTGAAGGAGCATGCCAGCAAGAAACCGCTGCCGGTGATCAGCACCCTCTCACCCGAGCAGCAGTTTGCGGCTGAGGAAAGCAACAATATCCGTTGCTTTGCGTGGGCGCGGAAGGCGCTGGCTTAGCCGCAATCTTTTGCGTCGTGAGTTTGTCGCGCCGTCGCTCATGTACTTCTTGTACGCATCGCTCGGCGCTCCTGCTCACCGCAAAATCTTGGCGGCTGAACAGTCTGCTCGGACAAGTCGTCATGTTGCCCGCAGAGCATCCACAACCGGCAGACGTGCGGCGCGGATGGCGGGTAGCAACCCGCCCAACAAGGCGACCACCAACGCCCAGCCAAGGCCAACGCCCACAAGCGCTGGCGAGACCGCCAGGTGGAAAAGCACCTCGCCAAAGGCATAGCCCTGTCCGTTGAACAGAATCCAGGCAATGCCGATCCCGATCAGCGCGCCCGTCAGCGCCAGCAGAACCGACTCCGCGATCACCGAAACCGCGACG
>CAYQZM010000029.1:0-12129 GCA_964421935.1 uncultured Rhizobium sp. | reverse complement strand
GCAGCTTCGGCGAGGCCACCGCGCTGCTGCCGCTGGTCAAGACCGTGCTGGCAATGAAGCCCAAAACCGTATCGCGTGCCGCCTGCCAGGAGGTGGTGCTGCGCGGCGATGACATAGACCTGTCCCGGCTGACGCTGCAGACCTGCTGGCCCGGCGAGCCCGCGCCGCTGATCACCTGGCCGCTGGTGGTGACCAAGGGTCCAAGCGACAGCCGCGAGGACAATTACAATCTCGGCATCTATCGCATGCAGGTCTTGAACAAGAACCAGACCATCATGCGCTGGCTGAAGCATCGTGGCGGCGCGCAGCATCATGCCCGCTGGGGCAAGGAGAAAACCGCCCCGCTCCCTGCCGCCGCGGTGATCGGCGCCGATCCCGGCATCATCCTGGCGGCGGTGACGCCGGTGCCCGAGACCCTGTCGGAATATCAGTTCGCGGGCCTGTTGCGCGGCAATCGCGTGGAGCTCGCCGATTGCGTCAGCCAGCCGCTGAAAGTGCCGGCGGAAGCGGAGATCGTGATCGAGGGCGAAGTCTCCCTCACCGACTATCGCGACGAAGGCCCTTATGGCGACCACACTGGCTATTACAATTCGGTGGAGCAGTTTCCCGTCTTCACCGTCACCGCCATCACCATGCGGAAGGACCCGATCTATCTTTCGACTTATACGGCCCGGCCGCCCGACGAGCCGTCCATCCTGGGCGAGGCCCTGAACGAAGTCTTTGTGCCGCTGATCACCCAGCAATTTCCCGAGATCGTGGATTTCTGGCTGCCGCCGGAAGGCTGTTCCTATCGCATCGCCGTGGTGAGCATGAAGAAGGCCTATCCCGGCCATGCCAAGCGGGTGATGATGGCGGTGTGGTCGTATCTGCGCCAGTTCATGTACACCAAATGGGTGATCGTGGTGGACGACGACATCAATGCCCGCGACTGGAAAGACGTGATGTGGGCCGTCTCCACCCGTATGGATCCGGCGCGCGATGTCACCATCATCGAGAGCACGCCGATCGATTATCTGGACTTCGCCTCGCCGGAATCAGGCTTGGGCTCCAAGATCGGACTGGACGCCACCAACAAGCTGCCGCCCGAGACCCATCGTGAATGGGGCAAGAAGATCGCGATGGATGCCGACATCATTAAAAGGGTGACAGAAAACTGGTCGAAGTTTGGTTTGCCGGGCCGCGGCAAGCCGATCTGGAAATGACCTGACGCGCTGTCAGCATGCGCGCTGGCGAGTATGAACATGCAACGCTAGTCTCCAGCAAAACAGCGGGGGCTGGAAATGCGCGTAGAGATACTTCTCGGATCGATGGCCGTGTTCGCCTGCCTGTCGTCGCCGGTGCTGGCGGACGACTGCGGACCGCTGAAACAAGTCAACACTCTGGACCTGGTAGCGACCAACCCCAACCGCGCGCTCATTCCCGTTTCGCTCAACGGCATCCCCAAGCTATTTCTGCTGGACACCGGTGGGGACGTGTCCCAGATCAGTGGCCAGGTCGCCACCGAGCTTGGGCTGAGCCAGCATGATTCAAACATCAAGATGCTCGACCTTTATGGCCACGCCTCCGACAAATATGTCCGCATCGAGAAATTCGGTGTGGGGCGCCTGATCGGCGAGGACATCAACCTGGCGGTCCAACCCAATCCCAATTTCGGCGTCGGCACGCGCTTTGTCGGCATCTTCGCGCCCGACCTGATGGGACGTTACGATGTCGACATCGATTTCGGCACCTACAAGATGAATTATTTTTCCACCGACCACTGTCCCGGCAAGGTCGTCTATTGGCCGCACAATGCGCTGGCCGTGCTGCCCTTCACCTTCCACAAGCGGCACATCCGTTTCACTGTGAAGGTGGACGGCAAGGATCTGACGGCGGAGATGGACACCGGCGCACCCAACACCGTCATGCACGCGGAAGCCGCCCGACGGCTGTTCGACCTGGAGCCCGACAGTCCCGGCAATGTACCCCTCAACACGCAAGGCATGGCGGCTGCCTATGGACGCATCTTCTCTTCTCTCGACTTCGAAGGCGTGGCGGTGAAGAACCCGCATGTCGTCGTCATTCCGCAACTGGTTGGCAGCAAGGACCCCAATAACGGCCAACGCACCGGCAACCTTACCAAGCGTGTCGATGATCCGGACGACCAGGCCGACATGCTGATCGGCATGAACATACTGCGCAAATTGCATCTCTACATCGCTTTCGGTGAAAGCCGCATATACATCAGCGAGGCTTCGGCGCCGCCCAAGCTCGAAGGGCCCCCGGCAAGCGCGGCGACGGCCAGCGCCACCCAGCAATGACGCGGGACGCGGTGTGATATCGGCCTGGCGGCGGTATCGCACTGGCCCAACAGCCTTGACGCCGGAACCTTGACGGATGCCTCAGGCTGCGGCATCGGGAGGTGATGATCTCCCCAAAACGCGACCCCCAGACCATTCTTGCCACCCTGCTCGACGGCGCGCGCCGCGCCGGCGCCGATGCCGCCGACGCGCTTTACGTCGAGGGCGTCTCCTCCAGCGTCTCCTACCGGCTGGGCAAGCTGGAGGATGTGGAACGCGCCGAGAATTACGATCTGGGCCTGCGCGTCTTTGTGGGACAGAAGGTGGCTTTCGTCTCCTCGACCGATTTCTCCCGGGATGCACTGGTGGCGCTGCCGGGCCGCGCGGTAACCATGGCGAAGCTGGCGCCGGAAGACCGTTTCGCCGGCCTTGCTCCCCAGGACCGTCTGGCGAAAGACATTCCCGAACTCGATCTGGAAGACGCCCAGGAGCCCAGCGCCGAGGCCTTGATCGAACGCGCCCGCGCTGTGGAAGGCGCCGCCCTGGCGGTAAAAGGCGTCACCAATTCCGAAGGCGGCGGCGCCTCTTTCTCGCGTAGCGCGGTGGCACTGGCCACCTCGACCGGTTTCTACGGCCGCTATGCCGGCACCAGCCACAATATCGGTGTCGCGGTGCTGGCCGGCACCGGCACCGGCATGGAACGCGATTATGACTATGCCGGCGCCCGCCACGCGGGCGACCTGCGTGCCGCTGAAGAGATCGGCCGCACCGCCGGCGAGAAAGCGGTGAGGCGCCTCAATCCCCGCTCGATGCCCTCGCAGGCGATACCGGTGGTGTTTCACCCCGACGAAGCGGCGGGTCTGTTGGGCCATTTCGCGGGCGCCATTTCCGGTGCCGCGATCGCGCGCGGTGTGTCCTTTCTCAAGGACAGGCTGGGACAAGCCGTGTTCGCAAATGGCGTGCGCGTGATGGATGATCCGCACCGCCGGCGCGGATTGCGCTCCAAGCCCTTCGACGGGGAAGGCGTGGCCAACACGCGCAGGGCCCTGATCGACGACGGCAAGCTGACGACCTGGCTGCTGGACTGCGCCAGCGCGCGGCAGCTCGGCCTTCAGACCACCGGCCATGCCGCCCGCGGCACCGGCGGCCCGCCCTCGCCCGCCACCACCAACCTTTATCTGGAAGCGGGCAGGCTTTCGCCCGCCGCGTTGATCGCCGACATCCAACAGGGCTTCTATGTCACCGAACTGATGGGCATGGGCGTCAATGGTGTGACCGGTGATTACAGCCGCGGCGCCGCCGGCTTCTGGATAGAGAATGGCCAGATCGCCTTCCCTGTTTCCGAAGTGACCATCGCCGGCAATCTCAAGGACATGTTCGCCAGCTTGACGCCGGCCAGCGATCTGGAATTCCGTCATGGCACCAATTCTCCCACCGTCCGCATCGAGGGCATGACACTTGCCGGCGCCTGACGCGTCCGACGATCTGAGATTGCTGGAAGACACTGTGCGCGAGGCCGGCAAGATCGCGCTTCGCTTCTATGGCGGCGACTATAAGCGCTGGAGCAAGGAAGGCGGCAGCCCGGTCACCGAGGCCGATCTTGCCGTCAACACATTCCTCCATGACCGGCTGACGGCGGCGCGTCCCGGCTATGGCTGGCTGTCGGAAGAAAGCGCCGACGATCCCGCGCGCCTCACCCGCGACAAGGTCTTCGTCATCGATCCCATCGACGGCACCATCGCCTTTCTCAAGAACCGGCCGCACTTCACCATCTGCGCCGCGGTGGTGACGGCGGGGCGGCCCTGCTGCGGCGTGGTTCACAATCCGGCGAGTGATGAGCTTTATGCCGCGCGCGCCGGCCGCGGCGCTCATCGCAATGGCGTACCTATTCACGTCGGCGAACGCCATGCGCTTCAAGGCTGCGCCATGCTGGGCCCGCGCACCGAACTCACCCAGGCGCCCTGGCCGCCGATGCATGTGCAGACCCGCAACTCAGTCGCCTATCGCATCGTGCTGGTGGCCGACGGCAGCGCCGATGCCAGCGTCAGCCTGTCCAGCAAGCGGGACTGGGATCTGGCGGCGGCCGACATCATCCTGACCGAAGCCGGCGGCCGGCTGAGCGATGCGCAAGGCGGGCCACTGATCTACAACCGCCCTGTCACCCGCCAGCCCAGCCTGGCGGCGGCCAACCCCGCCCTGCATTCGCAGATCGTTTCGCTGCTGCGACAAAAATAATCCTGGCCCTTCGATCCGCTTGCGTTTCAATGGCGCCATACACCCCCTGGAGCAGCCAATGGCCGAACCCAAACAGCTTCTGCACTTCGTCTTCGGTGGCGAACTCAAGGACACGGACCAGATCGAGTTCAAGGACCTGTCCAAGCTGGAATTTGTCGGCATGTACCCCAACTACGCCGCGGCCGAGCGTGCCTGGCGCGCCCGCGCCCAGGCCACCGTGGACAATGCTCAGATGCGCTATTTCGTGGTCCACATGCACCGGCTGATGGAGCCGGACAAGGACCATCATCATTAAGTCTCTGGCATAATGAGGCTTTTTGCCTCGAAGGCCTGTGCCATGCTACAGCACAGGCCATGAGTTCCACCCCTTCCTCTCTCGCGCCCGGCAGTGGGGCCGTCGTTCGCCGGCTGCTGCGCGACTATGTCGGCCGGCAATGGGGTCTCTTGGCAGTGGCCATTCTCTGCATGCTGGCCACCAGCGCCATCAGCGGTCTGGTGCCGCTGCTTTTGAATCTGGAAGTGAAGTTGATCTTCCTGCGCCATCAGGCGGAGATGCTGCTGCCCATGTCGCTGGCGGTGGTGGGCGTGGTGGTCTGCCGCGCCATCACCCTGTTCTTCGGCCGCATGTGGCTGGACAGTTTGGGTGAGAAGACGGTCGCCGCGGCGCAGGCGAAAATGTTCTCGCGCCTGATCCGCCGCGACCTGGCCGATCTCAATGCCGTCCATTCCGGCCAGTTCGTCTCCAACTTCCTGTATGACGCCCAGGTGATGCGCGACGGCCTGACCCAGGGCATTGCCGCCATCTTCCTGGAAGCGGTGCAACTGGTCGTCTATCTGGCCTATGTGTTGATCAGCGACTGGCAGCTTGGCGCGCTGGCCTTGATCGTTCTGCCAGGCGTCGCCTGGGCGATGGAGCGGCTGGGCGGTTCGATGCGTCGCGCCGCAACTCGCGGCATGCGCGAGACCGGTGATCTTTCCGTCGTGCTCTCGGAAGCCATGGATGGGCGGCGCATCATCAAGGCCTATGGCCTGGAGAGCCACGCCATCGAGCGGGTGGATGTGCGGCTGAAGACCCGTCTTCGCACCCTGCTCAAGGCGGTACGCCTGCGCGCGGCGGCCGCGCCCGTGACCGATCTTTTCCTGGGCGTGGTCGTTGGCCTGGTCTTGTTCGTCGCTGGCTGGCAGGCGCTGCATGGCCAGATCACCCTGAATGCCTTTGCCGGCTTCCTGGCCGCGCTGATCCTGGCGCAGCAGCCCTTGCGCAATCTCTCCCAACTCTGGCCGACCGCGTCGGCCGGCATGGCGGCCACCGCCCGCATCTTCACCGCCATCGATGCGCTTCCGGCCATCGTCAACCGGCCCGGTGCGCAATCCCTGATCCCCAAAGGCGGCGCCGTCAGCTTCCGCGATGTCAGCTTTGCCTATCACGCCGATGCGGGTGACACACTCTCCGGTGTCACCCTGGAGATTCCGGCAGGTCAGAAGATCGCTTTGGTCGGGCCGTCCGGCGCCGGCAAGAGCACCATCTTCAACCTGCTGCTGCGTTTCTACGAGACCGATGGCGGTGCCATCGCGGTGGACGGGCAGGAAATCAAATCCGTAACCCTGGAATCGCTGCGCGCCGCCATGAGCGTGGTGACCCAGGAAGCCGTGCTGTTCGACGAAAGCATCGCCGACAATATCGCCCTGGGAAAGCCGGGCGCCACTTTGGATGAGATCAAGGCCGCCGCGCGCAATGCCGCGGCTCATGATTTCATCGAGGCCATGCCGGAAGGCTATGACACCCGCGTCGGCGAAGGCGGGTTGAAGCTGTCCGGCGGTCAGCGCCAGCGTGTCGCCATCGCCCGCGCCATGCTGCGCAACGCCCCCATTCTTCTGCTGGATGAAGCCACCAGCGCGCTGGATTCGGAATCCGAGCGCCAGGTGCAGGAATCCCTGTCGCGGTTGATGAAGGGGCGCACCACCATCGTCATCGCTCATCGCCTCTCTACCGTGGTGGATGCCGACCGCATCTATGTGCTGGAAAAGGGCCGGGTGGTGCAATTCGGCAGCCATGCCGATCTGCTGGCGGCCGACGGACTTTACGCCAGCCTCTATCGCCACAATCTGGAAGAGGTGCGATGAGCAGCTCTGCCGGCCTGATGGGATGGCGCCTTGCCACCCGCCTTTTGACGCCTGTGGCGCCGCTGCTGCTGCGCCAGCGCGCCGCCCGCGGCAAGGAAGACTGGACGCGCCTGAACGAGCGGTTGGGGATCGCGGGCCTGTCCCGCCCATCTGGTCGGCTGATCTGGCTGCACGGCGCCAGTGTGGGCGAGAGCCTCTCCGCCCTGCCCCTGATCGAAAAGCTCAAGCGGCACGCCACGGTGCTGGTCACCAGCGGCACCGTCACCAGCGCCGCGATGATGAGCCAGCGCCTGCCGGCCGGCGCGTTGCATCAATATGTGCCGCTGGACACGCCCGGCGCGGTAGCCCGCTTTCTGGATCACTGGAAGCCGGACGCCGGGCTTTTCATCGAGTCCGATCTCTGGCCCAACCTGATCCTGGCGGCACGGGCGCGCGGGGTGAAACTGGCCCTGGTCAATGCCCGCATCTCGGCAGCGTCGGCTGAACGCTGGATGTGGGCAAGGCGCAGCGTGCGCATTCTCCTGTCGGCCTTCGACATGGTGCTGGCGCAGGATGACGAGATCGCCCAACGCTTTCGCGGGCTCGGTGCCCGTACTGTCGAAGTCGTTGGCAGCCTGAAGGCCGATGCCCCGCCATTGGCCGTGGATGAAGATGCTTTGGCGGCGATGCGCCAGGCGATCGATGGCCGGCCCATATTTCTGGCGGCCCAGACCCATCCCGGCGAGGACGAGACAATCTTGCCCGCACATGACCAGCTGCGGGCGCAATTTCCCGATCTGCTGACCATCCTGATCCCGCGCCACACCACGCGCGGCGCCGATCTGGAAATGCTGTGCGGCAGCCGCAGCCATCGCCGCCGCTCCGCCGGCGGCCGCATCTCCAGCCAGACCGCCATCTACATCGCCGATACGATGGGGGAGATGGGCCTCTTCTACCGCCTCGCCCGCTTCTGTTTTCTCGGCGGCACTCTGGTGCCGCTGGGCGGGCACAATCCGCTGGAGCCCGCGGTCCTGAAATGCGCCGTGCTGGCGGGACCGCACACCGCCAGCGCGCCCACCGCTTATGAGGCGATCTTCACCGCGCAGGGCTTTGGCAAGGTCGTCAGCAGCGGCGATATCGCGCGCGAGGCGGCGCGGTTGCTGGCCGATCCTGCGGCCGCCGCGGCGGCCGGCGAGGCCGCGGACCGGGGCGCCAGCACCTTGTCCGGCGCGGTCGACCGCACCGCGTCGCAACTGAAACAGCTTCTCGATGCGCGCACCTGATTTCTGGCGCCAGCCGAACCCTTTCGCCGCGCTGTTGGCGCCCCTGGGCGCACTCTACGGATTGAGCGTGGCATGGAAGGCGAAGCTGGCCAAACCCTTCGATCCCGGCTTGCCGGTGATCTGTGTCGGCAATCTGACGGCGGGCGGCAGCGGCAAGACGCCGGTCGCCATTGCCATCGCCGACCATCTGCGCGCCAAAGGTCACACGCCGTTCTTTCTCACCCGCGGCTATGGCGGCAGCGAGCGGGGGCCCGCGATGGCGTTGCGGGTCCATAGCGCCGCGCAGATGGGCGACGAGGCCCTGCTGCTGGCGCGCGCCGCCCCGACCATTGTGGCGCGCGATCGCGCCGCCGGCGCGCGGCTGGCAAAAGACAAAGGCGCCACGGTGCTGGTAATGGATGACGGCCATCAGAATTTCGCCTTGCGCAAAAGCCTCTCCCTGGTGGTGGTGGATGCCGAGACCGGCTTCGGCAACGGCTTTCAGATTCCGGCAGGCCCGCTGCGTGAGCCGGTGGCACAGGGCTTGTCCCGCGCCGATGCGGTCGTACTGGTGGGCAACGGAAACCCGGACCTGGGCACCTTTCCTGGCCCTGATCTGCGCGCGCATCTCAAGGTCGATGGCGACGCCTTCGCCGGCAAGCCCGTTTTCGCCTTCGCCGGCATCGGACGGCCCGAGAAATTCGTGGCCTCGCTGGAAGAGAGCGGCGCAGACGTGGTGGGCAGCTGCTTCTTCGACGATCACCATCCTTACACCGAGGATGAGATCGTCCAGCTCAAGATGATCGCGGGCGAAGCCCAACTGGTCACCACCGAGAAGGATTTCGTACGCCTGACCGTGGCGCAGCGCGAGGGTATCCGCCTGCTCAAGGCCGCCGCGGTGTTCGACGATCAGGCCGCCCTGGACGGGTTGCTTGACAGGGCTGCCCCCGCGCGTTAGCGCCACCTTATGAGCCAACCCGGCGACAAACTCTCCTTGGGTGAACGGCTGCGCTATGGCGTGGAGGCGGCGGTCTTCTTCGCCTTCATGGGCTTCTTCCGCCTCCTGGGCCTGGAAACTGCCAGCCGGGTCGGCGGCTGGATCGGACGCAATCTCCTGTCCCTGCTGCCGCCCGATCGCGTGGCGCGTGCCAATCTGGCCGCAGCCTTTCCAGAGATGTCTGCGCAGGAACGCAATGCCATCCGCCGCGCCATGTGGGACAATCTGGGCCGCGTGGTGGGCGAATATCCGCACCTGGCCCGTTTCTCGCCGCATGGCGAGGACCCGCGTATCACTTACAGCCTGCCCAATGGCGTGACGGTGGACGGCATGAAGAACCGGCCACTGATGTTCCTCTCCGCCCACCTGGGCAACTGGGAAGTCATGCCGATCCTGGCGCATCAGGTGGGGTTGGAAGGCGCCACCGTGGTGCGGCCGCCCAACAATCCCTTCGTCGCCGACTGGGTGGCACGCCAGCGCCGCATCAAGGGCCCCGACACAATGATCGCCAAGCACAATGCGGCGCGCGGAATGCTGGCGCAGCTGCGCGCCGGCAAGATGCTCTGCATGCTGGTGGATCAGAAGCTGCGGGAAGGCATCGCCGTGCCCTTCTTCGGCCGCGATGCCATGACCACGCCGGCGCCGGCGGTGCTGGCGCTGAAGACCAAGGCGCATCTGCTGTTCGCCTCCAACAAACGCCTGCCCGGTCCGCGTTTTCATGTGACGGTCTGGCCGGATATCGATTTCGCTGCGACCGGCAATGAAGCCGAGGATTCCCATCGCCTGACGGCGGCGATCACCGCCCGCATCGAGGAGATGGTCCGTGCCGATCCCAGCCAGTGGCTGTGGATTCACAATCGCTGGCCGACAGAACGGGATCGCCGGATCATGGAAAGCCAAAAAAACGAAAGAAGACATTCTTGAGCACCCGCAAGCGAATTCTGGATACGCTGTTCTTTGGCCGCGACCCGCTGAGGGATTTTCCGGCCGAACGTTTCGCCAGCGACCTGCAGGGCTGGCATTCGTGCCATCCCTACCTCACCCGCGCCATCGAAGAGGTGCGCCCCACTATCGCGGTGGAAGTGGGCGTCTGGAAAGGCGCCTCCGTGGTCACCATGGCCAAGGCGCTGCAGCGGCTGAAGCTGGATGCGGTGGTGATCGCCATCGACACCTGGCTGGGCTCTTCCGAGCATTATCTCTGGGAGAAGTTCATCCCCGACATGGATTTCGAGTTCGGTTATCCGCGCCTCTATCACAAGTTCGCCGCCAATATGTGCAAGGAGGGCGTGGCGGACACTGTGGTGCCGCTGCCGCTGGATTCCATCAATGCCTTCCAGCTCCTGAAGGAAAAGGGCATCCGCGCCGATGTGCTGCACATCGACGCCGGTCACGATTATCTGTCGGTGATGGCAGATCTGAAGGCCTGGTGGCCGCAGCTCAATCCCGGCGGCGTGCTGATCGGCGACGATTACTTCAAGAAGCCGATCATCGGACAAGGCAAGTGGCCGGAAGTGCGCCAGGCCTTCGACGAATTCCTGGCCGCCACGCCGCATACCAAGTTCGAAAGCGGCGACGGAAAGTGTTACGTGGGAAAGCCGACTTAACTAAAGCGGCTCCGGCTTGGGCTTGCGTGTCGACAGTGATGGGTCCAGCCGCACCTCGAACCAGTTCATCGCCCAATGCAGATGCGGACCTGTCGCGCGGCCCGTGGCACCGATCAGGCCGATGCGCTGGCCGCGCTTGACCGTATCGCCGGCGCGCACCAGCCGCTTGCTCTGATGTAGGTACGAGGTGGACACGCCCTGGCCATGATCGATCAGGGTGAAGCCGCCATCCAGATAATAATCGTCAGAGATCACCACCGTCCCGTCCGCCGGCGCACGGATCGGCGTGCCGGTGGGCGCGGCCATGTCCACGCCATAATGCGGCGACATGGGCACGCCATTATCGATCCGCTGGCTGCCGAAGATGCCGCTCTCGATCCCCGGCGCCGGCCAGTCGAAGCCGGAGAGAAAATCGCTGCCGGCACTGTCGGTCAGCCGCGCCAGATAGATCGCTTCTGCCTCGCGCGTAATGCGCTCTCGCACGTCCGGCGGCGGCGTCACGGTCTTCTGCGGCAGGCCGTTGACCCGCTGGGTCTCATAGCTGCGCGGGCTGGGCGTGAAGGAGCGGCTATCGCCGCCACCATCGGGATAGCGCACCGTCACCAGCGCCGCCTTGGTCTGGTCAGGCCCGAAACCGAACGCGAAGCGGCCATCGGCGGTCACCCGCAGCGGCCGTCCATCTAGCGCCACCAGCGATCCCGGTGGGGCGGTCCCTAAGGCCAGGCTGCCTTGCGTCATGGCGCCGGCAATGGAAAAGCGGACGGGCTTTTCCTGGGCGCGGGCGGCCCAGGCAATGGAAGAAAGTGAAGCGCCGATCAGAAGCCGGCGATCCATCATCTGGGAACGAAACCCTTTTCCTGTGCCCGCCTGGTGGCGATATCGGGGCTGGCATAGGCTTCCTGCAGGTCCACGCTCCAGTAGCGCAGCGCATCCAGCGGGATGTGCGTGCCGGTCACGGCGCAGACCACATAGCTGCCGGGGGTGACGATCTCATATTCGCCATCGAGATAGTGAAGCTTCGCCTCACCCTGGTCGCGTTCCATTACGTTCATGCGGCTAACTTATCCAATCTCTTGTCAAAAAAGCGAGCCCTGATCGGTGGGCTGTTTCCTGCGCGGGCTTTTGGCCTTGGCCTCGCCCTCTCCGGCCGTGGCCCGGGCATCGCCATCAGCGAAGGTCAGCGTTAAGGATTCCCCGCTCTGGATGGAACCGGCGCGGCGGCGCACCGCTCCATCCTCGCCCCGCACCAGGGCAAAACCGCGCTCCAGGACGGCGCGGTAGGAAATGCCTTCCAGCACCCGCGACAGGCCGTCGAGATGACGGCGCGCCTGTTTCAGCCGAGCCGTTTGGGCGCGGCTGGCGCGTTCACCCAGAACTTTCGTCCGCTCGCCACAGACCGACATACGATCCCTGAGCACCCGGTCGCGCAACTGAGCGTCGGCCTTGCTGAAACGAACCTGGTGGATCTGCAGGTTCCGGCGCAGGGCCGCGCCCAGCCGCTCGCCGGCTGTATCCAGCCGCTGCCGCGGCCCCGCGAACAAGGCATCGGCGCGCGGCAGCACCCGCACCAGCTGCGCCAGATGACGCTTGCGGTCTTCCATGCCCTTGCCGAAGCAGCGGACAAAGCGGCGCTCGAAATCCAGCACCTG
>CAYQZM010000028.1:0-12214 GCA_964421935.1 uncultured Rhizobium sp. | reverse complement strand
CCGTCGATGGGGGTATGCCAGACCGCTCCACCAAATACGCCAACGTTCTTACCGTGAAAGAAAGCGTTGAAATCCGCGCCGCCGGCCTGCCCGAAATAGGACACGCGGTTCTTGAAGGAGGGGAAAATCAAGGTCACCGGATTGGTGAGCTGCGCGGCGCCGGACCGGCGGCCCCAACCCAGGCCTATGCTGGTATCCACGTCGCCGAAGTTTTTTGAGGCGACCAGATATTCGCCGTTATAGACGCCCGTGCCGATGATATCGTCCAGCCCCACCGCGACCGCCGGCACCCAATCGCCTTCGTCCCATAGACGCAGCTTCAGACCGAAAGCGCGGTCGTAGTAGACCTTGTAGTCGGGATTGAAATGCTGCAGGCCGGAGTAACGGAAGCTTGTTTCCAACCAGGGCAGGGCCTGGAAGCCCAGATTGTAGTGCTGGTTGTTTTCCAGAAAACTGGCGCCTACGGACAATTCGCCATCGGGTGCCATGCGGGCGCTGGGCGTGGCGATGACACCACGGGTACCAAACAGCGTGGTTGGGGCGTCAAAAGCCTGGGCGACAGCCGGGTCCTGCAGGGCCGAGAGGACCAGGATGGTGGTTCCGGTCAGAAGGGCGAACCATCCCGCCCCGTGGCCGTGCCGGGCTGCGGTCCCGCTGCCGGGTAACGGCGCCCGCTTCTTCACGTTTCGACCTTACTCCGCCCTTCCGCGGTTTCCTTGCCGTTCGCCTAAGCAATTGCAAGGAAAATCTTTTTCTCTTCTCTCTTCACAAAGCCCTGTGCTAGACCACCGGCCTGTCGAACGTGGGACCTTGGGTTCGTGATCTTCGCCAAAAAAGCTGGCCGGCATAGCCGGATTCTGTCCATAGCCGGCTTTGTCGCGCCTTGGCTTCTGGCCGTACTTTCCCTCGGCATCACCAGCGACGGCATGGCGCAGGCCGTCGACCCGCTTTCGATCCTCCAGCAGTCCCAACGAAGTTCTCTCGGCAGTATTTTCAGCAATACAGGCATTGTCGACAACACGTTGCCGCAATCACAGGCCCAGACACTCTCGCCGCAACTGGGGGGGCTGTCGGTTTTACAGCCTTCGCGGCTGGAACAGATCATTTCGGCCAGGGCCGGGACCATGTTGCAGCAATTCGGCTACGACCAGTTGGGCATTGGCCGGCAAGTCACGGTGCCCGAG
The DNA here is from genome assembly GCA_964421935.1 of uncultured Rhizobium sp. Lineage (GTDB taxonomy): Bacteria > Pseudomonadota > Alphaproteobacteria > Micropepsales > Micropepsaceae > Rhizomicrobium. Next base: position 11,030 of record CAYQZM010000028.1, on the reverse strand, counting down.
ACCGGCGCCGTCGCCGACGACTATATCATGGGACCGGGCGATGAAGTGGTGGTGTCGTTGCGCGGCCAGGAAAGCAGCGATGTCCGCACCACCGTCGATCGCGACGGCCGTGTTATTCTCCCACGGCTTGCTCCGATCCCCGCTTCCGGGCGTACGTTTGGCCAATTTCGCAAGGATTTGGATGCAGCGGTCCGCCGCGCCTATGTTGCCAGCACGGCCTCTGTTTCGATCGGGCGGGTGCGGCAGATCAGTGTGCTGGTGGCTGGCGAGGTCAATGTGCCGGGGCAGCGTATCGCCACCGGCCTTTCCTCTGTCGTCGACGCCCTGCTTCTTTCGGGTGGCGTGAAGAAGACCGGCTCGCTGCGCAATGTGCGGCTGGTGCGCGGAGCCAATCAGTACACGATAGATCTTTACAGTATTCTGACCGGCAGCGGCAGCAGCGCGGCGATGCGTTTGGCCGATGGGGATCGCATCATCGTGCCGGCCCTAGGCCCGACCGTGGCCGTCGCGGGCCTAGTTCGTCGACCCGCCATATATGAACTCCCGGCACGGGCCAGCGGCATGACGGCACGGGCACTTCTGGCGTTGGCCGGTGGGCAGGAGGTTCGGGGTCGTTATCGCTTGTCGGTCCAGCGTGTCGAACCCGATGGCCGGATCGCACTGGTCCCGCTGCAGAATGACAACAGCCAAGTGCATGACAGCGAGATCCTGCGGGTGGAACTGGGCGCGGATCTTCCTACCACGCAGGCGACGCTTTCTGGAGGGACAGGGCTGGCGGGCCAATATGCCGTTACCACTGGGACCAAATTGTCGGAAGTGATCCGCGCGCCCGGCGCGCTCGGGCCAGCGCCCTATTCGCTGTTTGGCCTGATTGTGCGCAAGGATCCCCATACATTGTTGAGGACCCTGATCGCCTTCACGCCGGTGGCCGTTCTGAACGGCACCGAAGACCAAGTTCTGCAGAGCGACGATGTGATCCGGCCGCTTTCGTTGAATGAAGCGCAGCTTCTCAGTTTTGTCGTCAAGACCTATCTCGACAAGCTTGCCCTGGATCAGGCCCGCATTCGCAATCCCCTTGAGACCCAGCGTGCTGATACCCTGGCCGCCGCGACGCCCTCATCCAGCAGTGCCACTCCATCAAATCCCTTAGCGTTGTTGCAGACCCAGACCCCCACCGCGACAACGACCGCCGCCGCGGCCTCCTTCAGCAACCCGTTCGGGCTTCAGCCGGGCGCGCTGGAGAATTCGTCGACGGGCCAGGAAGATTTCAGCAGCGTGCCGGCCGATATCCAACGAAGCAACATCATCGCCCTGTTGGACACGCCGGCCCCCGGCAGCCTCCTTTATCAGCAGCGCCTGAAGCAGGCGGAGGCACCGGCGAGCAACGGTGCGAGCACGCCCACCGCCGTAAATCCGCTCGCGATTCAGCAGGCCCTTCAGTCCGGCGTGATCGGAGGCGCGGCAGCCCAATCGAACCCTCAAATCGCTTCGTTACAGCCGCCTAGTGCGTTGCCGCAAAACTATCAGCAGCAAGCACTTCGCCCCGGTGAATTCGCCACCAACCAGGAAGTCCAGACCTTTGGCGAGCTGGTGCGGCAGTTGAACATGGATCCGCTGGTCCTGGTCAATTTCCTCATCGATCATCGTGCGCGACTGGATGGCGCCGTGATGGGACCCGGCTTTTATTTCATCGGGCCCAATGTTGCGTTGAAAGACCTGGTCCAAGCCGCCGGCGGAACCGCCAGTGGCGCCGATGAGAGCAATGTCGAGCTCCTGACCACGGTGGTGGATGGCACCACCGGCCGTTCCGCCAGCCAGCGCCAATCCATGCCGCTGCGCCAGGGCATGCTGGCGAGTTATGTGGTGCGTCCGCGCGACGAGCTCCATTTTCACAAGGTTTTCACCGACACCGGCGTCGGCTCGGTTACCGTGCAGGGCGAAGTGCGTTTCGCCGGCAACTATCCTATCCGACGCGGCGAACGTCTTTCCGATGTCCTGATGCGCGCCGGCGGCCTGACCAGCACCGCCTATCCGCAAGGAACGGTGTTTTTGCGCCGGTCCGCGGCGCAGATCGAGCAGGAAGGCTATCAACGCGCCGCCAATGACATCGAAAGCCAGCTTCTGGCGGGCGTCAGTTCGATCGGCAGCAAGGGTGTGGATCCGACCGCGGTGCATGCTTTTGCCACCCAACTGCGGACCCAGAAGGCGCTGGGCCGCATCTCCATCATTGCCGATCCCAGCATTCTGGCGGCCCATCCCAACCAGGATCCGCTGCTGGAAGCCGGCGACGTCGTCTTCATTCCGCAGCGCCCCTCCACTGTGGCGGTGCTGGGGGAAGTCATGCAGCCGGGCAGCTACAGCTATCAGCCGGGGATGACGGTCGAGGACTATGTCAAGAAGGCCGGCGGCTATGCCCAGTTTTCGGAGGACGATCTGACCTTCATCGTGCAGCCGGATGGTTCTGCCCGGAAAGTGGAAAATTCCTGGCTGCATTATGATGCCACTGCCCTGCCGCCAGGCAGCGCCATCGTTGTGCCGCGCGATCTGGCGCCGGTCGATGTGCGTCAGCTTGCGCTCGATATAACGAGCATCCTCAGCTCGTTCGCCGTCACGGCAGCATCGCTGGCGGTTCTGGCGAAGCAGTAGCCTTGAAGGATGCCGGCGGCCTGTTTCCGGCCGCCGGTCTGCTTCCGACCGGCTTACTTCCGGCCGTAAGTGTCCTCGAAGCGGACGATGTCGTCCTCGCCCAGATAGGAACCCGATTGCACCTCGATCAGGTGCAGCGGAGCAGCGCCGACATTTTCCAGCCGGTGCTTGAAGCCGAGCGGAATATAGGTCGATTCATTCTCCTTCAGGGGAAAGACCCGTTCGCCGCAAGTCACCTGCGCCTGGCCTGAAACCACGATCCAGTGTTCCGCGCGCTTGTGATGCATCTGCAGGGACAGCTTGGCCCCCGGATTGACGATGATATGCTTGACCTGAAAGCCTTCCCCGGAATCGATGCCTTCATAGGAACCCCAGGGCCGGAATACTTTGCGGTGGCTGTTGTGCAGCTCGCGGCCCTCAGTCTTCAGTTTCTCCACGATCTGCTTGACGTCCTGCGAGGCGCTTTTGTGGCTGACCAGGACCGCGTCGGCCGTGGCGACCACGACCATGTCCTCCACGCCGACGGCCGCCACCAGCGGACCTTCGCTGCGCAGATAGGAATTGCGCGCGCCATGATGCAGAACATCGCCCTTCACCGCATTGCCCGCATCGTCCCGCTGGGTAGCGCTCCATAGCGAATCCCAGGAGCCGATGTCGCTCCAACCCATCTGGACGGGCACGACCGCAGCCTTGTCGGTGCGCTCCATGACGGCATAATCGATCGAGATCGATCGACACTTGGCAAAGGTGGTGCCATCCAGGCGGAAGAAATCCATGTCCTGTTTGCCGTTCGCCACTGCGGCACGGCAATGCGCCAGCAGCTCCGGTTCCAGGCGCTCGAGCTCGGCCAGGAAAGCGCCGGCCTGGAAGAGGAACATGCCGCTGTTCCAGCTATAGTCGCCGGAGGCAATATAGGTGGTCGCTGTCGCCGCATCGGGCTTCTCAACAAAACGCGCGACAGAAAAGCAGCCGCTCAACGAGGCTAGCGGGCTATCCTTGCGGATATAGCCATACCCGGTTTCCGGAGCATCGGGCGCAATGCCGAAGGTCACCAGATGGCCGCGGGATGCCGCTGATGCGGCCCGTTGGATGGCATCGCGGAAAGCCGCCACATCGCGAATCACATGGTCGGCCGGCATCAGCAGCATCAGGGCATTGGGGTCTTCCGCTGCTACCAGGATCGCGGCGATGGCTGCGGCAGGTGCGGTATTTCGCCCCTCCGGTTCCAGTACGATGGCCGCGGGCGTGATGGCCGCTTCGCGCATCTGTTCTGCGATCAGGAAACGGTGTTCGACATTGCATACAATAAGCGGGTTGCCGAAACCCTCGCCGATCGTGCGCGCGACTGTTTCCTGAATCAGGCTGCGTTCGCCGGTCAAAGCCAGCAATTGTTTGGGAAACAGGCCGCGGGAGAGTGGCCAGAGCCGGGATCCCGCGCCGCCGGAGAGTATGATGGGATGGATCACGGACATAATCTCGCTTGAAATGGTTGGAGGGGTCTTAACTGCGAACTGCGTCATGCATCAACATCAGCAATTTGACATAAATATCAAATTGTTGCGCCGCAGCAACACAGGCTTGTCTTTCCGGCTACTGAGGAACCGTCAGTTGGCTCGCGAATTGACACAGTTGCTGAGGGGCGCGTAAAAATCGCCCAACGCCCCTTAAAAAACCTTTTTCTTTGTTAGGAGAACCTGATGCGAACTTTGGGTGCAGCCATTGTGGCTACCAGCTTACTGGCGACGAACGCCTTTGCGGCGCCGACTCTCCCTGCTGGCAAGCCGGCTGGTGTGCAAAAGGCGCAAATGGAAGGTAACGCCATTCTGATCATCGCGGGCGTCGGCCTGGCCGCTCTCGGCATCGCGCTGGCCGCCAGCAGCAGCGGCGGTGGCCCCACCGCCAGCTCGACCGGCACCGTGACCGGCACCCAGCCGTAATCAGCGGATAGCGAATTTGAAAAAGGGAGAGCCGGTGGCTCTCCCTTTTTTCTTGTCCAGGCTGCCGCAACGCCAATGCTCAACCGGGCGGCCGGAAAATCTCGATTTCGATGGTTCCCGCCTTGGGATTGATGTGCTGGCGCGAACGCCAGACAAACCCATTGTCCGGGTCTGTCCAGAAACTGTCCACGAAGGACCACTCGGGCGTCCGGCTCTGACAGCTTTCATCGATCCTGTTGGTGGTGATGGCCTGGCCCAGGATCATGATCTTCTGCCGGCCCACCAGCCGCGCCCGGCACGAGACCGCAACGCCGTAAAAGCCGAGTTCGGGAAAATCTTCCTGCCGCGTACTGGTGAAGGGCTGACGGACCGCATCAGCCGGGGAGGGCGGTGGGCCGCCCGGCGTGGTAAAGCCGGAAAGATCATGAGGCAGGCCCAGTGTGCGAATGATGCGGCCATCACGGGTGACGATGACGACATGGCTGGGAGAGGTCCAAAGCAGCTCGCCATTGGTATCAGTGGCCAGCACCAGCAAGGCCTGATTGCCATCGTCCAGACTGTAGCCGAGGCTGGCATACGGAATGGCGGCCGCCTGTTCGCGGGTTACGCGTACCTTGCCGGTGGTGGCGGCCCAGCCCTGTTTCAGGAGCTGGTAGAACTGGGTGTAATTGGTGTTTCCCGATCCGGCGGAAGAGCAGCCGCCGACGGGGAGCAGGGCCAAAAAGAGCGTCAGCGCGGGCAATATCCTTGCCGCCCGCCGGAAAGGAGCGGTCACACCAACGCCTTGATGATCGCGGAGAGCTGGGGAGCGATGTCAGGGCGCGACAGGCCGACCGCGATATTGGCGTGCAGGAAGCCCACCTTGTCGCCGCAGTCATAGCGGGAGCAATCGGTCTTGACGGCGTGGAACGGGCCTTTGCCGATCATCTGGGCCATGGCGTCGGTGAGCTGGATCTCGTTGCCCGCTCCGCGTTCCTGCTTGTCCAGGATGCCGAAAATCTCCGGCTGCAGGATATAGCGGCCAATGACGCAGAGATTGGATGGGGCTTTGGCCGGATCGGGCTTTTCCACCATGCCTTTGACCTCGGTGATGTTGCCCTTCACCGCTCCTGGCGCCACCACCCCATAGCGTTTGACTTCGGCTGGGGGCTTTTCTTCTGCTGCGACGATGATGCCGCCGCCAACTTCCCGATAGGCCATCACCATTTGCGACAAGGCGCCAGGCCGCCCGACCATCAGGTCGTCCGGCAGCAGGACCGCGAAAGGCTCATTGCCCACAAAGTGGCGGGCGCACCAGACGGCGTGGCCCAGGCCCAGAGGTTGCTGCTGGCGGATCATGCCGACCGAGCCGGTCTTGGGCAGCATCTCCAACAGGCTGTTGAGTTCCGAGGTTTTGGACCGTTCCTCGAGCAGGGATTCCAGCTCATAGGCATGGTCGAAATGGTCCGCGATCACGTGCTTGCCGCGGCCGGTGATGAAGACGAACTGCTCGATACCGGCTTCCCGCGCCTCCTCGACGGCATATTGGATGACCGGCTTGTCCACGACCGGCAGCATCTCCTTGGGGATGGCCTTGGTGGCTGGCAAGAAGCGGGTGCCCATGCCGGCGACGGGAAAAACAGCTTTGCGGACAGGTCTGGATACGGACATGTGTTTTGCGGTTTTTTGCGGGGGATGGTTCTGAAACGGCCTATTTCATGGCACGGCCTCGCCGTTATTGTCCAGTTTCTAGCATTTGATGGGGCACGATGCGCGGAGCGAACGGACGGCTGCTTTTGACGGTACTGCTGGCCTGTGTTTGGCCGGCGATTGGGCTGGCCGCGCCCGCGATTCCAGCCGTGATCGCACAAGTGCAAACGGCACTCGACCGTGGCGATGCCGTGCATGCCGCCAGCCTGGCGGAGGACGCGTTGCGAGAGAAGGACATCTCCGCGACCGAGCGCGCCCGGCTCCGGCTTTATCACGGGCTGGCGGAAGAATTGCTGGGCGTGCGCGAGACAGCGACACAGGATTTCACCGCTGCGTTGGACAGCCATGCCCTGCCGCCGGAGCAGCGCGCGCAGGCGCTGTTGCAGCGGGGTTTCCTGCGCGATGGCGATGGCAAGCTGAACGAAGCGATTGCTGACTACAGCGCCGTCATCGCCATGAAAGGGGAGGGCCTGGCCACCGCGCTCAACAACCGGGCCAACGTTTATCGGCGGCAGAACCGGTTCGATGCGGCCAAGCGCGATTATCACGCCGCTTTCGGCGCCGGCAGCAAGGGGCAATATATCTGGTACGGGCTGGGACAGATTGCAGAGGCGCAAAAGGATATCCCGACCGCCCGCGACTATTATGCCAGGGCCATTATCGTCGATCCCAATTATGCCCTGGCTTCGGAGCGTCTCGCCGCCCTGGGTGGCGCGCCCGACAGCGTGGTCGCAAGCCCGCAAGCGCCGATTGTTCTGAAGCCCCCGGCGCGGGAAACCGGCGGCACAATGCAGCCGGGCGCGCAGCCGGCCGGCGCTGATTCTCCCGGCATCGCCCTTCGGCCGGCATTGGATCAGTCTGCAACAGCATCTGCGCCTGATGAGACCGTCAAGGTGGCCGTGCCGGATCAAACCGCCAAACCGGCCAAGCCGGATCGCTCTGTTTCACGGTCTGTGCCCGATCAGTCCGCCAAGGGCGAGGTTCAGCTGGGTGCCTTCCGCAGCGAAGCGGAAGCCAAAGACGGCTGGACAAAAGCCCAGGCGCAGGCAGGCGCGATTTTGGCCGGACACCAGTCCCGTGTGGTTGTTGCCGACCTGCCGGGGAAGGGCCGCTATTACCGGCTGCGCATCGGCCCCCCCGCCGGCATGAGCCCCCGCCAATTTTGTGACAGTTTGACTGCCAAGGGGGTCGGCTGTTTTCCCGTACGTGATTGATAATTCGTTAATAATCCCTGGATAACTTTACTTGTTCGCAACTGCAAACTCCGTAAGTTCCGTGCGGGGGCGTACGGGAGATTCATGCGGACCGCATTTCACGGCCGGGCTGTCGCGGCGGCGCTGGTTCTTTTGCTTTCAGGTTATCTGCCCCTTTCGGCCTCTCCTTGGGCGGAAGTCGGTGACGGCCAATTGCGGGCTGACCTCGAATTGCTTCAGGCGGCTGGCGTTATCCATGACCTGACGGTCCAATGGCCGCTGCCCTGGCAGTCCATGCTGGCGGACCTGAACAGTGCCGACCTTGCCGCGGCGCCGGCTTCGGTGCGTGCCGCTGCCCAACGTCTGCTGGCCAAAGCCCAGGCGGGTTCGGCGCCCGGCAACGCCGGGACTGCCTATCTGGATCTCACCAACCGGTCGAGTGTGGTCTACGGCTTTGACGGCTTGGGCCGCGGTGACGGTCAGGCTCAGATCTCCTTCGAACACAATGACGACACCTTCTCGGGCCGCCTCTCTTTGGGCGCCATCACGAACAACTTCGGGTCCAAGCCCAACAAGATCATGCCGGACGGCAGCTATCTTTCCCTGCGGCTGTGGGATGTGCGCCTTTATGCCGGCTATCTGGATCATTGGTGGGGACCTGGAGAAATCACCGCGCTGCAGCTTTCCAACAATGCGCGCCCCATGCCGCAGATCGGTTTCGCGCGCGCCGACACCGCACCCTCGACCTGGCCGGTGCTGAACTGGCTGGGGCCCTGGCAGTTCGAATTCTTTCTGGGCCGGATGGACGGCCCGCAGATCCAGTCCAATGTCGATTACAGCGCCGCGCGCCTGACGGTCAGCCCCTTTGAGGGGTTGGAGATCGGCCTGGCCAAGACCGAGCAATTTTGCGGCCAGGGTCATCCTTGCGCGCCTTTGCGGGATTATTTCCGCAACATCGACTTCTCCAACCATCCCGACAATGTGAACGGCGAGGGGGCGATAGATATCAAATACAGCCGCAAGCTCTGGGACGTGCCGGTCCAGGTTTATGCGCAGATGATGAACGAGGACTATTCCTGGGTTTCCAGTTCGGGAAGCAGCTATCTGGTGGGCGCCAGTGTGTTCGTGCCGATGGAAGACAATCCGTTGAAGCTGACCCTGGAATATACCGACACCATTGCCACCAAGACGCCGTTCAACTTCGACAACAACATTTACGGCTATACCTACACCAACGGACAGTATCCTGACGGCATGCGCTATCGGGGCCGGACCCTGGGTTTCAGCCTGGACACCGATTCCACGCTGATGTCCCTGCAAGGCAGCTGGAGCGATACCGATGGCCGCTTCTATGAACTCAGCCTGCATCACGCCACCATCGCCTCCAGCAAGGCGCCAGGCGTCAACATCGTCACCAGCGCACCGGTGCTGCTGAACATGGCCGAGGCGCGGGTCTCCCTGCCGTGGCAGGGCCTTATGCTGGATCTGGCAGGCCGCATCCAGGACGACCAGCCGCGGCCCCACCACGGCACGGCCGCGGCGGTGGAAGTGGCGCTGCGCGCACCTTTCTGACTGTTACAGCGCCGCCACCAGGAACGGCGCATCCGGCGCTGTGCTCAGGCCGTTGCGCAGCGGAAAGACGAAGGCATCCGCCTCGATCTCGAACACGTCACCTTCCCGTGTCTTGACGCCGGCGCTGAAGGACAAGGTTGCCGTGCCGAAGAAATGAACATGGACGTCGCCGGGCCGGCGGAAACCTTCATATTTGAAATGATGCGCCTCCAGGTTGGCGATGGTGTGGCTCATATTGTCTTCGCCCGACAGGAACGGCTTGTCGAAGACTAGGTCATTGCCGCGCCGGACGCGCGATGACCCGGTCACGGCGGCGGGCAGGGGCCCGGTCCGCAGTTCGGGGCCGAAGGAGCATTGCCGCAGCTTGGAATGCGCCAGCCACAGATAGTTGAACTTCTCGGTGACATGGTCCGAGAACTCGTTGCCCAGGGCAAAGCCGAGCCGATGCGGCGTGCCATCCGGCCCGATCAGATAGAGGCCGACAATCTCAGGCTCCTCGCCGCCATCCTGGGCAAAGGCCGGTGAGACAAAGTGGTTTTCCGGCGCCACCACGCTGTCGCCATCGCCCTTGTAGAACCATTCCGGCTGCACCCCTTGCTGGCCGGCGGCGGGTTTGCCGCCCTCCAGGCCCAGCTTGAACATCCGCATGGAGTCGGTGAGCGGCGCTTCGCCGGCGCCGCCCGAAAGCTTTTTGTGCATGGCGTCGCGGCCTTCGGCCGAGCCCAGATGGGTCAGGCCGGTCCCGGTGACAATGAGATGGGCCGGGTCGGGATGATCCAGGGGCGCCAGTACCCGCTTCTCCGCCAATGCCTGGCGAACATTCACAGCCTCGCCCAGCCCCAGCCGGGTCGCCATGGCCTCCAGTGGCAGCCGCTCGGCAATGGCGCGCATGGCCAGCTCATAGGCGGTGGCGACACCTTCGACCCGGCGGCCGCTGCCATCTTCGGCCAGCACCGCCACCCCCCGCCGTCCATCCTGTTCGCGAAACTGCACCAACCGCATCTGGTACTCCCTCTGTAATCCCTTGAGACAATTGTTGAGCGCCACCATAGCCCGAAAAACGCGGAATTGCCGCAATCCGTGCCTTGTTATCAAGGGACGCGCACCATAAAGACCACGCCCATGCTCGCCTTCAGCAGCACCACCTTCGATCCGGCCATCGGCTGGGCGCGCCGGCATGAGCGGCAGATCTCCGCTCTGTCGCTGGCGGGCGGTTTTGCCTTCGACAGCGCCACTTTCGGCCGCATCGATCATGCCCTGACCCAGGCGGTGTTCATCGTCTATCTGCTGGTGGCGGGCATTTCCATCGCCGTCCTGCATGTCCTGGAATCGCGCCCCGACGGCAGGAAGCCCTCCGACAAGACCCGCACCATCCTGGTCGCCGTCACGCAGTTCGCGCTGGGTTGCCTGTTGTCGGGATTCTGCGTCTTCTATATCCGCAGCGCCTCCATCACCTCGTCCTGGCCCTTCCTTTTGGCCATGGTGGCGATCTTCATCGGCAACGAATATATGCGCCGCTATCACGCCCGGCTGGTGTTCTCGGGATTGCTGTTCTTCTTCACCATCTATTCCTACGCCATCCTGCTGGTGCCGGTGGTGTCCGGGCGGATCGGCCGGCTGGCCTTCCTGACCAGCGGCGGACTGGCGCTGGTGGAGTTTTTCTTCTTCATGCGCGCGCTGGCCCAGCTGGGGCATGAGCGCTACCGCGGTGCGCGCATGCAGATCTATGCCGGCATGGCGGTGATCACGCTTTTCCTCAACTTTGCCTACTTCTTCCGCATTCTGCCGCCGCTGCCGCTGGTCCTGACCGATGCGGGCGTCTATCACGATGTGCGCAAAGTGGGCGCGACGTTCGTGGCGCAGCAGGAACAGGAGCCGGCCGAATGGCAGGCGCTGTTCGGCACCCACGCCATCCTGCATATCCAGCCCGGCGCCAACCATTGCCAATCATGGATGATGCGGGTCTTCAGGCCCCGCGGCGCGAAGACCGCAT